>NZ_SNYJ01000020.1 GCF_004363045.1 Aureibacillus halotolerans
ATACTTCAGCTCCTTCTAAGGGTAATAATGAGAAGTATAGCCAAATTTTGAGCCTTCATATCATAAGTCTGTCTACTCAATAGGGACAATAGCAGGTTAAGCGAGCCAAAAAAGAAGGAAAGCGAGCCCAAACCGGTTCAAAGCGAGCCGATCCGTCAGAAGTGAGTTCAAAAGTTCCCGAAGCGAGCTGATCCGTCTTGGACCTTTCAGAGGAACGATATCATGTAAACCGTCTTTCAAATAGAACAGAAAAAAGGTCGCCCAATTGGGCGACCTTTTTTCTGAGAACCATCAAGAAGGTTTCGACATGTCCTCAAGCTCTTTGATGGATTTTTCGATTGCTGCTAACTCTTTTTCAATCTTCTTTTGATGAGGGGCGATCGATTGCTTCCACTCTTCAATGGATTGGGTGAGGTCAGCTGCAACATCTTTAATGGTGTCGAGGCTTTCCTTCGATGTGTGCTGAAGCTGTTGGGCAAGCTCACGAGCTTCCATTTTAATGTCGTCAATCTGTTGTTTCCAGTTTTCTGCAGTGCGTTTGACATCTAAGCGAAGCTGACGTCCAGATTTTGGCGTGTTGAGAAGTGTGTATGTACCTGCCGCCAAACCGCCTATTAAAAAGCCGATAAAAAATGATTTAGGTTGATTGCTCACAGTAGGTTCTCCCTTCTATGCTTGATTTTTGCGAAAGTCCTTCATGAACGAAGCAAGTGCTTCAACGGAGTCATAAGGCACAGCGTTGTAAATAGAGGCACGGCATCCACCGACGGAGCGATGTCCCGCCAGACCCGAAAAACCACTGTCCTTGGCTTTAGCGAGGAACACTTTTGTCGTATCCTCATCGGGCAATCGGAAAGTGACGTTCATTTTGGATTCACTTCCGGCAGCTGCATGAGGTGTGTAAAAGCCGTTGCTTTCAGAAATGGTCTGATAGAGAAGCTGTGCTTTACGATTGTTCTCCGCTTCTACGACTTTCACTCCTCCTATGTCCTTTACCCGTTGCAAGACAAGCGATAACATATAAATGGCAAAGGTTGGTGGTGTATTGTACAAGGAATCTGTTTTGGCATGTGTTTCGTAAGACAGCATTGTAGGAATAGAAGAATTCACTGCTTTCCAGTCTTTTCTTTTTATTACGACAGTGATTCCTGAAGGACCTAGGTTTTTTTGTGCGCCAGCGTATATCAAAGAGAACGAACTGACATCAATTGGTCGTGATAAAATGTCGCTGGACATATCACAGACAAGTGGCGCTTTTTGTAATGTCTCAGGAAACGATGTCCATTGTGTTCCGAAAATTGTATTGTTTGATGTCACATGGACATAGGCAGGATCATCCGACAATTGTAGCTCTTCTTCAGTAGGGATGTGGGCGAAGTTGCTCGCTTCGGTTGTTGCTGCGATATGTGGCTTGCCAAAAAGCTTTGCTTCCTTCAGCGCTTTTTGAGCCCAAGCCCCCGTGATGACATAATCTGCCGTTCCACCAGCCGGCAAGAAGTTCATAGGTACCATTGAAAATTGAAGACTTGCTCCACCTTGCAAGAAAAGCACGTCATAATTTTCTGGGATGTCCATTAGTTCTCGCAGCAAGGCAGACGCTTTTTGATGCACTTGATCATAGGCAGCACTTCGATGGCTTAATTCCATAACAGACATGCCCGTGCCTTGAAAGTTCAGTAGCTCTTCTTGTGCTTGGGCGAGTACTTCTTTTGGTAAAGCTGCAGGTCCTGCGTTAAAATTGTAAGTAGGTGTGCTCATGCGTTGGTTCAATCCTTTCCCTAGGAGTGAATATGGGCTGAAATTGTTGCTGCGATGTTGTGTAAATCGTCTTTGCTATAGGCGTCCTCATGGGTTTTCCACACAGCACCAAACCCGTCGCCTTTTCCGTAACGTGGAATGAGATGAAGATGATAATGAAAGACAGATTGACCAGCCGGCTCCTCATTGTTGTTAAGAACATTTAACCCAATAGGGGAGAAGCTTTCTTTTATAGCGATTGCGATTTTAGGAACAGCCGAATAAAGTCGTGCAGCCTCCTCTGAGGGAAGTGTGTAAATGTCCTGATAATGATGCTTTGGAATGACAAGCGTGTGCCCCTTCGTCACCTGACTTAGATCGAGAAACGCAAACACATGCTCATCTTCATAAACTTTCGCAGATGGGATGCTCCCTTTGGCGATGCTGCAAAATATGCAATCCTCCGTAGACACTGTATCACTTCTTTCCATAGAGTAAGATGGTTTTATTTTATCATAAAATGCTGTGGTTGCCTAAAGCTTACCGGCAAAATAGATGACTAGGAGTGGGTGTAGATGCACCATTTTATCGCAGAAGCTAAAAAACGCATTGCCCCTTTTCCTTGTGAAGGATTCGTCGTTGGTTCTGGTGATGAAGATGCTTCCATTATGCTCGTCGGAGAAGCCCCAGGGAAAACCGAGGTGGACACGGGAGCTCCCTTCACAGGTCGTGCTGGCAAGGTGTTGGACGAGCATCTAGCTCTTGCGGAATTGACGAGGAAAGATGTGTTTATCACAAGTGTCGTTCGAAGCAGACCATATCAAGTCAATGGAAAACGGGACAAACTCGGCAAACTGCCGAATCGGGCACCATCAAAGAAAGAAATTGCAGCGCATGCGCCTTTTTTGGATGCTCAAATACGCGTTGTTCGCCCGCAACTGCTCGTGCCTCTTGGCAATGTAGGTTTACGACGACTCATTGGGGATCGCGCAAAAATTACTGTTGTTCATGGGAAGCATTTGGTCCAGCCAATCTTAACGTATCAAGATGAAACGTACACGTTCTCATCGCAGAGGCATGAGCTATGGCCGATGTTTCACCCAGCGGCGACGTTGCATAATCCAAACTTGCGTCCTGTTGTTAGGCAAGATTGGATTTCCTTTGGAGAAGCGATCAAAGCTGGCTTAATAAGTGGGAAGGGGCGTTCAAATTGAATGTTCAAATGTTAACGATACACACACTGATGCTTCCCTTAAAGCAACCTTTTGTGACACACTCCACAACGATTCACGAAAAACCAGTCGTGATACTTGAGCTGACAGACGGGGATGGTCTATCAGGTTACGGGGAGCTGGTTGCGTTGCCAGACCCATTTTATACAGAAGAAACTTATTTCACAGCGAAAACGATGATCGCAGAGGTCCTTTGGCCGCTTCTTCATCAGGCCTTTCCCATTTCTCACCCAAAGGAGCTGCAACGGGTGTTTCGCCACGTAAAGCGAAACAAAATGGCAATTGCCGCAATTGAGTCGGCTTTCTGGGATCTTTACGCTAAGCAAAGTGGTCAGCCATTGTATCAATTGCTTGGAGGAACAAAGCAAAACGTTCAGGCAGGGATCGCGATTGGACAGAAACAACGACAGGAAGACTTATTTCATGCGATTCAAGAGGCGATAGAACAAGGCTACAAACGAGTGAAGCTAAAAATATCAAAAGACAACGATCTTCAACTTATTAAAGCAGTAAGGGAGCGATTCCCATCTGTCCCGTTAATGGCAGACGCTAATTCTGCGTACACACTTGAAGACCTTCAGCAGTTAAAGCAATTGGACGAGTTCAATCTTTCAATGATTGAACAACCCTTCGCCTATGACGACTTTTTGGATCATGCGGTTTTGCAGGCAGAGCTGAAGACGCCTGTTTGTCTGGATGAAAGCATCGCCTCAATGAATGACTTGAAGACAGCTATTGCTCTTCAAAGCTGTCGCATTGTGAACATTAAAATCGGGCGAGTTGGGGGATTGCAGACTGCCATAGAAATGGTTGCATTTTGTCAGGAAAAGAACATTGGTGTGTGGTGTGGTGGGATGATTGAATCGGGGATTGGCAGGGCGCACAACATCGCCTTTGCAACATTGCCTGGTGTTGACCTCCCAGGAGATTTGGTGGGGTCAAGTCACTATTGGGAACGTGACATCATTGCCCCGGAAATAACGGTCCATAATGGTTTAGTGGCAGTATCGAGTCATTTTGGCTTAGGGTACGACTTGCAGGAGACTGTCTTTGCACAGTTGGTAAAGCAAACAGAAACCTTAACAGTGTAAGCCGAAGAAATGTACGGAAAGCATCAGAAGTGCACGAACGGTATGGCAATTGGTACAATAAAGTAGAGAAGGAGTGAATGAGATGTTTAAGAAGATATTAAAAACGATAAAAAAGTATTCAGGTAGCTCGAGCAACCGCAAACGCAGAAGGTATTCGCGTAGCTACAGCAGGAGCTCAAGCGATCGCGGCAGAAGAAGATATGCGCACAGCTATAGCAGGAGCTCGAGTGATCGACGTAGACACAATCCGTATAGTGGGAGTGGCCGCTACAAGCGACGTGGGCGTAGTAGCAGCTAAGCACGTACCATTGTCAGTGTCGATTTAAGAGCCTCCTCCGCTTCTATTGCGTTATGAAAAGGCTGATCAATTCCGAGAAGCCGCTTTAGCAGAGTAGTAGTTGCTGGATGCAACGTAAGCTCTTCTGTCCAAGGGAGAGCTTTTTTCCTTTTTGTCTGAAAGGTAGAGTACAACAAAAACAACAACAAATCGCCGGCATCATACAAATCCTCTAAAGCATGCCGCGTTTTTTGCTCTTCGGACAACCCTTGACTCCCGGTCCTCGCTAAACCAAAATCGATGATAGATAAAGCGCCATGTCGTAATATCATATTTGGTGTTCTGAGATCCCCATGAAACACCTCATGCAAATGCAGGTCAGCGACCACCCCAACAACATCTGTAATCAACTTTAAGGACTCTTTCTCAGAAAACGCACGCTTTTGATCAAACAACACATCTTCAAGGTTTTCTCCCTCGACATACGTCATCGCAATAAATGTGCGCCCTGCGTTCGTAAAGTGGTCGAGGTAACGTGGAACCGCTGGATGATGAATCATCTTTAATACGTCGACTTCATGGAGAAATTGCTTCTGGTCATCCATTTTTGAACGGCTCGGACGGAGTTGCTTTAACACACAGGGAGAATCGGTTTCCGATTGAACGGCAATGTAGGCAAGGCCAAAGCTACCAGCACCAAGGTGACCAGTAATGCGGTAAGCCTCATTAATTATTGTCCCAACCGGCAATGGATGGTCTTTTAATTTACGGTAGAGAGACCTGAAAAAGGTAGTCATTGGAGGGTATCCTTTTCATAAATATCGTATTATAAACAAAGAAGAGCGCAGCTAAGGCGCTCTCAGAGTAAAAATAATGCTAAATGATAGATAGAGTTTTATAAAAAGTAGAGAAAACGATCTTTTTTCCGAAACGTACAGCTTGGTGCCATCAGGGCAATGAGCACCGGATAAGGCAAAGCAACGAAGAAAGCGAGCGTTTCTCCACCTATTTAACCTAAGGTAGAATGAAAACGTTTGTCTTTCGAGGCGCAAAGACTTGGGAGGCGCGGAGTTGCCATCAGGGCAATGAGCACCGGACAAGGCAAAGCAACGAAGAAAGCGAGCGTTTCTCATCTGCCTTAGTGCAATATATCCTTCTTACCAGGATACCTCTTCGGAAGAATAAGCATAAGACCTTTTCGATCATACACAGCCTCCATCAAAGCAGGAACCACATCGTCAAAGTAAAAATGCTTTTCCCAGTGTTCCGTTTGATTCTCTTCCTTCAAAGAGGCTGCATTTAGACTGATGGTGTGTGCATTATGACTAACCGTAATGGCGTGTGTATCATGATCAACCGCAATTTCAATGACGTAAGCATCCTTTGTGTCAAGAACACTGGCCGTTTGTGTGCTAATGCCTCGCTCAGTTTGGATTCTGGTCATTAATTGCCCCACGACACCCTCTGATGATTGGCGTTCTGTTTTTACGAATCGATGAGACACAATACAGCCCCCCTTTTTTTCTTTCGGTGGTCTTAGTCTTTAGTGTACCTGAAGATGAAGGGATCTACAAACCATACTTTCCCACTTCATTAATAGGTGTCAGTTTGTTTGACAGTTTGTTCGAAAAGTTTAAAAAACCATTGATGGAAATGATACTTGGTATGTTATTATAAGACTACTTTAAAGGTCGGTATATGTTTTGGACAATTTGACGAGGAGGAGGGGTTATATGAAAAAGGTTTGGCGCTCAAAATTGTTTCTCAGGTACTTAGTATCGTATTTTGTGATTTTCCTTGTGCCTTTTCTCGTCATGGGTGTCATTTTATATCAGCAATCCGTTGTCCAATTGCGGTCAACGATAGAAGAATCCAATATGAGTAAGCTGAAGCAGCTGCAAACGTTCTTTGATGGGCGTGTAGAAGAGCTGTCTAAAATGGCTTCCCAAATTTCTTATGACCACCGACTAACACCATACATGGTTCAGCATTCGTATTTCGGCCAAGAGGCGATTAGAGAATTGAGTAAATATCAAGTGAACAATGCCATCATTCATGATTTATATCTCTATTATCCGAACAGTCCTTATATCTATTCATCAAAGGGGATGGCCTCGTTAGATGTCTTTTTCTCACGGGTATTTTCATTCTCAGATTGGGAAAGGTCTGATTTTCAAAAACAAATGAAAGCGCTTCAAGAACCGTTGTTTGTTTCTCAACAAGTTCAGGCAAGGAATGAGAGAAATGAGCGCATGCTTACTTTGATCTATCCGATCCCGCCAAATACACCATCTCATCACGGGGTTGTTATGTATTTCATTAAAGAGGCAAAGCTGCTTAGCAGTATGCGAGATGTGTTGGGGGATACAGAAGGCGGCGTTTTTGTCATGAACAACAATCAGGAGGTGATTGTTGATTTTAAGAATGAATTTGACGGCGCGAACGGACTTGAGGCGATTCAGTCCGCTGAGCAGGGGATTTCCTCCACCATCATAAACAAGAACGCTTTTTCTATTATGAAAGTAAACACCGAAGACACGGGTTGGTCGTATGTTACGGTGATCCCTCAAAACGTTATGTTTAGCAAACTTTCATCAATGAAAACGGCGTTGTTCTTCTTAGCCGCCTTACTCGTGATGTTCGGTATTGTCGCATCCTACATGCTTTCCCTAAGAAATTATCGGCCCGTCGATCATTTGCTTCACCTTGTGCAAAAGAAATCGACCAGACCATTGCGAGGGAACGAACGACCGAAAAATGAATTGACGGGATTGCAGGAAGCACTAGAAAGCCTCTTTGCCGAGAAAGATCAAATGGCTAAAAAGTATGGGGAACAAGAGCCTTTTGTCCTGCAGCAATGCCTTTTACAACTTTTAAAGGGAGATCATGCGAGCAAACAGCAGGCTGAGACTCTGTTGAAACAGCACGGAGTCCGTTTTAAAGGAAAAGCAGGCTTTGTCTTGCTTATTCGTACCGAAAACGTACAGCAAATTGAAGGGATGATCAGTGGGCCGTTGCAGCACATCGATATGAAGGGTGCAGAAGCGTTCGCTGTTGAGCTCGTGCATGACGAATGTGTTGCCTACGTCGTGGATGTGCAGCAAGGTGGAACGAAAGAGCATGTTGCAGCAATAAAAGCAAAGCTTGCGCCGTATTGGGAAACGATGCCTGCACTGGGTGTTGGTCGTCTTTATAAAGCGTCAGAGGGTTTTCATCCATCTTTTGTCGAAGCGATGGGCGCGTTGGAGTATACGAAAATACTTGGCAAGGATAACATCTTTTTTGCAGATATTGATCGTGATGCAAAACCTGACCTTTGGTATTCGAAAGAACAACAGGTTCGCCTTGTTCAAAGTGTTAAAACAGGTGCTCCAGAGATTGCGGTGAACACGTTGCAGGAAATGTTCACACAGCTACGGACGACAAACTGGGACCCATCTTTCGTAAAATGTGTTTGTTTCGACATGATCAATTTGGTTTTACGGACCTCGCATGAAAAGGGCATCGCATTAACGACATCTGCCTATGCATTGACCTCGTTTTCAAGTATATCGGAATTAGAACGTTCATTAATCGATTTTACAAGGAAGCTATGCACTACCGTTCAAGAGCACCAGCGTAAAAGTGAAGAAGAAATTCAGAAGCAAGTGGTCGATTTTATCGAAGCGAATTACTGCCAGCATAGGATGAGCTTAAACGTCATTAGCGAATCCTTCCAACTAACGGAAACCAATAGCAGCCGACTCATCAAGGAATGGACGGGGACGACTTTTACCGCATACATTTGGGAGCTGCGATTGAAGAAAGCAAAAGAACGCTTGCAAACGAGTGATGAATCAGTGAAGAAAATTGTCAAAGACATCGGCTATGTAGATGTCGCCAACTTTACGAGAAAATTTAAAAAGACGACTGGCATGACACCAGGTGAATACCGGCAAAACGCACGAATCCATAAGTCGTATGCCTCACACTAAACGCCTA
Source organism: Aureibacillus halotolerans (assembly GCF_004363045.1). Taxonomy (NCBI): domain Bacteria; kingdom Bacillati; phylum Bacillota; class Bacilli; order Caryophanales; family Bacillaceae; genus Aureibacillus; species Aureibacillus halotolerans. Next base: position 8,319 of record NZ_SNYJ01000020.1, read on the forward strand.
ATCCCTTTGTAATTGAAGGGGAAAGGCGTTTTTGATTTGTCGTTGTGCAAGGTTGGTGAGGTGAGGGTGAGTACAAGGTGCTAAGTATGAAGTGCGCGGTAAACCGGCCGTGGTGCGCGGATAATCGGCAAAAGTGCTCGGAAATGGAGATAGACTGCGCGATTACAGCGTCAAAGTGCTCGGTCACATGTGTACTGCACGGTTAAATCGTAGAACGAAGGATGGGAGGATAAAGTTCATTACCGCTCTTTAAGAACGTTGGTGCTACGACGTTTTTCTTATCATTTGTCCATTTGTACATGTGATAATTGTGACAATGACGCTTCCGAATAAGCCATCCTTGTCGATTCTATCTCGGGAATAACATACATATTTACGAATTTTCTATGAATTTGTAAGATGAATCTAATCTCTTCTCTGCACAACTGGCTAAGAAGAAAAAACTGAAAAAGGGGGAGATGGCATGTCATCTGATCCTGCTGGAACAAACAAGGCAGGGGCTTCTACACCTGAAGGGCTCTCTATAAAACACATGAAGCAGAATCGTCAAAGTCAATGGAAAAAGGCACTGCAAACATGGCAGCTTTACATCTTTATCTTGCCGGCCTTCTTGTACTTTCTTATCTTTCATTACTTTCCAATGTATGGAGTCCTGATCGCTTTTAAAAACTATGTCCCGACAATGGGCGTATGGGGGAGCGAATGGGTAGGCTTTCAGCATTTTACCGATTTCTTTGACTCCTATTATTTTTGGGACTTGATTCGAAACACGCTAGGCATTAGCTTGTATTCGCTTGCGCTAGGTTTCCCACTTCCAATTTTATTAGCGCTTTCATTGAATGAGGTGAAGGATAGTATTTTCAAAAGAACTGTGCAAACGGTTACTTATGCGCCTCACTTCATTTCCGTTGTCGTTATGTCCGGTATGATCATTGCCTTTTTATCTCCATCTACAGGGATGGTCAATCATTTTTTAGGTCTCTTTGGGATTGGCCCGATCTCCTTTATGACGGAACCTGGATGGTTTAAAACGGTTTTTGTGATGTCAGACGTTTGGCAAAACACGGGTTGGGGCACCATCATCTACCTCGCTGCCCTTGCAGGTGTTGACCCTCAGCGACATGAAGCTGCGATCGTCGATGGAGCTACACGTTTACAGCGGATTTGGTATATTAATATCCCTGCATTGATCCCAACGATGATTATTTTGCTGATCTTAAATACAGGAAATCTTCTTGCGGTTGGTTTTGAGAAAATTCTTCTTCTGCAAAACTCACTGAATATGGAGTCGTCGGATGTCATCGCGACGTTCGTCTATAGGGTCGGCTTGCTTGATGCGCAATACAGCTTTTCTGCGGCGGTAGGATTGTTTAATGCGCTAATTAACGCCGCGTTACTCATCGCTGTAAATCAAATCTCGAAAAAAGTAAGTGAAACCAGTCTCTGGTAGAGAAGGGAGGAATACATGTGACTGGCACGAAGATCAAAGAAAATTTTCAGGACCAAATATTCTTGACCTTTAATCGTATTGTTTTATGCTTTGTCTTACTTATTGTGGCCTATCCCCTGATGTATATTGTAAGCGCTTCGGTAAGCAATCCAGCGGCAGTGAATTCAGGGGCAATGTGGCTCTTACCTGTCGATTTCACGCTTGAAGGCTATGAGCGAGTATTCGGAGATTCTCGTATATGGCGTGGGTATCGAAACACTTTGTTTTATACTGTAGTAGGCACATTAATTAACCTAGCCGTCACTTTGCCGGCAGCCTATGCGATGGCTCGTAAGGATTTTGTTGGACGCAACTTTTTTATGGCGATGTTCGTCATTACAATGTTTTTTAGCGGTGGATTGATTCCGACGTACTTACTCGTCAAAAGCCTTGGCTTGGTCAATTCTCCATGGGCGCTTTTGTTGCCTAATGCAGCCGCGGTTTGGAACATCATCATTTGCCGGACGTTCTTCCAGGTCACGATCCCTCAAGAGCTAGAAGAGGCCGCAAAAATGGACGGCTGTTCAGTCACAAAAATGTTTTTCAAAATCGTATTGCCGTTATCTGCACCAATCATTGCTGTTATGGCATTGTTTTATGGTGTTGGCCATTGGAACAGCTATTTTAATGCATTAATCTATCTGACTGATCGTGAGTGGTTTCCACTACAGCTCGTTTTACGACAGATTCTCGTTCTGCAAGAGATTGGGTCTGAGCTGTCAGGCGCTGTAAATGGTGAAGCGGCCGCAAATAAAGAACAAATTGCAGCGATTATCAAATATGCCGTCATTATTATTGCCACGTTACCTATCATTGTGATCTACCCATTCATGCAGCGTTTCTTTGTGAAAGGCGTCATGATTGGTTCTATAAAAGGATAAACTACACTTTTTGAGGGGGAAAACAAATGAAAAGAAAAGTGGTATCGTCGCTCGTTGGGGCTGCGTTGTTGCTGAGCGCTTGTTCAGGCCAGCAAGCAGCAGAAGAAAACACAGTTGATGTCACAGTGAATCCAGAGGGTTTTCCGATTGTTGATGAGCAATTGACTTTATCCATGTTCGGTCCGTCTGCTGGAGCTGCAGAATGGGAAGACATGCATTTCTTTCAGGAAATGGCAGAGCGCACAAACATTCAATTCGATTTTACAACACCAGCTCTTGAAAGCATTGAAACCCAAAAAAATCTAATGTTTGCAAGTGGAGACTACCCAGGGATCATTTTTGGTGGGAGCCTCACAACCGAAGAACAAGTAGACTACGGCAGTCAGGGCATTTTGCTTCCGTTGAATGACCTTATTGAAGAGCATGCACCGAACATTCAAAAGATGTTTGAGGAGTTTCCAGAGATTGAGAAGACCGTTACAGCCACAGACGGCAATATTTATGCGCTTCCTAACGTGAACCAGGGGATCGTCTGGGCACGGGGGCCACTTTGGTACAACAACGCATGGCTTGAGGCTTTAGATGTTGAGGAATTACCGTCGACAACAGACGAAATGTATGACCTGTTAATGCGCTTTAAAACAGAGGATCCAAATGGGAACGGTGAAGCGGATGAAATTCCGTTAACGGCCTATGGCATTGAAGACATTCGCCAGTGGTTTCTTGGTGCCTTTGGTCATCTTGATCCGAGTGTTGAAGTCATTGATGGAGAGGTCATGCTTGGGGCAATCCAACCAGGCTACAAAGGCTATTTAGAGTACATGCATAAATTGTACACGGACGGTTTGTTAGACCCAGAAAGCTTCTCTCAAACGGCTGAGCAGAAGACGGGAAAAGGAAAGGCCAATCGCCTAGGTCTTTTTGCCAACTGGTTCCCGCACTTTACACTTGGTGGACCAGATGATAGCACGGATAATCCGATGATGCGTGCCATTAAGAGCGACATGGTCGATGAGCCAGTCTTACCAAAAAGTGACGGTGTGAGTGTTGGACAATTCGCCATTACGAATGCAAATCCATCTCCTGAAGCATCGATTCGTTGGATAGACTACCTTTATTCCGAAGAAGGGGCCACGCTGTTAAATATCGGTGAAGAAGGGCTGTTCTGGGAATGGGCAGATGACAGCGAAACCGTTCGAGTCCATAAAGAAACGCCAGATCAGTATACGAACGCTGAAGAATGGAGATCGACGTTGACACCAGATTACGGTGTACCAACGCCGAAGCGTGCCTTCCCAGACCTTGATCTTAGCTGGAAAGACAACACGTTCACAAAATTTATCTTCAATGAAACGGAAGAGAAGTTCACGCCTTACGCGCAAGTTCCAATTCCAGAGCTTTTCCTGACGAAAGAAGAGCAAGGTGAAGTGAGCCGTATCCGGGCAGACCTTGATGCCTTTGTCGAGCAAATGGAAGCGAAATTCATTACTGGACAACGCCCATTGTCTGAATGGGATGATTATGTCGCCACCATTGAAGACATGAATGCTGCCCGCCTCGTCGAAATTTATGCAGATGCGTATGCAAGGTATAACGGAGAATAAACGTTAAATGACTGGGATCCTATTAAGGGGTCCCAGTTTTTGTGCGTCTAAGTACTTTCGTTTCATAGAGGAACATGGTACAATAGCCAAACCTTTGAACCTATGACAATGAAACTAGGGGTGACAAGATGTTTAATGACTTTATGACCATTAAAGAGTTGCAGGGAGAGTTAAAGCTTTCCCACAAGCAGAGAGAATTAGGCATCACTTTGTCGACAGAGGAACTTGTTGTGCAGAAACCACACTTAAATTATCATATAAAGCTTGAAGACATCGTCAGCATTCGCCCGTTCGAAGCGCCAAAATTTAATCGTGTGTCTGTGCGAACTGGGACGACTGAGGCAAGAGAAGTGGCAACGATGGCAAAGAACGGTGATCACTACCAATTCCATATCAAACGTGCATTGGTGCATCGTCGGAGTGGAAAAGCAGAAATCGGGACGACCTCAATTGTCGTGCCAATGCGAGCCAAGTATGTAAAGCGTATTGCTGCTTTTAGCGGGATGAGTGGATGGCTTGTCTAATTTGTATCTAAAACGAGCTTCATAAAAAGAAAAGCGCGTGCCCGATCGATAGTGATCAGGTACGCGCTTTTTTGATGGGCGAGCCGGAAACGATGAGAAGTGAGCCGAAGTAGGGAAAGCGCGCCTAAAAAGACAGGAAGCGAGCCAAAATCGGGGAAAAGCGAGTCGGAAAAGGGAAGAAGCGAGCCGATAACGGTGGAAAGCGAGCCCAAATCGAGGGGAAGCGAGCCCAAATGGAGAAAGCGAGCCGAAAAAGTTAGGAAGCGAGCCGATAACGGTGGAAAGCGAGCCCAAATCGAGGGGAAGTGAGCCTGAACGGAGAAAGCGAGCCGAAATGCGGTCAAAGCGAGCCGAAAAAGTCATGAAGCGAGCCGATAACGGTGGAAAGCGAGCCCAAATCGAGGGGAAGCGAGCCCAAATGGAGAAAGCGAGCCGAAATGCGATCAAAGCGAGCCGGAAAAGTCATGAAGCGAGCCGATAACGGAGGAAAGCGAGCCCAAATCGAGGGGAAGCGAGCCTGAACGGAGGAAGTGAGCCCAAACGTAAACTCAACCGCGAATATATCTAGCAAAAAAAAACAGGAGCACCTCTCGCAATCGCGGGAGGTGCTCCTTCTAGTCTTATTTTTTCACTGATGAGCGATACGCACTGTGCATCGTTGGGCCGACGTGTTCGTTCAGCTTGAAACCTTCGCGAATGGCTGCTGAGATAAACGCCTTTGCGGTGCTGATGGCGTCTTTTACACTTGCGCCTTTTGCAAGTTCAGCGGCAATGGCTGCAGAATACGAGCAGCCGGCGCCGTGGGTATAGGTTGTATCAATACGATCTGCTTGGAAAATCTCAAAGGAGCTGCCGTCAAACAAGACGTCTGTCGCTTGCTGATCTTCTTTGTTTTGGCCACCTTTAATTAACACATAGGCTGGTCCAAGGGCATGAATTTTTTTAGCGGCTTCTTTCATTTCGTCCACCGTTGTTAGTGGGCCAGTGCCTGCAAGCTGGCTTGCCTCAAACAAGTTTGGTGTTGCGATGGTCGCAACCGGTGTCAGGACGTCGCGCAAGGCAACGGCTGTTTCCGGATGTAGAACTTCGTCATTCCCTTTGCATACCATCACTGGGTCGACAACGACGTTGGTCAGCTTGTTGGTCCGTATGACATCTGCCACGTGTTCAATGATTTCAACAGACCCGAGCATCCCTGTCTTTAGTGCATTGATTTCTACGCTCAATAACGTTTTTAGCTGTGCCTTTACAGTGTCCAATGCTTGTGGAAAGACGAGGTGATTCCAGTCGTCTTCTGGGTCCATTGTCACAATGGTCGTGAGAGCAGTCATGCCATATACGCCAAGCTCTTGGAAGGTTTTTAAATCCGCTTGTATGCCAGCGCCCCCACTTGTATCTGATCCAGCGATGGTGATCGCTTTTTTAATCGTCATGTTACGAACCCCTTTCTATACAGTCGCCTCTATTAAGGTCATTCCCCATTATAACAACATTCGACAAGACCCGCACCTCACTTGGTAATGAATTCTGCATAGTGTTTGCCGTTTTGGAAAACGCTACTCGTATGTAGAGAATATAGGAGGCGTACTCATGAATTCACGAAAAGATGAGCAATCCAATAAGGCAGATCAAAAGATAACCAAGGAACAAATTTCAGATCTTTCTAAGGAAGGCACGATAGATCAAGCGATTGAGCAGAAAAAACGCAACTCTGCGGCTGAAGAATAATCCGCTTCCAGGCAGGACAACCTGAAATTTAATGGGATTGTGGGAGGGTGACCAATGGGCTGGAACTGGCTGAAGCGTAAGAAAGAAGATCCAATTGAAACCATTCCTGATTTGATAGCAGACCTAAATCAATCTCATGATTTTAAGCATTATGTGATGCCTACAAAAAAGAACAGCGTGCTTTTAAGCTACAGCAAACCCCTTGTTGATGCAAAAGTGCTCCATAAAACATTATTTCCACAGATCATCTCGTGCGATTTTTCCTCCATCGAGGAGCTTCATAAGCTATTGCCTTTAGAGGAAATGGAAGTCACAAGTGATCCTGACCAAGCTGAAAAGAAATTGATGAACGGCTTTGTGGCGATTCAGATGTCAAAGAAAGATAAGCAATGTTTGCTTGTTCCAGCAGGCTCTGCTCGTGCTCGCCAGGTCGCGACAGCTGAAGTGGAGTTTTCAGTTTTAGGTCCAAAGGAAGCCTTCGTAGAATCGTTGGATACGAATTTAAACTTAGTCCGCAAGCGTTTGCCAATAAAACAATTGCGAGTTGACGAGCTCACCATCGGACGGTTGTCTAAATCAAGGGTTGCAGTGCTCTCTATGGATGGTATTACAAATGAGGAAAATGTGAGCATGGCAAAGGAACGTTTAAAAAATATTGATTTTGACCAGATCAACGATAGCTCTTATCTTGCACAAATGCTGTCTGATAATCAGAATTCAATCTTTCCGCAATTTATTGATACGGAACGCCCTGACCGAGTGTCATCCGTTTTGGCAGAAGGAAAGGTTGTCATTTTGCTAGATGGCTCGCCGACAGCCTTACTCGCACCCACAACGTTGCTTGAGTATTTTTCGGCATTTGAGGACTATTTTTTAAACTGGATTGTTGCCTCAGCCTTTCGAATCATTCGCTTATTTTCCGTCTCATTTTCAATTTTAGCAACGCCCCTGTATGTGGCCGTGCTCACCTATCATTATGAGATGATCCCAAGGGACTTAATGCCAGCATTGATTACAACCCGTCGCGAGGTGCCTTTTCCACCAATCATTGAAGCGCTGTTTCTTGAATTGACCATTGAACTGCTACGAGAGGCTGGGGCCCGTTTGCCTACAAAAGTTGGTCAGACGATCGGTATCGTTGGTGGTATCGTTATCGGAACAGCGTCTGTAGATGCTGGATTGACGAGCAATGTGCTGTTAATTATTGTCGCATTAGCTGCATTATCTTCCTTCACAACGCCAGTGTATAAAATGAGCAATACCATTCGTCTGATTCGCTTTCCGCTTCTACTGACTGCGCAAATCTGGGGCCTCGTAGGCATAGCGGCATCCATTATCTTTATTCTTGCGCATTTATTGCGTTTGAAATCTTTAGGAAGACCTTATCTTGAGCCCGTTTTTCCCTTAAGACTCGTTGACTTTAAAGATTCCTTTATTCGATTGCCCTTCACAAAGCAAACGAAGCGACCGGTTCAGATGCAAACGAGTGAAACGGTACGCTTTACACCTAAAAAGAAAAAAAAGTCGCCTGATATTGATGAGACTGATTAAAGGAAGTGGAAGCGTTGGCTTATCAAGTGAAAAAACAACATCAAGTTTCTGCTTTCTTTGTCTTCTTTTTATTACATGGTGTGCAAATTGGAATCTCGATCCTCAATTTTCAGCATTCCTTAGTTAAGCATGTGCAATACGATGCCTGGCTGACGATCGCGATTTCCGGACTGCTTGTGCATATCATCATTGCCATGATCTACTTTATGATGAAACGTTCGAATGGCGACATCGTCAACCTACATGATCGCGTGTTTGGCAAATGGTTCGGGCGATTCCTACTCTTTTGTATAAGCATTTATTTTTTTGTTGGCGTGTTTCTATCGCTTCGTGTGTATATCCAAATTATTCAAACGTGGATATTCCCAGACCTCCGTATATGGGCATTTGCCATCGCTCTTATTGTGCTTGTATGGTACATCGTTTCCGGGGGATTTCGTGTCGTCACGGGAATCACCGTTTTTAGTGTCGTTATTCCTTCATTCTTTTTGCTTATTCTGCTTTTTCCTCTCCAGTATGCCCAAGTTCAAAACCTTACGCCAATATTCAATCATTCAGCAAGCAACGTGTTTCAAGCGGTATGGGAATTGATGCCGGCGTTTTTCGGCTATTTTTTTATCATGTTTTATTATCCGTTTATTGATCAAGCAGAAAAATCACAAAAATGGGCTCACATAGGAAATGTTGTCAGCACACTCTTGTATGCTTTTACAGCGTTGGTGTCTTTTTTATTCTTTAGTCCAAAGCAGATATTGGACCATCTCTGGCCGTCCATTTCCATGCTTCAGGTCGTGGCAATGCCATTTGTAGAGCGTTTTGAGTTTATCTCGCTTTCCGTTTGGCTCATTGCCCTGCTTCCTTATGTGTGTTTGGCTTGCTGGAGCGGTTCACTAATGCTTAAACGGCTTACCCCGTTTCGGCAAAAAACGTTCGTGATTCTGTCATTGGCATGTGTCTATGCTGCCTTGCTATGGGTGCAAAAGCAGGAAACCCTTGAGAGCATTCGACAAGTGTATTCACAGGTTGGAAGCTGTATTGCGGTAGGGTATCTGCCTTTCCTTACACTGCTTACGGCTATTCGATTAAGGAGGAGACCTAGCGATGAAAGCTAAATGGACCATCATGCTGATCATTTTTGTGCTTACAGGATGTGGAGCGACACCAAAAATATTGGATGATATCCAACTAGCGACAGTCATTGGGTTAGATCCAGAAGAAGACGACAAATTGTCAATGACCATCTCGTTTCCGGTGTTTAAGCCAGATGATTCAACGACGAACGAAACCTTTACGACAACGGGCTATACGTTTAATGGGAATTTGGACAAAGCTAACGCACGCTCTTCAAAGTCCATTGAGACAGGCAAGCTAGATGTGATTATCATCAATAGAAAGCTCGCAGAAAAAGGCATGACGGAGTATCTTGATTTTCTAAAACGAGGGGCAAGTACAGGGGCACGCTTATTTATTGTCGTCGCTGATGGTTCAGCGAAAGACGTCCTTGAAGGGAAGTACGAAGATACCGATTTAGGCGTGTATTTAGAAAGCATGCTTCAGCAAAATATTCAGCAACGTGTGATACCAGAAACCAATTTTCACTTGTACAATTATGCCCAGTTTTCAGAAGGAACCGATCCGATTCTTCCAGTGATGAAAAAGGTGAAGGAGAATATCGTCACCATTAATGGCATTGCCATCATGAACAAGGACCAGCTTATTGATATTTTGCCTTTGAACAAGCTGTTTTATTTCAATGCGATCTATGGAGACATGGCAAAAGGGACGAAACGAACAGTGGATGCCAAGGGGAATGACGCCTATATTCAACGTATTAGCTCTGTTCGGAATTTGGATTATAAGCCAAAGGAAAAAAAAATAGTGATTCATGTTGATATGAAAGGCGAGGTGCTCGAATACACGGGTGATCGATTTGATGATGGCAATCGTAAAGAGGTAGAACAAAATTTGACCAAGCAAATTAAAGAAGAATCTGAGCGACTTGCCAAAATGTTTCAAGAGATGGAGGTTGATCCTCTTGGTCTTGGCGATGACATTAAGCATAAGATTCGAGGGCTCAGTTGGGATGAATGGAAAAAGTTGTATCCAGAGCTAACGATTGAGGTTGATGTCAACGTCGCCATCATTAGTAAAGGAATCGTTCAGTAGGGAAAAAAGTGAACATGTGCTACAATAGAAAGAGATCAATAGAGAGGGGGTGTGTACAGCGATGTGGATTGAATTTTTACTTGATGCCACGCAAATGTCAGCATATTTTATGCTTGTCACCATGATGCTTGGCGTTACGTCAGCGTCTATGTTGACATCGTTTAAGCAGCAAGCATTTTTGCAAAAACAGCATGAAATAGGCGCTTTTCGAACACATGACAACGTGCTCAAATTACGTGATGCTATGACAGACAGTCCTTTGCATGAGCAGCTGAGATGGATTATCTTACTGCTTCAACGTAGAGGCGAAGATGACGACGACGCGCATCAATCCTCCTTCGAAACAAAGATTTACAATACGAAGGAGGATCAACATGAAACATCGCTTTGTACACATTCGACCCTTATGGATGATAGTAATGGTCACTTTGCTCGTTCTTTTAGCAGGGTGCGGAACGCAAAATGGCATGGACCCAATTTCAGCAGACACGAGTGGATTTTTTAATCATTATCTTGTCTATCCATTTTCCACTGTCATTAAAACAGTCGCAAGCTGGTTTAACGATAGCTATGGTGTTTCTATAATTATCATTACCTTGCTCATTCGCCTTGCGCTTTTTCCATTGATGAAAAACCAATACAAGCGCCAAGCCGTAATGAAAGAAAAAATGAACAAGCTAAAGCCAGAGATGGAGCCTGTTCAGGAGAAAATGAAAAAAGCTAAAACAACGGAAGAGAAAGCAACCGCCCAAAAAGAACTCATGCAGTTGTATCAGACACATGATGTCAATCCGATGGCGGCGCTCGGTGGATGCTTGCCGATGCTTCTCCAAATGCCGATACTCATTGGCTTTTATTATGCGATTCGTCGTACAGGTGAAATTGGGACGCATACGTTCGGCTGGTTTAGTCTAGGGCATCCCGACCTTGTCATGACACTTCTAGCGATGGCCGTCTACTTTATACAAGCTCGAGTTTCAATGAGCGGAATGGACGAGGTACAACGGAAGCAGATGGCGATGTTTGCATACATCTCTCCCATTATGATTGGCTTTGTTTCCTTTGCAGCGCCAGCAGCACTGCCGCTATACTGGTGCGTCGGCGGACTGTTCATGATTGCACAAACGCTATTGCTTAAGAAACTGTACAATCCTAGTTCCTCTGATGAGCAGAGTGTATCAAGTGTGCAGACAGAGCATTCAAAATAAAGAAGAACAAAAGAGCGTGCCATTCGGCGCTCTTTTTTTGTGAATTTCAGAAACAGCGCCAGGTGCTCGGTTTCAGTCATAAACCGTGTGGAACTGGAATCGAACTGCAAATAATTACTCATTAGTCATCATTTCATATCCGAAAAAACAAAACTGTCCAGAACCGTCATTACACGGTCGGGACAGTCATTCATTGAAATATGATCTTCTAATTGGGTTAATGAGATTGGTTGAGAGGGGGACTTATCATTGCGGTTTTTGCATCTGCTTGACCTTTGGCATAGGCATCTCGATAAATTGTTTCCATGTACATATAGACAAGTTGTTTAACCTTATTGTCAACGCCAAGCATGTCCAAATGCCGATTGCATTGTTGCATAGCTCGTTTCCCGTGCACATCATTGGTCATCACCGCTAGACCCTCCTTCTAATAGGATACGTTAATTATAAAAGGTAAAGGGGAACGTGTATATAGGACATATAGGGGATAAATGTAGGATTTTGTCGGAACTTTCGAAAATATATCATATGGTCAATAAACTAATCCGAAAGTATCGATTAGTTGCTAATACTTGCTAAATTGCTTTAAACTAGTATAGTAAAAATAGGTTTTGATGCCTATTAATAGAAAGGGGAAAAAGTTATGAAAAGAGTATTATCTATTTTTCTTGCACTTGTGCTTTTACTAGCACCATTTGTGTCTGCAAATGCAAGTGTCTACCAAACGCCAGAAGTGATTGGGCGCGGTGAATTTTTTGAAAAGCTTGTCGATCGTCTGGAGCTTGAACCATTAGATGGCGATTTTGATTGGCCAGTCGATGTCAATGAAGATTCCCGCTATGCGGACGCGATCAAGACATTGATTCAGCGAGGCGCTTTGAAAGGGTACCCAGGAGATAAAATCCAACCTGAGCGACCACTGTTTGATATTGAAGCAGCTGAAATTCTTTCACGATTACTCCACGTAGATAAAGACACTGCAATTGTAGATCTTGATCAATTGTATAATCTTTCAATGGAAGACGGCACATTTGTCACTGAAAATGAAGCAACTGAAATCTTTGAAAATGCGCTCGTAACGGACGAAAGTGGTCTTGAGTGGATAAATGCGTCAACGGATGCAGCAGCAGAGGTGACTTCATTTGAAGCCGATGCGAATATGACGTTTAGTGTTGAATTAAGCGATGAGATGTTGGCTGAGCTTGGAGAGGAATTTGCATCAATGCTTTCTATTGATGCGAGCTTAGCTATGGCATACGATGAGGAATCAGGCATCCATCAGGTCATTACATTCGACGTGCCAGAAATGGATCCATCCCTCCCTGAAACCATTTCTATCGAACAATACGTCGTTAAAGACGGCATTTACATGAACATGCCAAATCTCGAAACTGGGGAAGATGAGTGGGTGAAAATCCCTGCGGACGACGCTTATCCGATTGCATATGAAGAAATGTTGAAAACGCAATCAGGAAGTATTGAGCTTTACAAACAGCTTAATGGCGAATTGTTTTTCTATGAAGACCTTGGAAGCGTGAACGACACACGTGAGATTGCTTTCCGCGGCTTGGTTCCTTCAATCAATGAGCTTTTGTCGTTGCTCCAGTCCAACGCAGCGATGGATGAACAAATGGATGTCGTTTTTGAAGATCTTGGCTCATTTGATGCGTCTGTTGGAATTTCAGGGACCATTTGGGTAGATGAAAACTCTAAGCATGTAAGCCGTCAGCTAGCCGATGCTACAGTGACATTTGATGATCAATCCCTTGGAATTGAAGCGATTAATATTTGGATGGACATGGCTATTCAAAATTACAATTCTACAGAAACCATCGTGCTGCCTGAAGCAGCAAAGAATGCTGAAGAAATCAGCTTAGATTATACACTAGAATAAATGATGAGCCCGTTGCCGTGAAGGCAACGGGTTTTTAGCACATTTAGAAAAGGAATAAATGACAGAATCAGGTATACTTATGGCAATTCTAGTGAAAGGTGTGATTCAATGTTTAAGAAGATGGCAACAGATGCGTTAGGTTTAAGTGATATTGGAAGAGTCATTCGCCCAGCGGACTATGATAAGGTAGATGCAGATGACTATGTTATGCATGAAGACGATGAGAAAATATTTTTCTTGATTAAATCAAAAGCTGACGAGTATTGCTTTACAAATTTCGCGTTGATCCACGTAGATGGCACTAGCGCAGCAAGCAAAAAACGTACGTTGAGAAGATACTCCTATTACACCCATCAGTTCAGCAATGTGTTATTAGAAACGGCAGGGACCATCGACCTCGATGTAGAGCTCAAATTTAATTTAGGTGATGTGTATTTTGATATTGGGATTAATAAGAATGAAATTGAGGCTGTGAAGGATATATATAAGAGTTTACTTCGAATCGCAGAAATCAATGAAGAAAATAAAGCGAGAAAGACGTACGCAGAGCAAAGTCTTGGGAACGCATCAACGACACTAGGCAACAGTAGGCTTGATGAAGTTAGTGTGTCAGATGAATATAAAAAAATCACTGAGTTTTCATTTGAATGGCTGAAGCAGACGAGAGAACAATATCATGTGAAGGATTTTGGAGGCGTATTTGAGAAATATATTAAAAATTAACAGAAGAAAAACCACAGTGGTCGCATGAACCCTGTGGTTTTCTTTTGTGCATAGCGTGACTTTTCTCATGATAGATATTTTCAGTTACATCACAAGGTACGTGAGAAGCACATTCAAACGTTTTCTTACTGAAATAAATAGTTGTCCAATCAATTTTAGAAAAAAACGTATGTATGTACGTAAGTGCGTTCTTCATCGAAGTGTAGGCTTCTGATTACGTCCGCGTCCTAAGAGCTCACAGCATTTTGATCAACATAATGTGACTGACGGTGCAAAGTATCAATAAAATCTGACACTTTACTGACATCGTTTTCATTTAATTGACCGGTATGCAGGAAATGTCCTTTGGAAGGGGACGTTCTCGTTTGAAGCGTTCTGCCCACTAATTCATCCAACGTGACATTAAATTGATCCGCAAGTTTGCAAAGAACTGTTAGGTTCGGTTGCCTTCTACCATTCTCATAGTTTCCGTATGCCTGAGGGGTAATGCCTAAACTCTTGGCCATGCTTAATCGAGTAACATTATGTGCGAGTCGCAATCGCTGCAAATTTGAAGGTACCATCATCGTCATTCCTTTCCTGACAAAATCATATTATCGTTCTTTCAGACTATTATAAAGCAAATTAAGGAAAAAATGTGGGACTTTTTTAGTTTTTATTTATTTTTTATAATGTCCATTCTCCTATTGACGTTTTATGTGATGTATTATCTATACGATGATATTTCGTCAATAGTTTCATTTTTTACCTAAACAAGTCTTATTTGCCAGGAAGTTTTGCTCTCACGATGACAACTTTCTCAGTGCGAAAATCACCTTCACTGCTGGCAGTTGCCTGATTCGATGTTGCACTTATACCCTTCATGGTGTAAAGAAAATACGGCCGCTTCGTCAAAATACTTCGCTTTCCGCGGGCACGGCTTCAGCTTCCTCGGAAAGCAAAGCTTTCCTGCGGGATCTTCAGCTCGCGCTGTTCCCGCAGGAGTCTACGTATTTTGACTACGCTGATGTTTGTTTCTGCGTAGATTGGTTTTATTTTTTATTGGTTTTTCATAACAAACTTTTGGTGAGCCTTGCATGAGTATGTAAAGTGCTTTAACAAATCAAAAGCAGCCACTGTGAGACTCCAGTGGCAAAGAAAACATGATGAGGTGTTTCGGAATCGATGATGCACTTTTACACTTTAGTGTGAAAGCGAGCGTATGGCAGCTTGTATAAAAAGAAACCCAACAATGAACTCTGGTCTACCCAGTTATGTCTAAGCGTGTCTATCAAATGTAAAGTGTGAACGTTGAGTTACGATGTTTTTTGGACGTTTTGTAGTAAATGCTTCAATTCTTCAATATAATCAGCAAGCGTGGCATCCTGCTTGCCGGATTGGGCAGATTGGATAAATCGTTCGAGCTCAATAGAAAGTTTTTCTGAAGTTGTCAATAGGATTCCTCCTTCTGATGCATTATAAGCAATGATGTGATGGAACGTGCATAGTGCTAAGAGCAGTCCGTCCAAGTCCTGCGCTTCTGAACATACTTGAAGCCGGCAAAGCTGATGATGGCTATGACCACCAACAAAATAATGTATTTCTGAATTTCGCCAAACAAAAACGTCATAAAGGACAAATTTCCTAACGTGCCGAGAAATAAAGTAAACGCAAGCCAAGGAAAGATGCCGATAAACGTTAAGCACGCAAAATAAATGGGGCGAATATGGCTCATGCCTGAAATATAGGATATATAATTGCCGATGCCTAATGGACGAGAAAAGGCAATGGACCAAACACCGCACCTCTGAAAAAAGGATGTTGCTTTTTTAATTTTTCGCGCACCAATTTTTCGTTCCACAAAATTCTCCATTTTGTATCCAATGGTATAAGGAATAAAACTTGCGACTGTATACAATAAACTTGCGATGAGTGCATAATAAAACAAGCGTAAAGGATCTGGCTTCAAAAAATACCCGTAAATCAACGCAGTTATCGCCCCAGGGAAGGGCAGTGATGAAGCTTCCAGAAACAAGCCAACATAAAGACCCCAGACTCCGAAACCTCGTACGATGTCAATGATAAACTCGATCAATTTGATTCACCTCACTATCTTCAATGAAAGTTCCCCGTTTTAAAGAAAACGAATCAAATTAAACAATAAAAATCGCACATTGACTATAAAAGTTTTTGCCTCAATTTCTAAATATGTGGTAGAATATCAATATACGCCATGATCATATAAAGATATATGAGAGGCAGTGCGGCAACACTGTTCTCTCTTAGGTCGGTACGGTTCGCGGATCGTCCTACAGGCAAACTATTCTCGTTTTACTAGAGAATAGTTTTTTTAATTTTCGAGAAAAAAACCGCATCAAGTGAGACGATTTCATAATGCACCTTTAGGATCTGGTTTTAGCCACTGAACTTCATAGGTCTATTATTTATTTAAATTTCGGATTATTTGAAGGGGAGCTACATGTAAAGCTTGCTAAATGGCTCTTCGTTTTGAAACAAAATGATTTTAAATGTGGGAAATTGGTCTTTCTGCATGTGGAGTTATGTCTTGACGTTTTGGTATGGTAGTTAAGCCTCACTATATTTCCTCGAAAGGATTGATGTACGATGAATCAAATTCTCCTCATTGGTCGCATGACACGATCTCCCGAACTACGTTACACCTCTTCAGATGGCGTCGCCGTTGCAAACTTTACACTCGCAGTCAATCGACCATTCAAAAACAACAAGGGAGAGTATGATGCCGATTTCATGTCGTGTACTGCCTGGAGAACGCTCGCAGAAACAACGGCAGAATTTTGCACGAAAGGCTCCCTTGTTGCTGTCACTGGACGCCTGCAAAACGATAGCTATGAAAATGAGGAGGGGAAAAAGGTGTTTCAGCTTGAGATTATCGCAAACAGTGTGCAATTTCTTGAGCCGAAGAATTACCGTAAAAAAAATGAAGAAGTCAAAAAAGTAGTGAGCTAAACGACCCCTTTGTTAAATTTTCTGCCCTTCCCTATTAAGAAGTTGATTCATTCTGTCGATGAATAGTTTAGCGATAGTGTTCACGACAGATATAAATAGAGAGGGGCAAGAAAATGGGGATTAGAGGAAAACTTCTAACATTAATGGTTATTATTATTACAGTGCCATTGGCAATTTTAGGCGTTGTTACAATGACGCAAACGTCCAGTTTAGTGACAGACAATACGCAAGTATTTTTGGAAAATGAAATGGAATTGAAGGGAAACAATACAGAGACCGTTGATTCGCGAATGTCAGAGATCTCTACACAAATTTTGTTGAATAGTGAGATGCAGGATGGCTTAAGTGGTTTTGATATGAGTGATGTATCCTACGAAACCTTACAGTTCAGACAGGATACGGAAGAGTTTTTATTTTCTTTAACACACAGCAACGATCTTATTTCAAATATCGCCATTATAAAGCCAAATGGGACGTTAATCTCAAGCGGTGGTCAAAGCTCTTTGCTAAGCGCTGAAGAATTAGAAACAATTTCAACGAAGCCATGGTATCAAAAAGCAGAGGAACTTGCTGGCATAGGCTCATGGGTAGGGGCAGCTCCTGATATTATTGAAGAAGGGAATCGTATCAGCTATGTTCGGCTTTTGAATAGCATGAGCGGCGGCGACCCTCTCGGCGTTATTCGCATTTCGGTTGATCGTGAAGCATTTTTGACTGCCATCGGTCAAGATGCCGAAAGTGTAGCTGCTGCCATTAACAGCTGGAACGCAACGGCTGGAAGCGACGAAGCGTCAACTGCTGCTACAAGCGGTGAAGATGGCGAGGAAGAAGCAACGGATGTGGGGAAAGAAGAAGAAAAATCTCATGGTGTTGTAAATGAAAGCACAGGCACAGTCTTCCTTGTTTTGGACAGCAATCAGGCGAATTTTCTCAATCCAAGTGCCCCAGTGGCTGAAGAATTAAAGAGCACCTTCCAGAACATTGGAAGTGAAACTGGTACAACATCCACGACAATCAATGTTAGTGGAAATGATTATTTAGTTGTCGCAGACAAAATAGGGGATACTGGCCTAACGATAATCAGCGCAGTTGAAAAATCGCAATTACTTAGTGGATTGTCACAAGTACAAACCTTCATGATCATCATTGGTGTTGTATTAGTTGTCATCGCTTTAATCGTTTCTGGTATCATGGCAATTCGAATTACACGACCACTGAATAAATTAGCGGAAGCAATGAAAAAAGTAGAAGGTGGGGACCTCACTGTACGATCCGATGTTAAAGCAAAAGGCGAAGTGAAAGTACTCTCTGATAGCTTTAATAACATGGTGTCCCAGCTTTCTACAATCGTAACAAGCGTTAAAGTGGCCACCGGAAGTTTGAAAGAGTCTGGTGACTATTTAACAGCAAACTCTGCGTCGGTCAATCAAGCTTCGAACGAGATCTCTCAAGCGGTCGAACAAATTGCTGTTGGAGCGAGCAATCAGTCTGAATCAATTAATGCTGGGGCGGAGATTACAGATACCTTATCTGAAAAAATCAAGGATGTCGTCAAATCAATTTACACGGTCCGCATGGCTACAAATGAAACGGAAAAAATGGGGAATGAAGGACAACAAAAGGTTACTTATTTAACTGAGACGTCTACTGAAAGTATGGGCAGACTTCAAGAAATGGCGGCCGAAATCGAAAAGCTTGAGAGTGAATCGCAACAGATCAATACGATTGTTGAAACGATTACGGATATTGCGAATCGGACAAACCTTCTTGCTCTCAATGCGTCCATTGAAGCTGCACGCGTTGGAGAAGCAGGACGAGGCTTTGCTGTGGTCGCATCCGAAATCCGCATGCTTGCTGAACAAGTTCAAAGTGCGTCAAAGGAGATCGCAGATATGATTCACTTGACACGCAATGATATGAACCATGTTGCCGGACAAATGCACGGTGTCCGTGAACTCTTTGAGTCGCAAGGGGAATTAATCGAATCAAATGCAGATGCGTTCACGAATATTTTAAGTGGTGTAGCACGCATAAAAACGGAACTTGAACAGCTGGACAACGGTGCTGGTGAAATGCTTGCGCAACGCGAACAAATTGTTGAAGTGATGGAATTAAATGCTAATGTGTCTGAGGAAACAGCGGCGACTTGTGAAGAAGTATCCGCCTCAGCAGAAGAGCAGATGGCTTCTGTCAGTGACCTGACTATGCAAATTGGCGGGATGGATAAACAAATCATTGAACTACAAAACCAAATTTCCTCGTTTATTATTGAAGCAACTGATTTCGTTGTTAAAGATGAAGACGAGACGGAAACTCATGATGACATAGATTTACAAGGAAAGACGGAAGAACACGCGGAGGATGATGAAACGATAAGCCGTTCAGAAGCTGCGGTGTCTGTTGAAGATGAAGAGCAAGACGAGGAAGCAGAAGATACGCAGAAAAAAGAATAAGTTTCGTCAAGCGTATGTTTAATGGAGGGACTCTGTGAGGCAGACTGTTAATGGTCTCACAATGTCCCTCCATCTATAGAATGGATTGAACGTCATTTGAGGTAGTTTAGTTTGTTGCAAGATCACTTTCTAAAAGCAAGCAGCACTGAAAAATTCGTCTTTTCAGTAACGCTTGCTTTTGTTATGATACAAGTAGCCATTGAAATGTAATGGATTACATTTAGAGGAGGAAGCAACGTGGCAAAAATCGGTGTACAGATGTTTACACTCAGAGAAGAAAGTGCAAAAGACTTCGTAGGCACACTTGAAAAGGTGGCAGAACTAGGGTTTCAAGGGGTAGAGTTTGCTGGCTATTATGGCATGACAGCGGCAGCACTTAACCATGAACTTGAACGCTTGAATTTGACAGCGATTTCAGCCCATGTTCCTATAGATCAGCTACGTGATAACTTGGAGGATGCCATTGCATTCCAGAAAGCCATTGGCGCCAAATATATTGTGTGTCCTTTCTTACAAGAAGATGAACGCGACAATTATGAAGCACTCATTCCTTTGTTTAAAAAAGTAGCAGAAGAATGCAAGAAGGAAGGCCTCCAGTTTGGGTATCATCATCATGCCTTTGAGCTTGAACCATACAAAGACAGTGATGGCATGACGTATATGCTTCAAGAGCTATCTGCGGATGAAATGTTTGCTGAGTTTGATATTTATTGGCTGCGAAAAGCAGGGAAATCCCCTGCAGAATGGCTACAAAAGTATGCAGGTCGTACACCGCTTGTGCATTTGAAGGATATGGCTGAAGACGGTTCATTTGCAGAGCTAGGCGCTGGAGATACAAACCTTCAAGAGGTCCTTGCTGAAGAAAAGAATAGCAATGTTGAATGGTGGATCGTCGAGCAGGATGTGTGTAAAGGACCTGCCATCGACTCTGTCGCACAAAGCATTCGTCATTTGAAATCCATTCTATAGGAGCTGTCACATATGAAACTAGGTGTATTTACTGTACTGTATCAGGATTTGGCTTTTGAGGACATGCTGGACAAAGTGAAAGGGATGGGCATTGAGGCTGTTGAAATTGGGACAGGCGCTTACCCTGGTCAAGCCCATGCGCCATTGGAAGCGTTGTTAGAGGACGAGGCGAAGCTTGCAGCTTTTAAGGATGCCATCTCATCTCGGGGGCTCTTGTTAAGTGGATTAAGCTTCCACGGCAACCCACTACATCCGAACGCCGAATTTGCCAAAGCTTCACATGATAGCTGGAGACAAACTGTTCTTCTCGCTGAGAAGCTCGGTCTCGATGTTGTCAATGGCTTTTCAGGGTGTCCAGGAGATTCGGACACTTCGCAAAATCCAAATTGGGTCACGTGCTCATGGCCGCCAGAATATGCTGACGTGCTTGAATGGCAATGGAATGAGAAAGTCATTCCTTATTGGAAGGAAGAAGCGGCGTTTGCAAATGCTCACGGCGTCACAAAGATTGCTTTTGAAATGCACCCAGGCTTTGTCGTGTACAACCCTGAAACACTTCTTCGTCTACGTGCCGCTGTTGGGGATATCATTGGCGCAAACTTTGACCCAAGCCATTTAGTCTGGCAAGGTATAGATCCAGTAGAAGCGATCAAGGCACTCGGGAAAGAGAATGCGATCTTCCATTTCCATGCGAAAGATGTGTACGTGGATGAAGCGAACAAAAGCATCAATGGCGTACTTGATACGAAGCATTATGGAAAAGTACTTGACCGTTCATGGACGTTCCGTACATGCGGATATGGCCAGAATGAGAAGCTTTGGCGCGACATGATTTCTGCTTTGCAAATGGTGAATTACGATTACGTTATGTCCATTGAACATGAAGACATGATGGCCTCCACCGACGAGGGCTTGCAAAGCGCTGTCAATTTTCTGAAGCCACTTTTATTTACCGAAAAGCCAGCCGAAGCTTGGTGGGCATAAGTATTTGAAATCGTCGCTCCTTGTAAGAGAGTACTGCAACTAATTTATCCTTACAAAACTCCGAACAATTCAATTGAATCTGTTCGGTGTTTTGCTTTTGCTAGTTTGGCATTGACCGCGCTTCGTCAAAACACTTCGCTTTCCACGGGCACGGCTTCAGCTTCCTCGGAGTCTTGCTTTCCTCCGGGATCTTCAGCTCGCGCTGTTCCACCCTAAAGGGTACAAGTGCAACATCGACTCAATAATACTTCGTCGTGTTTTCTTTGCCGCTGGAGTCTACGTATTTTGACTACGCTACTGTTTTGTTTTCGCGTGAATTGTTTTCGCGGTCTCGTATAATGGTAAAAATAAGTTGAGCCTTATCTAAGCAAACAAGGAAAATAAGAGCCTCATTCCATGCAGAGCTATATCATCTGGTTCCTGAAGATCATCTGCTTCACAGGATTGATGCAGTGGTGGATTTCAGAACTGTTTGTGATTTAGAAAAAACATATTTTGCACGTATTAAGGCAGGCCTGTCTACGAACCGGAACTGCTATTTTCTCTGCTGTATTTGCAAAAATTTACGATCTGTCGGATGAGAAAGTCGTTCAGGAAACTCAAGTGAACCTGTATAAGTGGTTTCTATGAATCAATCCAGAAAACCCTCTTTCGAACGCGTCATAATTGTCATGTTTTCGCAATCATCGTTTGTGAGTGAACAAGGTCGTTCATAAATTGAAGTATGTCCGCTAGGCGTCCTTTGCACCGCGGTAAAGATTGAATTTGAATTAAGCGATACGTAAACACAAAAATGCAGAGATGAATCGCATTTTTCTTTGAAAACCATCATAAATCAATATGCTATACTACATGGAGAACATACATAGGAGCTGGAACAAATGACAATGACACCTTTATTTTTGAAACCGGTTTTTCAAGACCGTATTTGGGGAGGCACACAGCTGCGTGACGAATTTGGCTATGATATCCCATCGGATAAGACTGGGGAATGCTGGGCAATTTCAGCACATCCAAACGGTGAAAGTGAAGTTGTGAATGGACCATATCAAGGAAAAACGCTTCGAGAGCTGTGGAATGAGCAGCGTGATGTATTTGGCGGCTTGGACATTCCTCATTTTCCATTATTAACGAAAATTCTCGATGCCAACACTGATTTGTCTGTTCAGGTCCATCCTGATGATACATACGCTTTAGAGCACGAGGGTGAGTTAGGAAAAACAGAATGTTGGTACATCATCGATGCAAAAGAAGGCGCTGAGATGATCTACGGACACCACGCTTCTTCAGAAGAAGAGTTAAAGGACATGATTAAAGATGGCCGCTGGGACGACCTTTTACGTCGAGTGCCAGTTCAAAAAGGCGATTTTTTCTACGTGCCAAGTGGGACGATTCATGCGCTCTGTGAAGGAACACTTGTACTCGAGACGCAACAAAGCTCAGATACTACTTATAGAGTATATGATTATGATCGCAAGGATGATCAAGGCCATGCGAGAGAGCTGCATTTGCGCCAAGCTGTTGAAGTAACAACAGTGCCGCATCAAGATGCAGAAACGACACCAACAACGAGTGAGCATCAAGGAACAAAAGTGACAACTCTCGTGAAGGACCCACAATTCTTTACAGTCTATCGCTGGGAAGTCACATCGGAGACAACCTTTGCCATGGAAGCGCCATTTCTTCTCGTCAGTGTGCTTGAAGGAAAGGGAAGTATCACTACAAACGAAGGCACATGGTCCTTTAACAAAGCCGATCATTTCGTCCTTCCAACAGGCATTAAAGAATATAAGATAAACGGTATGGCAGAATGTATTGTCTCTCACATCTAAGACAGACTGTATGACTATACGAGGGAAACGTCTCCACGCCTTTTGCGCTAAGTGCAAAGGGCTGTTTTTTGGTACTTTTTAGCTCAACTTTCACACCTTGCAATTTGGCAGACACACTTAGACATAACTGGGTAAAAATTTAGGGTTGAATTGATTTTATACAAGCTGCCATAGCCATGCCCCGTGGAAAGCGAAGTATTTTGACGAAGCGGTCGTGTTTGCAACAAATGCAACATCGATTCGGGTTAAAGCGGAGCTTTTCATAATTTAAATCCAATCAATTTTGATTTTTTCGCCGTAATGAAACAGCAGCGACTATACTGCATCGCCATTTGCAAGAAATTCCTTAAAAGAATTGTGAAGAAAAGTCATTTTTTATAATTTTCCAAAGGACTTTAGTCACGGTATAGTATAGACATTCAATGAAAGGAGGGAAAAAATGAGGATGTCTGATGTCCGTTTGTCTCAAATTGAAAAGGAATTGGAGCTTTTGAAAGTCTCCATTCACCAAACAAAACAGTTGGCCATCTCATCGAAGAAAATTCAGGGCCTTATGGAGCAAGTTGCTAAAAACACTGAGCACATGAAACCTACTATTTAAATTAAACCTCTAAGCACAAAAGCCTCAAACAGAAGCCTCAAAACAGCACTCAGAGCACGGCTCCTCCCGTTGCTCTGAGTTTTTGATGTACACAAAATCTTTTGCAAGGATATGGTATACTGTGGGTTGAAATAGATGGAAGGAATGATTCAATGAATATAAAAAAAGCCATAATTCCAGCGGCTGGTTTAGGTACTCGCTTTCTTCCGGCAACGAAAGCACAACCTAAAGAGATGCTTCCAATTGTGGACAAGCCAACGATTCAATTTATTGTTGAAGAGGCAGTAGCTGCAGGGATTGAAGACATCATGATTGTCACCGGACGAGGGAAACGAGCGATTGAGGATCATTTTGATAAATCCTATGAGCTTGAGGAAACGCTGGAAAAACGAGGGGAATGGAAGCGACTTGAGGAAATACGCACCATTTCGCAAATGGCCAATATTCATTACATACGGCAAAAAGAGCCTCAAGGCTTAGGGCATGCCATTTATTGCGCGCGCTCCTTTATTGGTGACGAACCGTTCGCCGTGCTTCTAGGGGACGACATCGTTCAACACGAAGTTCCTTGTTTGAAGCAACTGATGGAGGTTCACAATACCTATGGAGGTAATGTGGTTGGGATTCAGCAGGTTCCAAGCGAAGCGGTCAATAAATATGGCATTATTGATCCAGGAGAAACCCTTGCCCCTGGCCTCCATGAAGTGAAAGGTATGATTGAAAAGCCTGCGTTTGAGCATGCGCCTTCTAACTATGCCATCATGGGTCGTTATCTATTGGAGCCAAGCATTTTTGATGTTCTTGCCAAGCAACCTCCTGGGCGTGCAGGAGAAATCCAACTGACAGACGCGCTGCAAACCTTGAACAATCATTCACGCATTTATGCCTATGAATTTGATGGACTTCGGTTCGACGTCGGGGATAAACTCGGATTTGTCAAAGCAACGATTCATTGGGCAATGAATCGAGAGGACATGAATGACGAACTCTCGTCTTATTTACGTGACGTCATTCGAGACTATGAAGCAAAATAAGGCAGATAGCAAAACGAACCTTAGCGGGTTCGTTTTTTTTAGGCTAATTTATATGTTCATCAGACCTCATTACCCACTCTCCTATACTCTTTTCACCTCTCACGAAACTGTAAAATCGACGAATTCCTAACAGTAATTCCCGTCACATCTCCCTCTCATTTGACAGCCTGTTTTGACGAGGTCTTTTGTATTGCGATAAAAGATCTAGAAAAACGACAACATATGACAAAAAAAGAAATTAGTATGATGATTTTAGTCGAAAGAAAATTCAGATTAGTAAGAAGGATTTTCGTCTTTGCTGACGAAATCTCACGTATAGAAGCGGTTTCGCTCAAAATGGCTCAAAAGGAGGTGAATGAATGTCAGAAAAGCTCATGCGAGAAGCCGTCAATCGCTTTTTTTCTCAGTTTTCATTGAGACAGGCGGCAAATGATGCGATCCTCTATAAGCTTCAGGAGGAGTCGCCGTTTGGACGATTGACCACGTTGCATTATCAAATGTTTGGTGGGCAATCCGATGAGATTTGTCGAGCGGCCGTTGCTGTCGAGTTCATGATTCTCGCCTTGGATATCTTTGATGACCTTGAGGACATGGATAATGATGAACCTCCTTGGTGCAATATCGAAGAAAGCTTGGCTATGAACCTAGCGACGGGGTTTCTCGTCTGTAGTGTGCAGCTTCTAGAAGAATGTGATTTCCCGGAGGAACGAAAAGCACGTGCACGCTCGTTCTTCCAAAAGCTAGTGCTTGAAGCAGTGAATGGTCAGCATGCGGATTTACTCAACAATGCTGAGGATGAATCAGCCTATGTGGAGATGGTTCGTCAAAAATCTGGATCGCTTGCAGCATTGGCTTGTGTTGTAGGTACTGCGCTTGCCACGGAGGAGCACCATGAGCGTGCAAAGCAATTTGGCACCCACCTTGGTGTTGCAGCCCAAATGACAAACGATATGAATGACCTCTTAAATTGGAAAAATAAAAATGATGCAGCCTTAAGAAAACGAACGCTACCGTTTTTCTACATTCAGCAAGGAAGCCCATTTGTTCCAGACGTCTTACGACAATTTTATGAAGAAGACATAGACATGGACATGGACATGGACTCTTTTGTTGAAGCAATGAAGTCATCGGGTGCATTAACGTATGCCAAGGCAGTCCTTCACTTAGAACAGAGCCGTGCTATTGAAGTGTATCGACCGTTGCATTTATCTGAAGAAGCGATGGAGAGCTTGAGCAAGTATGTCTATTATCGTGGAGCATCCTAAAAATTCATATTCTAAGGAGGAAGCAATATGCAAACAATGGTTCATTATTTAATGGAAAAACCTGAGGTGTTGGAACAAGTGAAAAGAGGCACAGTGAGTTTAATAGGGATTACTGAAGAGGAAAAAGCAGCAGTGATCCAAGCCTTCACAGAAGAAGGAGTTCGGAAGGCTGATTTTTGGAAATAAACAAAACGAAGGCAGCCGCTTGTAAGTGGTTGCCTTTTGTCTTTCGCATTTTAGTAGGTGTTAGTATAATATAAGCAATTCAATGTTTTAAGATAATTATATTTCCTTAGATCAACCTCAGTGAAACACATTAAGTGATTGATTTTAGCCACAAACAGATTGGCTCTAAAAAAGAGTCAAGACTGAGATTTGGTCAAGATCTCATTGTGGCATTGACCCCTAAATAGATACTTGGGCAGATCATGCCTAAGAAGAATAACAGGGAATTGAACGAATGAACTTTTGTTGGATTCGAGCTTTACGACAGGGGGATTCATTCATGTCATGCAATGGCTTTTCTAAATGAGCTAGATGTCTGGCAAAAGAAACGGAGCAATGTCATGGATAGAGGAATGCAGCGCAATTCGTTCTATTGGTTGCTTTTCATTGGAGCAGCTATCATTGAGGTTTATTTTTTATCAATCACCTTACAATATCCTATGATCGGGATGAATGCAGTCCAAACAGAGGACAACCGTTTTTTCGTTGCTGAAGTGAATGAAGGGCATTGGGGAGATATGCATAATGTTGAAGTAGGCTCTGAGATTTTGAGGATCAATGGACGGCCAGCTGACGAACATTTGCCCCTCACGAAGCTAAGTAAGATTGAGAAGGTCTCACAAATGACTCTGCTTACTCCAGATGGCGAGTCTCATTTTTATACGCCGTACAGAGCTCAGGTCACCTATCAAATCATCTATCATATTCTTTTGCCATTAAGCTTTTTTCTTTGCTGTTTCGGGTTGAGCTTATATATGTACCGGAGAAAGCACCATTTGCGTGCAACAGAAATACTCGTCCTGTTCTTGCTTGTGATGGCCATTGCTTACCAAGCGGCACCTGCCTCCTCACGGGGAGATTTTTTAAGCCGGATTGTTAACGGAACAGCATTGATGATGACGCCGTTGCTTTATTTGCAGTTTTGTCGGGTGTATTTTCGTTCCTTTCCAATGAAATGGCTGAGCTCTGGCATGTTGTCTATGCTCTATGGTGCCATTATCGCCGCAACAGGCATGGAAATTGCAAGCTATTATTATACCTTCTTAAGCGAATATACGGCACGAATACAGCTTGCAATCTTTTTGATTTTTACCGTTCTTATAGGTATTTTCCTTCTGAAAAACTATTTGCAAATGAAACACACGGCCTTTCATACGATCTTAAAAACGTTGTTAATGGGATATTGTCTCGGGTTTGCGCCTTTCCTGCTGCTTTTTTTAGTGCCCTTGCTTTTGCTAGGTGAACCGATCGTCCCAGCTGAATTAACAGTCGCTTTTCTGTTGTTTCTGCCGGCCTCTTTTTTCTATTTGATGGTGTCAGAACGGTTAATCGATGTTGACTATGTGTTTCATCGATTAAAATACTATAGCTTGATTGCCATTCTACCAGCAGTCCTAGGGAACTCTATCTTTCTCTTTTTTGAAAGCGACCTAGATCTTCGCTCGAAATCCCTACTGTTTGTTATTTTTTACGGAACGATTACACTGTTCCTCTTTTTAAAAGATTTTCTGGACTATCGCCTGCAATTGAAATCGTTTTCTGAGAAATACAACTATCAAAGCAGTTTGTATCGTTTCTCGCAAAAGGTAAAGCAGGTTAAGAAGGTGAAGGATCTCACTTTACTGCTTCAATATGAATTTGAAGATGTCCTACATGTTCGGGAAACCGCTGTGTTTGTGATGGATCGAGAGAGTTTTATTTCATGTGAGGAAAAGCCTCATTTGAAGCCCATGCTTGCGGCATCCGGGAAACTTTGGAAGAATGTGGCTCACTCACCAGGTGATGTACTGCCGTGTGTAGATGGGTATGCGCTTGTGATTGGCATGAAGAAAAATATGTATACATTATTGTGGATCAGTCCGAAAACGGATCGAACAGGCTTTACACCGGATGAAAAGGATTGGATGCGTACTTTATGTTATTACACGAGCATTTTACTTGAAAACCTCTATTTAATAGAAAATCTAATTGGGCAGCTGGATCAAATGATTGATACGGATCGCATTCATCCGTCTTGGTTGTCCAAAATGTTGTTTACGATTTCTGAACGAGAGCGGAGTCGGCTTGCGAAGGACCTGCATGACACGATTCTGCAGGAACAGCTCTTTTTATACCGTAAACTTGATACGCTTCGAAACGAGCTTTATAAAGAATCAAAAAGTCAGTTGGATGATAGCGTCATAAAAAAGGAAATGAACACACTCAAGGAGCATGTGCTAGATTCGGTTCATCTTATTCGTGAGACCTGCAATGAGCTGCGGCCTCCATTTTTAGCGGAAATCGGAATCGGACAGGCCCTTGAGCATTTAATCCAACGCGTGCAGCTCTCAGCGAACTTCCGTATTGAATATCATTTGGATGACCGACCAACAGATTTGGATGATGAAGCGGCAATCACAATTTTCCGCATGATCCAAGAGCTCCTAAACAATGCAATGAAGCATTCCAATGCGACCGTCGTTCAATTGGATGTTGATATTTCCCCATCACAAACCATTCTGATTCGGTACAATGACGACGGGATCGGCATGGAGGTTAATTCAATGAAAAATTACTACAAGCATATGGGGATTTACAGTATTCAAGAGCGTGTGCATTCTTTAGGGGGAGAAACGACCTTTACATCGACGCCGGGGGAAGGACTTCAGGTTGAAATTGTGCTCCCATATTTATCACATCGCATTCGGCATGAACAAGACGTTGTTGATATATAAGTGAATGAGGTTGCGAGGTGAATACGGCGCGGAAAAGCGGTAAGTGCGCGAATCCAGCCTTGCCCTGCGCGGAAAAAGGTCAAAAGTGCGCGAAAAACGTCCCGACCCGCGCGGAAACGGGGTCAGACTGCGCGAAAAAGCGGTAAGTGCGCGAATCCAGCCTTGCCCTGCGCGGAAAAAGGTCAAAAGTGCGCGAAAAACGTCCCGACCCGCGCGGAAACGGGGTCAGACTGCGCGAAAAGCGGCAATTACACGGTTCAAGCCTCTATTCGCCAATTTAACAAGAACTCATCCCAATTAAATTTTCATAAAAATTGTTGTTAGAGGTCACACGACACGACATGAATGAGTGCATTCTCACTCAAATCATTTTAAAGGAGAAAGGAATACGAACTGATGCGAATATTAATTGTAGATGATCATCCAGCTGTAGGTGAGGGAACAAAGGCCATGTTGCAGCAGGAAGAAGAGTTTGATGTCGACGTCATGGTGGACGGACGAAAAGTAATTGAAGCCATTCAAACAAAGCAGGAATCCTACGATCTATTTCTTTTCGATCTCTACATGCCTGATATGAACGGTCTCGAATTAACAAAACAAATCCGTCGAGTGTTGCCTGACGCCGTTATATTAATTTATACGGGGTTTGACATTAGTGATCATTTTAATATGGTCGTTGAGGCTGGAGCATCAGGCTTTTTAAGCAAGACAGCATCCAAGTCACAGCTGTTGCGGGCGATTTATTGTGCGCTGGATGAAGAAACCGTCATTCCATTAAGCTTATTTCGTCAATTACGTAAAGTGAACCTCGGGCAACTCAATGCGCAAGACGCCGAAGTGGAGGACTTGCATATCAACGAGAAGGAACAATCCATTTTGGAACAAGTGCACAGGGGGTTTACAAATCGTGAAATCGCTTTGGAATTACATATGAGCCAGCGAACCGTGGAGCATCATTTAACAAAAGCATTTCAAAAGCTTTCCGTCCGCTCACGAACTGAGGCCATGTTGAAAGCAAAAGAGCTAGGACTTTTACGAACACTTTCATAAGTTTGCGGAAAACCGCAATCATGTTTACGGTGTCAAGTCATATTGTTTCATGTATGATGAAATTATCAGATAAAAGCACAGTTGAAAATCATACAAAAAAAGGGATGATGCTTGTGCAAATGGAACGGTATGACTTAGACACACACCAGCTTATAGCAGAAATTCGTCATTTAATACAAATCTTTCAGGATGAGCATGCAGAAGAAGACAAACGTGAAGTGTTTCTTGCGATTAATGATCTGACGATAGAACTCGTCCGTCGCGAAAGTCATGAAGAGCTATATGAACATCAACACTAAATAATAAAGAAAGCGTTTACATTATAAGTGAAAAACACGACTTACACTTTGGGGGGTGAAAGTCGTGTTTTTTGTGTTATGGAAACATTCATGGACAATCGAGTGCACATTTAATGTCTCAACTGAATGAATCCACGAATACACTATGCCTTTAAATGTTCTATCTCGCGAAGCAGCGCTCTTAGTCGTTCATTTCGATCCTGGAACCCCTTAAAATAATGGACCCAGGTCTCTTCATCGCCTGTCGTCTCATAAAGCTCCTTTAATTGTGTTAACACGGTTGCCGTTTTTTTATAGGCTGCTTTATTTTTTTTGGCAACAAGACGAGCCACCTGCTGATGATACAACGGCACGAGCAACGCTGGTGAGCGTTTTTGGAGAGTGTGACGAAGCTCCTCGGGAAGCTGCATGACATCCGTTTCGTAAAATGCCCAAAGCTCTATGACTCGCTGGTCATGTTCTCGTTCAATCAACAGGGATGACAACATACGCAAACTATGGGGCAGCCATTGGACGAGCTCGCTTTCAAAGGCGGGCATCGTTTTTGTATGGACCGCATAGTGTTTTTGTTCTTGAAACAATGCTCGCAGGCGAACCCCACGAAGCTTTCCATCTTCCCAGCTATCCCATTGCTCCGTAATCATAGCATTCGTTGCTTTTTGCCATTCATAAGCCTCGTCCCAGCGCTCGGTCTTTCGGAGCATTGTCATATTCACGAGCATGCCCTCAATTCGGGCATCTGTGGTAATAAAATGATCAGAAAGCCGGTCTGTTGCTTTTACCTCAAGCAATGAATACGCCGTTTGTTGTGCAAATTTATAAAGCCATTGATCCAAGGAGACAAACACTGAAAATAATTCAGGCGATACTTTTGTCAGCCATTGATATGGAGAAAACAAAGCATACACAAGCTTCGCAAATGGCTCACGTCCAGATGGCGGTATCTGAAGATCGAGACAGGCGGAGGAAAGTTCCTTTAACTCTGCCATAAGCTGTCCTGTTTCCTGCGTTCTCTCTGTCTGTTCCCCTTCTGAAATGACTTCGAGACCTGCAGCCAAGGCAAACAATCGGCGCAGTGCCCAAGGCCCATCATATGATTCGAGCAAAAGGGTGTACGCTCTTAGAAGAGAATGGTCTGAAGGCAGGGCGAGATGTGATAACTGTTGCTTCCATTCATCAAACTGTATGCTGTCAATGTCATCCATGGTGACGGTAGGGCCCTTCCGCTTTACCTCAGGGCTTAAAGAACGATCCTCTTTCTCCCATCGTGCCAGTCGCTCTCCAGGGCTTTCGAAATGGGACAACACGTAGAGCATGAGTGCCAACACGTGTCCACAATATGGCAATCCACAGGTGCATTCATGATGCTCCGGATGATCAAGGTCGATACGGGTCTCTAACTTACGTACATCTTGAACGGCACCGAACAAAACGCCATTTTCAAAGCGCGCATTGTAAACACTGCCTTGCCTGAAAAGCGTCAAGCCTTTTTTGACCTGCTTAGCGTCACGTTCAATGGAGACATGAGTGGATGCCAACCACGTAGATACGGCATGCTGAATATGTGTTTTAGGCACTTCGTTATAGATCATTGTCGTCCTCCGACACAATTTTGACATAGTTACGCAAAAAAAAATTGTAAAAAACCATTGAAATGACCAGGTGGTCAGTGGGATAATAGGAATTGATTTAAAAAGTAAGGATTTTTAACCAAATAAGGAACTGACTGACCGTTCATTTACATAGAGGGAGGGATAACTTGAACGATAAAAAAAGACAAATTATTGATGCAGCCATTGAGCTTTTTGGTCAAAAAGGCTACCATGCCACGTCGATGCAGGACATTGCCATGAAAAGCGGTGTTTCTAAAGGTGGTCTCTATTTACACTTTTCCTCCAAAAAAGCTTTGAATCTCGCCTTGTTCAACGATTACATAGATGCGGTGAAGCAATCGCTAGCAGAAATTGTACAGGACACTGGGCTTTCGGAGCGAGAACAATTTGAAGCGCAATTGGCGGTCATTTTCGATAAAGTCAGAGAAAACAACCAATTCATCTTCTTTCATGCCAGTGATTGTGTGCGGTTACACGATGTCCAACCTGGGCTCTTTCAATTATTGGAAGAAACAAGGATAGATCTCATGGAATCACAGGTCGCATCTATTAAAGCATTGTTTCCTGAAGACGCTCATCCATACGCCTATGATTTAGGAATGATGCTGGAGGGGCTTATTCTATCGTACATGAAAGATTACCTGCTTGAAAGTGTGAACATCGATTCGTTGACTTTAGCGCAATATTTACTTCGGCGAATCGAGGACATCGTGAAGGGACTTATTCAACAAAATGAGAACGTTTTGTTCCATCATGATTTATTTCAAAAGCAGAAACGTAGTCCTGCCATTAACGCGCTCCGTGAATTAGAAGAGGAATTAGGGGAGTGTACGTTAACAGAGGATCAATGTCAGGATGTGAAGGTCGCCATTAATGTGATTCAACATGAATTGCAAAAGACAGTTCCTCAGCGTGTCGTTCTTCAAGGCATGTTGTCCATCTTGAATGATATTGAACAGCTATTTCCTTATAAAGAAAAAATCTTACACGCCTTTGATGAATTGACACAACAATCGAAAGAGAGGAAGACATAATGAAACGAACGATTCATAATCGCCTATTGCTTGTTTTGGCTGCAACGCTCCTGTTTATTACCGGCTGTACATCCACAGAGGGGGCGACGGGTGTGCAAGAAGAAAAAAGAACACCTGTCAAAGTCGCGACAATCGAACAAGGGAATATGGCGACAACGAAAGAAATTGTTGCTAATATGTTTCCAAACACCGAAGTGAACGTGATGCCTAAAGTACAGGGACAGCTCGTCTCCGTCAATGTGCAAAAAGGGGATGTTGTTCAAAAAGGGGCCGTCTTAGGAAAAGTGGACGACAAGAGCTTGCAGCAGCAGGTAGAGCTTAACCAGATTGCTCTGCAACAGGCACAAACTCAATATGATGCGGCACAACTCGCAGCACAAGCCTCTCAAAATGGTATCGATGCAGCAAAAAATCAACTCGTGCAAGCTGAGATAAGCATTCAACAAGGGAAGAATACGCGTCTTGATAGCATGAGCAACAACGACCTGAGTGTCGATCAAGCCCGTACGCAGTGGAAATCTGCTCAAGAGGATATCGAAACGTACGCCAACCTGTATCGTGAAGGGGCCGTTTCTTATCAGGAATACCAGCAAGTCATTGATGCCGAAAAGCAAGCTAAAATTGCCCTTGACCAAGCACAAATTGCAGCAGAAGGTGCTGAGAATACAGAAAATGTAGATTTGCTTGAAGCGCAAAAGAATGCGGCGCAAATTGGTATTGCTAATGCAAAAGAAGATGTGAAAAATGCGGCCAATGCTGCGGAACAGGCACGAATTGGCGTGCAACAAGCACAAACACAGTTAAAGCAATCAAAAAGCATGCTTGAAGATCCCGTGATTTATGCGCCAATCACCGGTGAAGTGGCGGCAGTTAATGGCAAGGCCGGAGAGATGGTGTCTGCATCAAATCCGTTTGTTACAATAGTTAACTTGACGTCAGTCACCGCTAGATCTTCTGTTACTGGTGCACAGCTTTCATTGTTTGAAAAGAATCAAGATGTTGAAGTGACGATAAGGGCATTGGACCAAAGCTTTACGGGAACGGTTTCCTATATCGCAGCAACAGCAGCTGAAAATGGCTTGTTTACAGTCGAAGCAACGGTACCAAACGACCAACAAACGATCAAACCTGGGATGGTCGGTGAGATTGTCTTGACTTCGAATGTCATTGATGATGCCATTTTAGTGCCTACTGAAGCGGTGGTTGAAGAGGGCGACGCTGCGTATATCTTTGTTGTTGAAGACGACAAGGCGGTACAGAAAGAAGTTGAGCTGCTTGAAGTCCAGAGTGATCAGTCGGCGATCAAAGGAGACGTAGTAGGAGGAGCCACCGTTATTATTCAAGGTCAAAATACGCTGACGGATGGATCGCTGATTCGCATTATGGAGGAGGGCGAATAGCTTGAAAAATCTTGTCGCACAATCCGTAAAACGACCTGTTGGTGTCATCATGATTGTCATGGGCATTATCGCCTTAGGGATCATCTCTTTACGAAGTCTTCCTGTAAACCTGTACCCAGATATTGAATTGCCGATTGCTGTTGTGGCGACGAGCTATCCTGGAGCCGCACCGCAGGAGGTTGAAAACTTAGTTTCCTCCCCATTGGAAGGGCAGCTGAGTACGATTGAAGGCATTGATTCGGTGCAATCAACGTCACAGTCATCGTCTTCACTCATTATCTTGAACTTCCAATCGGGAACGAACTTGGATAATGCGTTGATCAGTGTCCGTGAAAGCGTTGATACGATAAAAGGAAGTCTTCCCGATGGGGCACAAGAGCCTTCTGTATTACGCTTTGACCCTCAGCAAATTCCTATTATGAACATCGGCGTGTTGGGTGGTGATCTGGAAAGCATGCAGCTTGTCGCGGAGGATGTCGTTCAGCCTGCATTTGAACGGACAAAAGGCGTTGGCTCTGCCAGTATTGACGGTGGGATCATACGCGAAATTCATCTTGAATTGAATAAAGCGCAGCTCAATCGCTATGGGTTAACGCCATCTATGGTTGTGCAAGTGCTTGGCAGCGAAAACGCCTCGGCCTCTGGTGGTGTTCTAGAACGTGGAGGAAAAGAGCTGCAGATCCGAATTGAAGGGGAATTTGAATCCCTGGATGATATCTCCAACACACTTGTGCCTCTGCCTGAAGGAGGCAATGTCACAATAGAGCAAATTGCGACGCTTGTTGATACATATCAAGACTCATCGGCGATTACAAAGGTAAATGGAGAGCCTGCACTTGTCTTGTCGATTTTAAAACAATCGGACGCCAACACGGTCGATGTCGCTGATGCGATGTACGAGACAATTGAAGACTTGCAGGCAGAGTTGCCAGAAGGGGTCACGCTGAATATGGTGGTTGATTCCTCGACCTTCATTCGCGATGCTATCGACTCTGTAATCAATAATATTATCATTGGTGGCTTGCTGGCGATGGGCGTTCTGCTTTTGTTTTTGAAAAGTGTTCGTGCAACACTCGTTATCGGCTTGTCGATTCCAATCGCCATTGTCTCGACGTTTGCCCTCATGTATTTT
Organism: Aureibacillus halotolerans; assembly: GCF_004363045.1. Lineage (NCBI taxonomy): Bacteria > Bacillati > Bacillota > Bacilli > Caryophanales > Bacillaceae > Aureibacillus > Aureibacillus halotolerans. The sequence continues at coordinate 43,659 of NZ_SNYJ01000020.1, forward strand.
ACGGGTGCAACATTAAATATTCTTACGCTTGGCGGTCTGGCTTTAGGAATTGGGATGATGGTCGACAGCTCGATTGTTGTCCTTGAGAACATATTTTCCTATAAGCAGCGTGGGAATTCGATTGAAAAATCCGCCATAGAAGGCGGTGGTGAACTTGGTTCTGCCGTTGTCGCAACGACGACGACCTCGCTTGTCGTGTTTCTTCCAATTATTTTTGTAACAGGGATTGCAGCCGATTTGTTTGCGCCGCTAGCCTTGACGGTATCATTTTCAAACTTTGCAGCTGCGATAGTCGCTCTGACACTTGTGCCGATGTTAGCTGCGAAACTGATTTCAAACGAGACGAAGAAGAAAAAGCGTCGTTGGTTTAAAAAACGTTCTGCGACATCAGAGCCAACGGTAGAAGAAGAGCAAGACATCACGCCAGCAGGAGAAGCGAAACCGAAAAAAGTCTTCTGGTTTGATCGCATTATGAATTGGATGATTGCTCGCTACGAGCGGATGTTAAAACGCTCGCTGAAATTCCGAAAAACGACATTGCTCGTTGTATTCCTGATGTTCATCGGTAGCTTTGCGCTCATTCCCTTTATCGGTGGTGAATTCATCCCGTCTTCCGACCAAGGACAGCTAAGCATTTCTGTAACGACACCGGATGGATCACTGCTTGAAGAAACTGAGGCTGTGACGAATCAAATAAATGAAGCGATTCTGCCGTACAAGGACATTGTTGCGTCCAATTACCTTGCCATTGGTGGGTCGGGGATGTTTGGTGTAGGATCTTCCTCTGCAAACACTGCCAGTTATACGATACAGCTCATCCCTGCTGCTGAGCGCGAGATGACGACAGATCAGCTGATGGCCGTTTTACAGGAGAAAACGGCAGATATCATCGGGGCAGAGATTGATGTGTCAGCTGTTAGTGCAGGGCTTGGAACCGGTGCGCCTATCCAGATTCAGGTGAAAGGTGAGGAGTATGATACGCTCAAAGACTTATCTGAGCAAGTCACATGGGTGCTTGAAGACATTGAGGGGCTTCACAGTATTGAGAGCTCTGCAAGTGCCTCTCGCCCTGAAATGCAAATTAACGTTGACCGAAAAGTGGCAGCCACCTATGGACTCACCTACCAGGACATCTCAAGCCAAGTTCAGCTCGCGTTTAATGGGCAGACGGCAACGTTTTATCGTGAAGCAGGGGACGAAATTGACGTTAAAGTCATTCTTCCTGAACAAGATCGCACAAGCATTGAAGATTTGCAGAACACAACGATCCAGACGCAGAGTGGCAGTGTTATTCCACTCTCAGCCGTTGCTGAATTAGAACAGGTGCAAGGACCAATCTCAATTACACGCCAGGATCAAGAACGTCAGATCAATGTGAGCGCAGCAATTGAAGGAAACGACCTTTCTGGCGCAACACAGCAAATTACGATGGCTCTTGAGCAAATGAGCTTCCCAGATGGATACAGCTATCAAATGGGTGGGCAGTCGACGGATATGGCAGAATCATTTACTAGTCTTGCCTTTGCGCTCGTCTTTTCCATCTTCCTCGTGTATGCGGTCATGGCCATTCAATTTGAGTCGTTCTTGCATCCGTTCATCATCATGTTTTCAATGCCTACATCGATTATTGGAGTGCTCGTAGGTTTGTTTGTGACAAACACATCTTTAAGCGTAACAGCCTTTATCGGCTTTATTATGCTCGCAGGGATTGTCGTGAGTAACGCCATTATTCTCGTTGATTACGTGAACATTCTCCGTTCGCGAGAATACGAGCGGTATGATGCGTTAATACAATCAGGGAAAACACGACTGAGACCGATTCTGATGACCACCATTGCGACAATCTTAGGGATGATCCCAATGGCCCTTGGTATCGGGGAAGGAAGCGAAGCACAAGCACCGTTAGCGATCGTCATCATTTTCGGTTTGACGTTCTCGACGTTCTTTACGCTGTTGCTCGTACCGGTCATGTACACATACCTGGATGATTTCGCCGGATTCCTAAGAAAATTCTTCAAAGGACAATGGCGTCCGCGGAATCCATTCCGTCGTAGAAAAAAGAAAACAGGTGAGGACCCAGGCGTGAACGCATAATCTGTACTCATTAGGACCAGAAAGGGAGAGGGCCTTGAAGAAAAAAACATGGATACCGCTGACCGCAGCCGCTGTGCTGGCGGTTGGCCCAATCGTTGCTATAGAAGCAAACAAAGCGAGCAACTGGACCGTCGATCAAGCCGTTGAACAAATCCAAGACGAAGACTTAGAAAATGACATCCACGACAAGCTGCCAAGCCTGTCAGACGACACCCAGGCGTATCAGGGGGAGTTCTCCGAAGATCTGGAGGACATTCAAGACAGTCAAACCGATTATCAGAACAAATCCGCTGACCTAGGAAGAGAGCTTGTCGCCAATCAATTGCTACACAATTATTGGCTCGCCAAGCAAAGCGAAGACATTCAAAAGCGTTCACTGGCTCAAGCCGAAGAAGAGCTACGCATCATTACATTGCGTTATAAAGAAGGCATTAGCTCACGTTCAGAGATGATTGAAGCCGAAATATCAGTGAACACCTCCAAAGCAGGTTTGGAGGATAGCATTCAGCAAGCCAATAGCCTAAAGTTTCAGCTGAACCAAGACCTAGGCAACAACGAATTGCGTCAAAACTTGCACATCGACGTGCCGACGTTTAGACAGATTTCAGCAGGCATGTACCAAGCCGAATCCCTTTACGATAGTGTCAAGGACGATCACGCGTCACTCGATCCCATTGAAGTGGCCATCGAGACGTATGACGACATGGCCGAGGATGCCAAATCCTTAAAAGTGCTCGGCGCCTCCCAGTATGAAGATCAAATTGACGCCATCGAAGAGCAGCTTGACCAGCTAGACCAAGTCCCACCGCCAGGGAGCGGTGGACCTGAGGTGCCTGAAGGAGAGACGCCGACACCACCTCCTGGAGAAGGTGGGGAAACACCAGTGGAGCCACCAGGAAACGGATCTGAAGGAGGCAACTCTGGAGGAGACGGATCTGAAGGAGGCAACTCTGGAGGAGACGGATCTGAAGGAGGCAACTCTGGAGGAGACGGATCTGAAGGAGGCAACTCTGGAGGAAACGGATCTGAAGGAGGCAACTCTGGAGGAAACGGATCTGAAGGAGGCAACTCTGGAGGAGACGGATCTGAAGGAGGCAACTCTGGAGGAGACGGTACTGAAGGAGGCAACTCTGGAGGAGACGGTACTGAAGGAGACAATTCTGGAGGAAACACAAATCCAGACCCGGCTACCGGTAGTGGCACTGCCTCCACGCTAAGCTTTACTCCTGCGCAGATTGGCGTGGCAGTCCCTGGGGCACTAGCCGCACTAGCTCCTGGGGATCCACCTGCCGATGGAGCACCTGATATTCCGACAGGACCAAGTCAGGAGCAGCTTGACAAACAACGTGAGCAGCTGGAGGATCAGGTGAACCAATTAGAGGATGACCTTGACGATGCTCGCGATGCCCGTGATGAGGCAGAGGAAGAACTCGAGGATCTGTATACTGCACAAAAAGAGGACAGCGAGGTTAGGTTGAAACAACAGCTGCAAGCCTTAGAATTGCAAAGCTATACGTATGAAAGTCGATTTATCGCATTGACGAAGAAAATTGAAGCTCAAGAGTCCAACGTGGAAAAAGCGAATAGACTGTATGAAGTATCGGTAGAATCGCTCGAGCAAGGTTTGATTAAGCCTTCCGACGTGGAAGCCGCACGCTTAAACATCGCCCAAGTCGAGATGCAACTGCTTTCGACGCAAAACGAATACATGTTACTCGTCGTAGAGCTGAGGTTATTCAAAGAAGGCTACTTCCCATCTGCTGGCGCAGGGGGATTCTAAGTATAGGATATAACGAATGGGGACTGTCTAGCCGTCATGAAAGTGATGGGTGGGCAGTCTTTTTTTACATGTGTGCTCGAAAAAGGATTTGTGCGCGAAAAGCAGCAGTTTGCGCGCGAAAAAACGAAGGAAGTGCGCGAAAACTCCAGGTGAGTGCGCGAAAATCGAAGGTTTGTGCTCGAAAAGGAATTTGTGCGCGAAACTATGCACTTGGTGCGCGAAAAAACGAGGGTAGTGCGCGAAAAGCCCAGGTGAGCGCGCGAAAATCAAAGGTTTGTGCTCGAAAATGAATTTGTGCGCGAAACTATGCACTTGGCGCGCGAAAAAACGAGGGTAGTGCGCGAAAATCCCAGGTGAGCGCGCGAAAATCGAAGGTTTGTGCTCGAAAATGAATTTGTGCGCGAAACTATGCACTTGGCGCGCGAAAAAACGAGGGTAGTGCGCGAAAAGCCCAGGTGAGTGCGCGAAAATCGAAGGGTTGTGCTCGAAAAAGAAATAGCGCACGAAGCAGGAACGAGAAATTTGTTCGACCTGTAATTGGACCCGTAAAAGAAGCAAAACCGAGATTGATACGTTCGACAACTCCGTTAAGGACTGGAAGAACTGCGGCGGAGATAAACTAATCACGGAAGCGACAGAATGGTATAATAGCACGCATAAGGATTAACGAAAAAATTGTACAGTCGACGGGTCATTGCATGCAGCAGTGATCCGTTGCTGCGAAGGGAGACAGAAGGGATGAAGCATCTGGCAGGTACGCATGATCAGAAGGGACTGCCCGCCTGGGGACCGTATACCAAAAAATACATCGGTATATCACATATTGCTAACGCAGAGAGGGGCATGAGGTTTGATCTGAGCCTATTCCCCGGTTTCTATCGCAGGAAGGTCGACGTTCCCAACGTGATGTGGGAGTCAGGGTACCATCCTTGGGAAGCTGCGCCTGATCTGAGCTGGTATACGCATCGTCACGAGCTGGAATGGAAGGATCGGGTATTCGCCGATATTTCCTATGCCGTATCGACAGAGGCGCGGGATGTCCGGAGCTTTCGCTGTAAGTTCGAGAACCGGACGGACGACCATCAGAACGTCGTGCTCCACGCAATGGCCTCTCTTCATTTTCCTCAAGTTCAGGGTCATGGGGAGCCGCTGTTGGAGGTGCGACCCGAGCTGCCGCAGGGGGCTGTATGGATGGACGCGCTGGACTATGAGTCGTTATTCTTCGCGAATCCGCGAGCGGCGGATCAACTGACATATGACGGCTTTTATCGAGGAGAACAAAGGGGTCAGGGGCTGGTCGGCGGTTCTGCCCTTCTGTTCGGTAGAGACCATGGAGATCGGGTCAAATACGTCTTGGAGCTAGAGGAGGAGCTACCGCAGGCATCATTGATGATTCGATATCGACTAAAGCAAGGGCATCGATTGGAACTGGACCTTTCCGGGCCAACAAATGAGCGGCTTCAGCTCGAAGGCACCGGAGATATAATCATGGCAACGATATCCTTGGGCAAGCTGTCGGCTGGTCGACATGAGCTCATGCTTCAAAGCGAATCCGTAGGTCTGGAGGAACTAGCCGAGCTGGATGGATTCGTCCTGGTCGATCGGCGAATTCAGGAGCAGGTGCAATTCTCGGCACTGAGCCTCAACGCCCATCCGCAAAGGCTTCCCGGACCGCTTCCAAACACGATGCTGCTGAAATACGAGGATTCCGAGCACTATTACGGCTTGCTTTGGGCGTTTGATGATTACGAGGTAAGAGAGTTTCATTGCGACGAGCTTGACCGTTTCATGCGCCATACCGTGCATCAGCATGTAAGCACAGTGCTCAAGAACGATGGAGACGGTCATTTCACCAACGTCTTTATGAGACCAATTCCACTGGAGCCGCACTCCAGCACGATCATCAACGGGATGGTCTGCTGCGGAAGCGAGGAGGAGGTTTGGAGTCTGCTGCGGGACTTCGATGCATCCCCGGAGGCGTGCGAGGCAGCTTTCGCCGGTGCAAAGTCGCTGGTTCAAGCCGCCGACCCTAACCCTTCTGGCGAGGTGCACTTGTTCGGTCAGCAGCTGATGCAGGCTGTTCTTGCGATGAACGTTGTCTATCCCGTGTACACGAAGCGCTCGTATATTCGCCATTATACGCCGGGGCGCTGGTGGGACAGCCTATATACTTGGGACTCGGGTTTTATCGGGATCGGTTTGGCTCAGCTTGATCCTCAGAGAGCGGTGGAATGTCTGAACGCTTATGTGACGGAGCCGGGCGATCCTCATGCGGCGTTTATCCATCATGGCAGTATGGTTCCGGTACAGCATTACCTGTTCCATGAGCTGTGGGGCAAAACACAATCCAGGGAGCTGCTGACCTATTTCTACCCCAGATTAAAACAGTACTATCAGTTCTTCGCTGGCAAAACGGGCGGCTCCACGACAGCGCTTCTGCCTTCCGGGTTGCTGAATACATGGGACTACTTCTACAATTCCGGCGGCTGGGACGATTACCCTCCTCAGGTTGAAGTGCACCGCAGCGGACGGACGGCAGAGGCGGCGCCGGTATCGGTAACCTGTCATGCCATTCGCATCGCCAAAATTCTGAAAATGGCGGCAACCTCTATCGGAGGGCTGGAGGAGGATATCGCGGCGTACGAGGCCGACATAAAGGTCATGAGCAATGCCGTGCTAGGGAACGCGTGGGATGAAGAAAGCGGCTACTTCGGCTATGTGCTTCATGACGAAGCCGGCCGACCGAAGGGACTGCTTCGTCATGAGGAAAGCGGGCAGAACTACAACATGGGGCTAGACGGATTGTATCCCCTCGTAGCAGGAATCTGCACCCCGGAGCAAGAGCGGCGGCTGACGTCCTATCTTGGTGACGAGCAACGGCTGTGGACGCCAATCGGATTGACGACGGTAGATCGAAAGGCTCCTTATTATAAGAAGGAAGGCTATTGGAACGGGGCCGTCTGGCTGCCCCATCAATGGTTTTACTGGAAGACTCTACTCGGCCTCGGTCAGAGCGAGCTGGCTCATCGCATTGCGGAGACGGCGCTGGAGCTGTGGAGCAAGGAGACGGGCAACACGTATAATTGCTACGAGCATTTTATCGTGCAGTCCGGAAGAGGAGCAGGGTGGCATCATTTTGGGGGATTGTCGGCGCCCGTGCTGGCCTGGTTCGCGGCGTACCATCGGCCTGGCACATTCACCTGCGGTTATGACGTCTGGGTGGAGCGGACCGAATTTAGCGAAGCGTTAACATCCATGCGTGCCAAGATGTCGTATTTCGGCACAGTGGGCCGTCCGCATAATGTGCTCGTTTGCCTGAAGGCAGGCAGGACGTATCGGGCAACCTGGAACGGCGAACCGGTTCAAGCGGAAATGGTAAACGATGGACTGCTAGATGTCCGGTTGCATGGCGAGCCAATAGGCGAGCTGTCGGTTATGCCTGTTTGACCTTGTCCCTTTAGACAATCAACTAAATCATCGAGCGATTCACGATGATTTCAAATCTGGAAAATGCTTTTTCTAGTAGGTCCATCCTTCTATAGGTGAGGAGAATGAGGCGAATCAGGGTGCGTATGCAAAGTAAATCTGGAAGAAGCAAATGAATAACATCCATCGCTTCTGGATCAATGTGTCTCGCTTCCCTTGCATTCAAATTCGTAACATCGTTGCCATCCGTTGTACACTAGGTGTAGAAAGAGTTGAAAGGGGTAGGTGAATATGCTTCGATTTGGCATTATGTCAACGGCGGCGGTGGCACTGGACAGTGTCGTGCCAGCGATTCAGCGAACGGATATCGCTGAAGTGCGGGCGATTGCATCTGAAAGTGGAAAGGCTGAAGAGGTGGCACATCAGTTTGAGATCCCTGTCGCCTACGATCGTTATGAGGCATTGCTTGAGGATCCTGACATCGACGCCGTCTATATTCCGTTGCCCAATGTGCTGCATGCCGAGTGGGCGATCAAGGCGGCGAAAGCGTCGAAGCATGTGCTGGTTGAAAAGCCAGCAGCCCTATCTGCTTCTCAGGCACGCGACATTGCTGCTGCTTGTGAGGCGTCGAACGTCGTTGTGCAGGAAGCCTTTATGTATAGGTGGCATCCGCAAATGGCTCGAATGAAGCAACTCATCACCTCAGGAGATATTGGCGACGTCACGCATATTCGCAGTTCGTTTTCAGTCGATCTCCAGCGTGACACGGAAAACATTCGCCTGCAACAGAAACTCGCTGGTGGCACGCTGTATGATCTCGGCTGCTATAGCCTTCATATTGTCCGTGAGCTGACAGGACATGAGCCGAAAGAGGTCTACATGGCCGGTGTTTTTGAGGATGGCGTGGATATTCAAACGACGGGCATTCTTACATTAGAAGGTGGCATGCAGGCTGGTGTGTTTTCCAGCTTTAATCATCCGCTGAGCAACCACTGCATGGTAATTGGCACAAAAGGTTCTATCATCAGCAACAATGTGTTTCGAGCGGATATTCAAGGTGGTCAGGCGTTAATTGCTCTCCATGACAAAGATGGAAACCGGACGGAAGAAACGATTTTCGGTGATCAATATGGCTTGCAAATTGAGGCTTTTGCAAGGACAATTGAAACAAGAGAAGACGCAAGCATGAAACGGGTGGACCTCGTGAATCAGGCGATGGCGCTTGAGGCTTGCCGAACTTCCCTTGAAACAAACATGCCTGTTGCTTTATCATTCTAACAGAAGGGCTGTGAAACAATGGAAATCAATCAGTACCTAGAAGAGCTGTTTGTCAACGATACGTCATTGTTAGAGCGTGTCATCAAACGACTAGAAAACAATCAAATGCCTCAAATATCAATTGATCTTGCTGCTGGCGAAATGCTGGAATGGTTTATTCGCATGCAACAGCCAAAGCGCGCCTTGGAAATCGGTGCCCTTGGCGGTTATAGTGGATCATTAATCTGCCGCTCCATGGGTCCTGACGGCCGCCTATCTAGCCTCGAGTTAAAGCAAGAATATGCAGATGTAGCGAAAGAAACGCTTGAAGTTGAAGGGTACAGAGATCAGGTTCAATATTACGTCGGGCCTGCCTTGGATACGATGGCTACGCTTGCCTCATCACAAGAGACGTTTGATTTGATTTTTATTGATGCAGATAAGCAGCAATATGAACAATACCTTGATGCCGCGGTTCGTATTGCCGAACCTGGAGCACTTATTTTTGCCGACAACGTGCTACGTAGAAATAAGGTGCTGAACAGCGAGGATACGTCCCAACAAAACCTCAACATGCGAGCGTTTAATCAGAAAGTAGCCACCCATTCTGGCCTAGACAGCTTCCTTTTCCCCGTTGGTGATGGTGTCGCTGTTGCTCGTGTTAGATAAGCACTTAAGAATTATGTTGGAACGTGCCACGAGTTGTGCACGTTCTTTTTTGGTCAAGCGCGTGCACCAACGCAGACCAGCAACAGGTATTATGTGAAAAACGATAGAGAGCAGTGAAGACTCTTGGCAAAGTGGGACAATATGTTGGCCATCGTATGGTTGTTAAGCTCCAAAAAAAGCATGACCGCCCAGCAGCTCTCTGAACGATTGGAAATCAATGTTCGTACGGTGTATCGGTATATCGACGCTTTATGCGCAAGCGGCGTTCCAATTATTGCAGAGGCAGGTCATGACGGCGGCTACCGATTGCCGCAAACATTTAAGGAGACGCCCTTGTTTTTTGAGCCCAATGAATTATTGAGCTTGTTTCATGCCGCATCCTTTGCAAAGGGGGCAGGGTACCCGTTTGAAGAGGAGTTAACGAAAGCACTTGAAAAAATACGTCATCAATTAAATGATGAACAACAACATTTTTTAGAACGTCATACAAGTGGATTTGATGTTCTTTTCATGCAACAAACAGATTCTATTGCTTCGTCGCTTCAACAGCTGGAACAAGCCGTGGCAGAAAGCCAAAGCGTTGACATTCTTTACGACAAAAGGCAGGGTGAAACTTCCGACGAGCGAAGAATTGACCCGTACGGTCTTTATTATCAAGGGAATTATTGGTATATCATCGCCTATTGCCACCTTAGAGAGGGCTTACGCACATTTCGTGTGGATCGAATTCGTCGTCTGCACCTAACCAGCTTGGCCTTCGAACGTCCAAAAAGCTTCTCATTACGCGATTATATTGATCGGCAATGGACGCAGGAGCCAACGATGAATGTACATATTAAAGGAAAACCAGAAATCATTGATTACCTCTGTCGCTACTTTTCCCAAGCCTTGCAAGAACGTAAAGACAACGAGGCCCACTTCAACATTAACGTTGAACAGGTAAATGGTATCCTGCCGGGATTCCTTGTTTCCTTTGGAACCCGTGTACACGTCATGCAGCCAAGCCAATTACGAGAGGCCATGGCAGAAGTCGCTCAAAAACTTGAAAACTATTATAAGACAAATGAACTCTCCTAAACGCACTTTTTCAGCGGAGTTTTATGGAAAATGAACTCCACTGACAGCGGTTGTCAGGGGGATAACGCTATGATCTAAATAGATTCATTGATCCATAAAAAAGGAGAGAATAAAAATGGCGATGACCAAAGAGGAATTCATGGAAAGATGGGAAGGCAATCGGAGGCTGACAATTAGAACGGTTGAGGCGTTTGCAGAGGAGCCATTGTTCAACTATACGCCAACAGAAGGACTGCGACCTTTTTCAGCCATGATGATTGAAATCTTAATCATTGAAAAAGCCTATATGCAAGGCATTGCGTTGGATCATTGGGAATTTACAAACCCATATGAGAACATAAACACAAAAGAGGAATTGCTAAAGGCATGTGAAGAGGTACGTGAAGAAACGAGAACATTATGGCCTTCGATTTCTCCAGAACATTTTTCTACAGTGAAAGATGATCCGTTTTTTGGTTCAGGAGAACAACGTCATATTGACCGATTCCTTTACGCTTTAGAAAATGAAAATCATCATCGCGGGCAAGGATTTATCTATTTGCGGATGTTGGGCATTGAACCACCAGCGTTTTATTTGCGGTAATACGGAAAGGATGGCGAAAAAATGGAGATGGATTGCCTTGTGACAGCACGCACTCGTCAAGAATGGCGAAAATGGTTAAGTGACAATCATCGCAGTGAAGCCTATTGCTGGGTAACTCTCTCTAAAAACCATTCGCTTACCTATTTAGATGCTGTGGAAGAAGCACTCTGTTTCGGCTGGATTGATAGCACCAAAAAAAGAGTGAATGAGACCGATGTGGGGCAGCGATTCTCACCAAGGAAAAGAAACAGTCACTGGACGGAGCTTAATAAAGAGCGTGTTCGACGACTTGATAAGCTAGGGTTAATGACAGAAGAAGGAAAAAAAGTGCTGCCTGAAATGACATCTGAATCGTTCACGATCGACGAGGAAATCATCGCGGAACTTGAGCAGGACGAGGTCCTTTATCAGCATTTTCAAAGTTTACCTGACTTGTATGTGAGGATTAAAATTGACAATATCCAGTCGGTCAAAAGGATCATGCCTTGTATCAAAAACGATTGGCGAAATTCCTAGACAACACCCTTAGCAATGCATTGTATGGGCAATGGCATGATGATGGACGCCTTTTAGAGGACGAAAGCAAGCATTGAGGATTACAAGACTTGTGAGACAAGACAAACATTCAGCAGGCATTATAGTGGATGGGCTTTCCGACTGGGAGCTTGGGCATGTAACAGCTGAACTTTATTCAGGTCAATCCTCTAAAAAGCCCACATGACCACAAGCAGTCGAAAAACGGACACTTTATGCTGATGATCGGTCACTTAGGCCAATATTTCGGTCACTAAGGGACGAATATCGGTCACTTCTCGTGGTTTCGGTCACGAGCAGCCGGAAAACGGACACTTTATGCTGATGATCGGGCACTTAGGCCAATATTTCGGTCACTAAGGGACGAATGTCGGTCACTTCTCGTGGTTTCGGTCACGAGCAGCCGAAAAACGGACACTTTATGCTGATGATCGGGCATTAAAGTCAATTTTTCGGGCACTCAAGTACGAATATCGGTCACATCTCACGTGTTAGACAAGCACGTAGAACATTGATTGGATGCAACTGAAAGAACGTGCCACGAGTTGAGCACGTTCTTTTTCATCCCTTTTAACAGAAAGTTTATCTTCGGAATTCCCTCTTATTAAATACTTCTTCCTCTTGTTTCCTCGATGTTGACATCGTCCTTAAAAAAGAGCTTCATCATTGGAGGAGTGACAATTGTTGTAACCAACACGACGATAATAAGGATCGCGAATAAATCCTGTGTGAGCAAGTTTGATTCTAAACCAATGGCCGCAATGATGAGGGCGACCTCCCCTCGCGAGACCATCGCAGAACCGATGCCTAACGAGCTCCTCCAAGGAAATCCAGCTATTTTTGCTCCCACACCTGCCCCTATCAGCTTCGTTAAGATGGCCAAGATCGACAAACTTAAAATGAGACCTAGGTTGTCGATAACCCCTCCGAATTCGGCCGAAAGACCGATGGATGTAAAAAAGATTGGCACAAAAAAGGAATAGCTGATCGTTTCAACCTTTTCAAAGATGGTCGCTTTAAATTCTGTCGCATTAATCGCCAGCCCTGCAATGTACGCACCAATAATGGCTGCAACGCCAGTATAATCCGCTAGATAGGCGAAAATAAAACAAATAATGATAGCAGCTGTCACAATTGGCTCGGTGACACGAAGGTGAGCTGATTTTTTCAACAGCCAAGGAACCACTTTCCATGCAAGGAAACCAACAATCACGAAAAAGAGAAACTTTTTGAGCACCACGGTACCAAGGTTCACATCTCCCCCTGCGAAACTCATCACAAATGCTAAAGCGAGGATAACGAGGATGTCATCGATCACGGCGGCTCCTAAGATGGTCGTTCCTTCCTTGGATTTCAGCTTTCCAAGCTCCTTTAATGCTTGCACGGAAATGCTGACACTTGTTGCAGATAATAACAACCCTAAGAACACTGCTTCAAGGATGGGAAGTTGAATTACGATTCCTGCCAGATAACCGAGAGAGAATGGCGCAATAATTCCGGCAATACCAACGTAAGTCGATGCTTTCCATGTTCGCTTAAACTCATCTGTGTCTGTCTCTAGCCCTGCAATAAACATTAAGAGCACAACACCGATTTGACTAAATTCTTGGAGTATATCAGAATTTGAAACGATGCCGAGCAACGAGGGACCAAGGACGATGCCGACCAAGAGCTTTCCGAGGACGGAAGGCTGTCCTAAACGAACACTTAACTCCCCTGCGAGTTTTGAAGCTATTAGAATAATGGCAATCTCAAACAAAAGCATTGAACCCCAACCTTCCTTTAATAAGCGATTTTCCACAAAAAAAAACTGCCACCAAGGGGTCGTATGTATGTAGACATACGAGTCCCTTGGTGACAGGCTCCTCCGTAAAAAAATCCGCTATTGTTACATTAAGTATACGACAAAAAACAAAACAAATCAATTTCTGAAATTGTATCAAAGTAGACTTTAAGGAAATGCCATTGAATCATCAAAACAAAACTTTTACAAATTCTTTACGTGGTCTTTAAGGAGTCTGTGTACACTTGAGGAAAATGGACGAAATGAGGTTTTGTCATTGAAGGGTCTTCTTCTTACGGTGTGCGGTGTGTGTTTGTTGGTCGGAATTGCACAGGCGCAAGCGTTCACAAATCCGCCCCAGGCGACCGCTCCTTTGGCGACGGAGGGATCGTATGAAACGGTCGATGCTTGGCTCAGGCAGGCTACGCCTACGGAGGAAGACTCGCGTGAGGCGTTACAAGACTTGGCTTTTCTTGGTTCTGAGGTAAGCACAGGTGCTGAGGCGATGCGTTTTTTTAGTTATGCGACCGAGGCTATGGCGGTCGTGTCCCATCAGGAAACGGTGAAACTAGAGGTGGGGACGGTGCTCGTTCAGGCGAATCAAGCGGCGCAATGGCTCGATCATGGAGATCAGCTCTTCCAAAAGCGTTTTGAAATCGCTGTAGAGATGGCGCAATTGGAAAAATAATTTAGATTTCTAGTTCAGCGAATCATTGTGTTTGGTATACTGGAAGAAAAATGAGGGGCCAGCTATGAAACGTTTGTATGGTCTTCTATGTATTGCGTGCCTTCTGCTCACTTCCTGCCAAACGATGGATCGTAATGAGGACATCCCAATTGCAACAAAAGGCGTGCTTGATTTAACGAATTGGTCGTTGCACGAAGAGATGATCCCGCTTGAAGGCGTTTGGACGATGAATTGGCGCGGTCAGGACGAAGTTAGTTGGACGGATAAAACGATGTATCTGCCCGGTCTATGGTTTGAGAAGGGGCTGCCATCAACAGGGGAAGCCATTTTTGAGCTGAAGGTGCTTTTAAGTGAAAAGGATGCGGAGCAGCAATTGGGTCTACTCATTCCGGTCATCCACACAGCATACAGGCTCTTAGTAAATGGACAAGAAGTGGCACACGGAGGCCGCCCGGGTTCACCGAGTGAGATGATTGCGGGGTACCATGTAGCGACCGCAGGCATTCAAGCGAACGAGGAGAATGAGCTAAATCTCCGTTTGCACGTATCCAATACCGATCATTTTAAAGCGGGAATGAATGATGCGATCACATTGGGTGAATTCAGTGATATCCAATCACAGAGCGATGGAAAGCTAGCGCTGAACTTGCTTGTTGCGGGCATTTTATTCGCCACATGCGTCTATCAAGTGGCCACGTTTATGAGCTTACGGAAACGCCGCGGTTTTGCCTCTTTAATGTTAGGATTATTGAGCTTTGGGGCAATGGTTCGGATGCTGGCCGTCGACGAGGCGTATTTGTATGAACTGCTCCCTTTTCTAAGTTGGGACATTTTGATGAAGATCGAATATTCAACCAGCTACATTGGATTCGCTATCTTTATGCTCTTCGTGTCGGCCCTTTACCCTCAGGAGAGTGGGCGATGGTTTTCGCGCATTGCTGTCACCTTGCTCGTCTTTTTTAGTGTCGCGGTCATTGTGCTTCCGGCCAGCTTCTATATTCAGCTTTTGTATGGGTACAAATTTGTCATGGGCATCCTATCGTTTACCATCCTCTATGTCATTTGGAAAGCCTATCAGAACAAAAAACCTATGGCGTTTATGAGCTTTTGGTCTACACTGGTGTTATTGCTGTCGATAGGCAACGACGTGTTGTATTACGAAGGGCTTCTTGACACGTTTGATCTTGTGCCTGTCAGCGTTTTTCTATTAATCATTTTGCAAGGGATTAACATTGCCCTTTATCACGTCAAGTCGATTTATACAGTGGAAGAGCTGTCGACACATCTTCGTGACATGAACAAACAGCTGAAGAAAAAGGTTGATGATCAGGCATTTGCGCTTGAAAAATCACAACAAGAGGCTGCGGTTGCCTTGGCACAAACGGTTTTTATTCGTCAGTATGAGAGTGAGGCAACGATCGGCCCTTCGGAGAAACCGTCCATACAAACCTTGGCTGCGTTATGGAAGGTTTGGTTAAAGCACCAAAAAGAATCCCATCTGTTTACGTATCAAGTCATTATGGATGATCCGAGTGAAGTGCTGTCCACATCGTCAGCGGTAGTGCTTTATCAAACGGTGACGATGGTGACGTATGAAGCACTGAAACATAACGTGCGTCACGTTCGAATTGAATGTAAAGCGACTGATCATCAACAGCATCAGGTTCGCATCCTTTTACAGGGGCTGACCGCCTCGAAAAATGAGCAGCTGGAACGGAAATTGACAGCGCTGCTTGCCACATCGCCGACAATGAATCATGCGATCGAGGATGTCAACGAACATCTTCTTGATGTGACAATATGGAATAAAAAACCGATGCCGTGACGGAAGTCAAAGGCATCGGTTTGTTGTTGCTATGCATTTTCGTTTTGAGCACCTGTATCGATAAACTTTTCAATCTCAGCCTTTTCTTTTAAATCGGCAATCACTTTTTGACGTTCTTCCGTTGTTTTTTGCAGCTTAAGCTGTTGAATCAACGCTTCTTTCACATCTTCATATGGAGGCATTTGTTGACTTTGGCCTTCAGCTTCTGCTCCTTCGCCTTCGCCTTCCGTAGGTGCGTTGCTCAACGCTTGCTTGTTTTCATCATAAAAGGCTTTTGCTTCTTCTTCTGTGACGTTTACTTCGCCAATCTGATGATCGAGATAGTTTCTTATTTGAATATTGTCTTGGAGCAACGTTTGAAATTCCTCTTCAGAAAATCCAGCCTGTTCAATGCCTTTTGTCAGTTCTTCCTCGCCACCGGCCTGCTCAACCTGTGCGGCACGTTCAGTGTCAATTTCTTCCTGAGTTGGAGCGAAGTCTTTGGAGGCCTGAAGCAATACTTCTTTATTGATTAACGTAATGGTACCTGTTTGATAAAGTTGATTAAGCTGCTCGTTCGGTGCGTCCTCGACCTTTTGACCATACTGTCCGAGCGCTGCCTCGACTTGCTTATCAAGCTCAGCCTTTTCAATGTCCGTTCCGTTGACAGTTGCCACAACGTCTGGAATCTCCATCAATGCGGCTTGCTCACCACTATCTTCGCTAGTTTGTTCTTCGTTTTGCGTGCCATCTGCATCTGCCGAACCTTCATCGTTGCTGCTGTCATTGGAGCAGGCACCGAGGGCGAGCAGTGATGCAAATAAGATTGCGGTCCATCTTCTTTTCATAATAGGAATTCTCCTTTTTAAGCAGACTAAAGACTGATTTCATCTAGTTTTTCGCATGACACCATTAAATCAGGGGGTCTGGATGAGAATACAACAGATTAAGAAAACTTGCAACTGGTATAGACGACTATACGTTAGTAAGGGTATACTTCTTTGTAGAATGAAGAAGCTCGGCGAAAGTGAGCTTGAAGTTGGGAAAGCGAGCCGAAAAAGAGCGGAAGTGAGCCTAAATTGAGGAAAAGCGAGCCCAAATGGAGAAGGAGCGAGCCCATATCGGGGGAGAGCGAGCCAAAATAGGGAAAGCGAGCCTAAAAAGAGTGGAAGCGAGCCTAAATTGGTGAAAAGCGAGCCCAAATGGAGAAGGAGCGAGCCCATATCGGGGGAGAGCGAGCCAAAATAGGGAAAGCGAGCCGAAAAAGGGAGGAAGCGAGCCTAAATTGAGGAAAAGCGAGCCTAAATTGAGGAAAAGCGAGCTCAAATGGAGAAGGAGCGAGCCCATATCAGGGGAGAGCGAGCCCAAATAGGAAAAGCGAGCCGAAAAAGAGCGTAAGCGAGCCTAAATTGGTGAAAAGCGAGCCCAAATGGAGAAAAAGCGAGCCCAAATCGGGGGAAAGCGAGCCCAAATAGGGAAAGCGAGCCCAATCGGAGAAGGAGCGAGCCCATATCGGGGGAGAGCGAGCCCAAATTGGAAAAGCGAGCCGAAAAAGAGCGTAAGCGAGCCCAAATGGAGAAGAAGCGAGCCCAAATCGGGGGAAAGCGAGCCGAAAATCGATTCTTTACGTCAAGGGAGGAAACAGAAGTGAAAACCATTTTACAAGGGGTTCGGGTGTACACGGAACAAGGCATTTTAGAGGACGGCGCTTTGGCGTTCGAACATGGTCAGATTGTCGCCATTGGGCAAACGGGTCAGCTTGATGCAACTGGCGCAAGAGTGATCACATTTGATGAGCCGATGCATGTTGTGCCGGGCATGATCGATGTGCACATTCATGGAGCTGATGGAGCGGATGCCATGGATGCGACGACTGACGCATTGGACACAATGAGCCGCCGTGTGCCAGAAGAAGGCACGACGAGTTTTCTTGCGACAACGATGACGATGGGGCAAGCGGCCATTGATGCAGCCTTGACGAATGCCGGCAATTATATTGAACATGCGCAAAAACCAGGGCATGCTGAGATTTTAGGCATTCACCTGGAAGGGCCATTTTTAAATGCCAAGCGTTGCGGCGCCCAGCCGAGCGAGCATATGATCGTTCCAAATGTCGACCGTTTTAAGGCTTGGCAAACGCTCGCCAAAAATCATATACGCCTAGTTACGCTCGCCCCTGAATTGGATGAAGAATATAAATTGACCTCCTACTTGAAATCGAACAACGTCATTGCTTCCATCGGCCATTCAGACGCCGATTATTCGGAGGTTGAAGCGGCAGTTGCTCACGGGGTCACGCACGCCACGCACTTGTACAATGGCATGAAGGGCTTGCATCATCGTGAGCCTGGCGTCGTTGGTGGGGTATACCTTCAGGACGATTTGACAGCTGAACTTATTGTTGATGGCATTCATTCACGTCCTGAAATGATTGACCTTGCCTACCGAATGAAAGGGCCAAAAAAGCTTGTGCTCATTACTGATTCCATGCGCGCCAAATACTTGACGCAAGGGGAATACGATCTTGGCGGACAAAAAGTTGTCGTTACAGAAGATCGCGCTGAGCTCGAAAACGGTGCACTAGCCGGAAGCATTCTGAAAATGGTGGACGGGCTACGCAATGTAATGACCTTTACGCAAAGCTCTCTTGCCGAAGTGCTTCCAATGACAGCGTACAACCAGGCGAAGGAGCTTGGCGTGCTATCTCGGAAAGGCAGCTTGGCCATTGGTAAGGATGCCGATATCGTCGTTTTGAATGAACACTTTGATGTTGTAGAAACGTATTGCCGTGGCGTTTTAGGGTACGCAAGGAAAGAGGAGGACTAATCGTGGACATTAAAATTGTTAATGGCAAGGACGGACTTGCCAAAGAAGCTGCCAACTATATTGTAGAGCACTTGAAGAAGCGGGATGCCTCGGTGTTAGGCCTAGCAACCGGGAGCACGCCGGTTGGTACGTACAAAGAACTCATTGCTATGCATAAAGAGGGTAAGGTTAGCTTTGCTAATGTGCATACGTTTAACCTAGATGAATATGTTGGTTTGAAAAATACCGACACGAACAGCTACCATTATTATATGAAGGAACTGTTTTTTTCTCACATTGATGTGCCGGAAGATCAGTTCCATTTGCCGAAAGGAACAGCGGAGGATATTGAGGCAG
Source organism: Aureibacillus halotolerans (assembly GCF_004363045.1). Taxonomy (NCBI): domain Bacteria; kingdom Bacillati; phylum Bacillota; class Bacilli; order Caryophanales; family Bacillaceae; genus Aureibacillus; species Aureibacillus halotolerans. The sequence continues at coordinate 62,516 of NZ_SNYJ01000020.1, forward strand.
AGTGCCATACCTATGAAAAGCTGATTCGGCAAACTGGAGGCATCGACCTCCAACTTCTCGGTATTGGCACAAATGGTCATATTGGATTTAACGAGCCAGGCACGTCCTTCCAAAGTCGAACGCATGTTGTGACATTGGATGAATCGACGCGCGAGGCGAATGCCCGTTTTTTCGATGCCATCGAAGACGTGCCAACCCATGCGATTACGATGGGCATCGAGAGCATTCTTGAAGCGAAGGACATATTGTTGTTAGTTGCAGGAAAGGAAAAAGGTGAAGCGTTGTCTGAGCTGCTGTATGGCGACGTTCGTGAAGATATCCCAGCGACAGCGTTGCGAAAGCATCCTTCGGTAACCGTCATTGTCGATACGGAAGCGTACCAAGCGGCCAAAATTCCTGGTGAGGAAAACCTTTATGGTGGATAAAACGTCGCCTATTCCGTTTTACCTCCAGCTGGCAGGCCATATTCGTGAAGAGATCGAAAATGAAAAACGCCTGCCCGGGGACCTCATCCCATCCGAGCGAGAACTCTCCGATGCGTATGACATCAGTCGGATGACGGCGAGACAAGCCATCACCTTACTTGTGAATGAAGGCTATGTTTCACGAAAACGGGGCAAAGGCACATTCGTTCAAGGGAAGCAGTTCTCAAAGACGCTGTCAGGTGTGAAAAGTTTTACTGAAGAAATGCAGGAGCGTGGTTTGTCGTTACGGAATGAGCTCATTTCTTATAACAAAGAGCCGGCCTCTGCAAAAATCGCGTCTGAGCTCAAGCTAGAAAAAGACAGAAACGTCCATCGGCTCGAGCGCCTGCGTATCGTCGGCGATGATGTCCTAGCGATTGAAACAACCTATTTTCCCATCAGCTTGTTTCCGCAATGGTCGGAAGCCTATGTTGAAAGTTCCCTGTATGATTTCATCGAAAATACCTGTCACCTCCGCATCGATCACGCACGTCAAGAAATCGAAGCCGCCATCGCGGGAAGTGACATCGCCGCCAAGCTCAACATCAAAAAGGGCGACCCCCTGCTCGTCATCACCCGTATTACCTTTCGTGAGGACCAAACCCCCGTCGAGTGGACCAAAACCATCCTCAAAGGCGACCAATATAAATTTATTGCCGATATGAAACGTCGTGGCTAAAGGTCACGGCGTTTTGTTCGTGATGGGAGCATGGGAGTCGTGGAAAGCGAGCCCAAAAAGACCGGAAGCGAGCCCAAATTGGGGAAAAGCGAGCAGGAAATGAGAAGAAGCGAGCCCAAAAATGGAGTGAGCGAGCCAAAACAGAGAAAGCGAGCCCAAAAAGACCGGAAGCGAGCCCAAATTGGGGAGAAGCGAGCCGGAATGAAGAAGAAGCGAGCCCAAATTGGGGAAAAGCGAGCCGAAATGGAGAAGAAGCGAGCCCAAAAAGGGAGTGAGCGAGCCGAAACAGAGAAAGCGAGCCCAAAAAGACCGGAAGCGAGCCGAAATTGGGGCAAAGCGAGCCGAAACGGAGAAGAAGCGAGCCCGAAAATGGAGTGAGCGAGCCGAAACAGAGAAAGCGAGCCCAAAAGGACCGGAAGCGAGCCGAATTTGGGGCAAAGCGAGCCGAAACGGAGAAGAAGCGAGCCCAAAAAGGGAGTGAGCGAGCCAAAACAGAGAAAGCGAGCCTAAAAAGACCGGAAGCGAGCCGAATTTGGGGCAAAGCGAGCCGAAACGGAGAAGAAGCGAGCCCGAAATGGGAGTGAGCGAGCCGAAATTGGGGAAAAGCGAGCCGGAATGGAGAAGAAGCGAGCCCATAAATGGAGTGAGCGAGCCGCAACAAAGTAAGCGAGCTAAAAAAGCCCGTCATGCTCGGGCTTTTTAATCTGGGATAATGTAGATATTGTTTTTCCCCGATTTGTATGGTTCTTTCAAGCTAAGGTGCATTGAATGTATTAGTTTTTTCATTACATGACGCGATGAAATATTTAAAAAATGACGAAGCTCCTGATTGGTGGCTTCATTCTTAATGAGCCAGGCATAGTCTTGAATAGCGTGTACATGAGCGGTACGATCAACTTCTGCACAGTTAGGGCATTTCCACGAACGACCAAACCGGACCATGATGCCAGTTTTGCACGTTGGGCAAAGAATGCCTTTGATTAAATCGGCACACGTGACACCGAATTTCTCCATGACGGCGATGCGTTGTGGGCGATGCGATTTAAGCAATTGCTCAACTAGACGATTGGTCGTTTGCGGACGTAGTTTGGTTTTGGGATATTGTTTTTTCAGCGTCTCTACGGTTGATGGAAGAATTTCAGCGTGGCCAATCGTGGGAAGCGTAGATGATTGAAATGAATCGGGGGCAAGAATGCGAGTGCGTGAATCAGTGAAAAGGATGAGTGATAGAATCGGCACTATGGGGTACCTATTCTCTTGCAGCCATTGAAGAAGTCTGTTCTTTTGGCGTTGGACTTGAAACAGCGGGTTCGGTAATGTTTGCTCTTGGTCGCGGTAGGTTCGATAGAATTGTTGGAATTTCGAATCGAAGGTAACGGTGCCGGCGATGTTTTTCACCTCACCGATGAGGATGAAAGCAGGGGTTAGTATAAGCAAATCCATTTGAACGAAGGTGGAGCCAGTAGGCAATCTTAGGTCTTGAAAGATGAAGTCGTTCTGATCAAGAAAGGGTAAGTAATAATCAAGTGAATTTTCCCCGGTCAATCCGGCTTTTCGTTTCGCTAGATCCTCCTCGATTAACTTTCGCCACGAGGCGTTCTTCGGTAGACGAGATAACAGAGTGTTCAACTGCCGTAGTGGTAATGGTTCATCTATCGTTTTGACATGCATAGTATCCTCCTTTAAATTAATTCATCACGAACAATTTCCATAGTAGGCAGCAAATGTCCTTCTTATCATTTTCAAATAAGTGTTTCGAACGAAATCAACTCGGGTCATTCGAATCATATTGTTTCAGTATCCGACTTTTTTCGGAAAACCTCTTGTCGAAACAGGGAGAGTGTTGTAAGATGATGACAATTCTATGAAGCAAACAGGCAACCAAATCACATGAAACTGAGAACGGATTAAGGGCAAAGGGGAAACGCCCTTAGACGTGTTCGATCGTATCCGTGGATGATACGTTTTGGTGTAAAGAAAGGATGGGGGACGATTGACGTACCGGAAAATGGAGCATGTGTTTCGAACGCATGTGGATCACCATTCAATGATGGATGTGCTGCGGCACGCGTATCGAAAAGGTGAGGCGTCTCAATCCATGACTGTGGAAGAGCTAGTGCTTGATATGAGAGGACAGCTTCAGAGCCTCCTATCTAGTGAAGAACCCTCCAAAGGAAAATAATACGTTTGTTCAGAGAGTGAAACGTTTCTGAACTTGAAAAAAACCACCGAGCGGGCATCGGTGGTTTTTTACATGGAATTCATCGCCTGGCTGAGCAACGAACTTCGGCGTGCGTCCTTGCGAGCATTATAGGCGTCTTTGTACTTGGCTGCGTCAGAGGCGCTAAAGCCGTTGGCGTTCAGCTCATTGACGAGCGAGCCATACACTTGTTGAAATGCAGCATCTGTACTGGCTTCAAGCTGTTCCGCAGCGGTTTTGTACTTGGAATAAAAGTAGCCATAGGAAATGTTGTCGCCCGCACTACGTTTTTCTCGAAACTCACTCTTGGCATGAGACACGAGAGAATTCAATTTTGCGTTGGCTTGAGCCTCTAAGTCACTAAATACAGGCTCGTATTTGCTTACAATCGCCGATTTCGTTACAGTAGGTTCTTGTGGAGATTGCTCAGATTCCGATGCAGTAGAGCTTGGCTCGTCCGATGTCGTCCCATCCCCTGTCGCTTCATCATCTTCTGGACCACTAGATACGGTGCCGCTGACTTCCGTGCCAGCCGATTCCGTCCCGCTTTCATCTTTACTGGCACGTTCAGACCCACTCCCTTCAGACCCAGTCCCGCCAGCTTCTTTCGCGCTTGCCTCTTTAATAAAGGCAGGGAGCTCGTACGTCGATGTCGTAATGACGTCCACTTTTTCGTCGGCGATGTCATATTCGCGAACCTCAAGGTAGTAGTAGCCACTACCTGCGACAGCGAGTGCAATGACGAGAAGACTGCCGAGCAACCACCAGAGCCACTTCTTTTTCCTCAATGTGCGACACCTTCCTTTGTACAGTTGAGTTTATTGTACATGAAACGATCATTGGAGAACATCATTTTCCAAAAAAACAGTCAAAAGGAGTAAGGTCTATAAACCTACGGCCTTTCGAATTAAAATTTTAGTAAAAATTGTATGAAAATAAATTGAAGGCTTGGTTATTATTCGTTATGATAGTAAAGCAAGCAATAGATAAACAGGAGGGATTCATGCGCCTATTCAAGATCGAATATTCGAAACAATTCGTTACATATAGGTCTAAAGATCGCAAAAACAAGTAGTTCAAAAATCGGAAGAGGTGTCGTTTTTTATGCAAAAAGTCCCTTTAAGCAAGAAAGCAATGACCGCAATGATCGCTGCCGCGGTGACGTTAGCTCCCGCAACAGCCATCGTTCAGCCAGTGAGTGCTGCTGAATCCAGTGACATTTCGCAAGCAGAGTACAACAAGCTTGAAAAGATCCTCGACAACGTTTCACAAAAAGGCAAGCAGGCGTATGAAAGAGCAGCTGCCGTAATCTCTGATTTTGGAGCGGAAGAGTGGAATGCCATTTTAGCAGGAACGAACGTCGATGAATTATCCGACAATCAGCTATCCAGTTTAGCAGAAGATTTCATTTTGCTGTTTTATCCAACGACGTCAGGTTCCGTCGATCTTGAAGACCGTGTCAAAGAGTTCCGCGATCAGTGGGACGATGAATTTAATAAGGTATTTGGCACAGACGTCACCGTTGAATTGATCGTCGATTTCGTGGCGGCAATGGAAGACGAAGCGATCAGCAACAAGCAAAAATACATTGGCGATCTTTTGAATGATTCCTTTGAAGAAACGCTCCGTAAAGTAAAGAATGAAGTCATTGAAAACAATCCTGATTTCCAGAACTTAAATGACGACCTTCGTGAAGGTCTTGGCGTCGATGTGGACGGCCTCTTTGACATTAAACGTCTTGTGGACGAGCAATTGGTAGAAAACGGTCTCGACGAAGATGACATTGACTTGATGCGCTCGAGCCTGGCGACAGCCCTTATGGAAACCTACCTGTCAAACGATAACGACAATGACAACGGGAACGACGACGATGATGATGACAACGATAACGATAGCGACAACGATGATAACGACGACAACGGTTCGAGCGGCGGCGGAGGTTCATCAAGCGGTGGCGGCGGTAGTTCTTCCGACACGGATGTGGACGTTGACGGCGCAACGGTAACCGTGCCTGAAGACGCGCAAACTCGTGAGACGGTTGGCAACACGACAATCGTTACGCTTGATACCGATGATTTGATCGAAGCGCTGGATGACAGCGAAAACTTCAAAACATTGGTCGTCGATTTATCTTTGGAGGATGGACAATCAAAAGGCACGTTGCAGGTGACAGGGGAACTAATCCAAGCATTGGCAGACCTCAATCCTGACGCAGCCGTGATCCAAGTCGAAACAGCAGATGCAACATACTTGCTGCCAGTGAATGAGATTGATCTTGATGAGCTCGCCTTAGCTTTTGGCGTTGATGCTAGCGATGTGGAGATTTCCATCAGCATTGGCTACCCAACTGTCGCAACAAGTTATACGTTTGTCGCGCCAGTCGTTGACTTCACAGTAACCGCAAGCGCCAATGGCGAAGAATTAAGCTGGGACTTTGACGGCTACGTCGACCGCATTATTTCATTAGACCGTGATGTCGATGCGTCAATCGCCACAGGTGTGCGTCTTGGTGTAGGAAACAGCATCTCCTTTGTTCCATCTGTGTTCTCGGACAATGAAGTCATGATTCGAAGCAAGTCCAATTCTGCGTACTCCGTGATCGAGCAACGTGAAACGTTTAGTGATATTGAAGGCCATTGGAATGAGATCGTGATTGAAGAAATGGCATCAAAACAAATTATCGCTGGCATGACCGACACGACGTTCGCACCAGACCAGCCGACAACTCGTGCGCAGTTGGCCGTTCTTTTGACGCGCAGCTTAGGTTTAGAAGCGTGGGATACGAGAACAGATAATTTTAAGGATGTGAGTGGGGACGAGTGGTTTGTGACTGGACTTGATGCAGCTGTACGTACCGGCATCATTACTGGCTACGAAGACAGCACCTTCCGTCCGAATGAACAAGTGACACGTGAAGAAGCCGCTGTCATGATCAGCCGTGCTTTAAGCTATGTCGGCTATGACGAAGAAAAACTGAATGACGCAGTGAGCGCAACCACATTTGGCGATTATGCCAATGTCGGCGCTTGGGCGCAAGCGGATCTTGATCTTGCTGTTCAAGCGGGCATTCTTGGCGGATTCCCTGATGGCACGTTTGCGCCGCAAGAGGATACAGAACGCGATGAGATCGCAAGCATTCTGAAACGGTTCTTATCGTTCGTCAACTTCATAAATTAATTCAGGCTGATGAGAAACGCTCGCTTTCGTCGTTGTTTTGACTTGCTCGGTGCTCATTGCCCGTGTGGCAACTCCGCGCCGATCAAGCCTTCACGCCTCGAAAGCCAAACGTTATCATTCAGCCTGAATGGATTGAATGGATATGATGTTGAATGCTCGCTTTGTCATTGCTTAGAATTGAAAGCTGAGCGTTACCATTTAGAAACCGCACAGAATGTTCTGTGCGGTTTCCTCTATATAATAAGGAAGAAACACATCGTAGTTAAATAGATCAAAAGAATCTGCGGAAAACTGAAACTTTCCTCGACCCTACATCGTCTAATGGGTATGGAAGAAACATTCTCCATGGAAGAAATCTCGTACATTACCGTTTTTTCTTATTTCACAGCTTTGTTACAATGTTACGCAACTGTAATACGAAAAAGGGTCTGATACCCAGTGGGAGACATACACTGTGTATCGGGTGCTTGTAAGCAAGGATTCATTTGAATGAGATAAATGAGAAAAAAGCGCAAAAAAATCCCGAAGCCGAAGCCCCGGGATGGTTGCTATGTCGTTTTAGTTTAATACTCGGCGAGCGCCGATGTAGCGGGACCCCCAGTAGTATGGGTCATTTAGGTCAGAAATTGACACGCCATTTGAAGAAGCTGAATGAATGAATTGTCCATTTCCAATGTAAATTCCGCTGTGTGATACGCCGCGTCCGCTTGTGTTGAAGAAGACGAGATCACCAGACTGTAAATCTGCTTTTGAAACGGCTGTGCCTGAGGCGAACTGTCCGCCAGTCGTGCGTGGAAGATCTACATTATGTGCGCCGAGAACGGTTAGTACATACCCTGAGCAATCAAAACCTGATGCTGATGTTCCTCCGTATGCGTACGGTGTTCCTATGTAATTTTTTGCTGTTGAAACGATGTTGCTGCTTGCTGCGGCATCGGCTGCCGGCATAAATAATGTTGCTGCCATCGTGAATGCAGCAATCCCTGTTGCGATTTTCTTAAACATCGAGAACCCACCCTAGTAATTTTTTAGTTTCTTTCTGTTAAGATCCTCATTAATAGGAATCTTTTTCTATGTTTTTCTGTCTGAAGCAAGTCTATCACAGAATAAACCTTATTTTTTTTACAGTTTCGTAACAAAACGACAACAAGTGTCGACATCTGCCGGAGAAGTGTTATGATGTTTGTAGCAGGAAATCCTTGCCTCTATTTCGTAAATATGCTAGGGTTTGATGCAGTGCTACTGGAAATATTCAGCAGTGCTTCCTGAAAAATATCGTTACTTCCAATTTTTTATCCTATGAATCTCTGGAAAGTTTCGGTACACTAGGGATATAGAAGCGAACACGCCATACTATTGAAAAACATGAAATGAATGTTCTTCGAGTGTTGACATGGTTCGCGTAGAAAATTATACTAGTTTTGTAGTTTTCACCAATCTTGGGTTTTTCCGCGTCTTTTCGCGGTTAACTATATAAAAGCTACATATTAAGGGAGGAAATTATTGACATGGCGTATCAACCAAAGTCATATCGTAAATTTTTAGCCACTGCAACGACTGCCGCTGTTGCTGCTGGCGCCGTTGGTGCTGTTGCTCCGGCAACTGCTAACGCTCAAGACATCTCATTCACAGACGTACCTGCTGACGCATGGTATGCAGAAGCTGTTTACAGCCTTGCTGCTGAAGGCGCAATCGAAGGCGTAGGAAATGGCCTTTATGCTCCACAAGAATCAGTAACTCGTGCTCAAATCGCTACTCTTTATGCAAAATACCTTCAGTTGGACACTGAAAATGTTACGGCTCCTGGCTTCTCTGACATTGACGGTGACAGCTGGTACTACGGTGCAGTTGCTGCTGCTGCTGACGCTGGTCTTTTCGAAGGCTATCCAAACGGCACGTTCCAACCTAACGCACCAATCAACCGTGCTGAGCTTGCTGAAGTTATCACTCGCTCATTCGGCGTAGAAGCGACTTCTACAAACACACCTTTCACTGATCTTGAAGGCTACAACTGGGCTGAAGATTCCATCGCTGCTCTAGTAGAAGCTGGAATCGTTGAAGGTCGCACAGCTACAACGTATGTACCGGGTGCAGACGTAACTCGTGCAGAAGCTGCAGCATTCCTTTACAAGTCTATCCAAGCTGGATACGGCGAGCTAGTTGACCTTGCTGATGTAGAAACTGTTGAATCTACAAACAGCACAACAACGACTGTAACGCTTACAGAAGCTTTCGAAACTGACTTGGAAGCGAAAAACTTCGACGTTCAAGTTAATGGGGACGATGTTGAAGTAGAAGTATCCGAAGTATCAGAAGACGGCTTGACTGTAACACTAACTCATGACGATCTTACTGGTGAAGAAGGCACAATCACTGTTAACGGTGTAGATGCAGACTTCAATTATGCTGAAACAGTTATTTCTTCTGTTGAAGCACCAAACCTTGGTCAAGTTGTACTCACTTTCTCTAACAGCGACTTTGATATGGTTCAAGTTATCAACCCTGATAACTACTCATTCGAAGATGCTGATGGCGACGACCTTGAAGATCAAGACGACGAAGAAGTTGAAGTTGTTGACGTCGTTGTTGAAGACAACAAAGTATGGTTGACGCTTGGACAGTGGGAATCTGCTGACAGCGCACAAACGATTGTTAAAGGTATCGACAACCAAACTGAAGCGAAAGTTACAGTGAACGAAAACGTACTTGGCGATGAGCAAGTATTTGATGTTGAGTTCAGCGACAATGAAATTCCTGAAGTAACAGACGCTCAAGTTATTGGTGAAGATGCTGTTAAAGTTTGGTTCTCTGAGCCAATGGAAACGACTGAAGTGTCTGATTGGGACGAAGTATTCTCAATTGACGAAGATGGCGACGAAGCTAACCTTCGCGATGTGAAATTTGGTACGCGTAACGATGTTGCGGTTATCGAGCTTAGCGGAGCAAACTTTGGCGATGGCGATACTGTCAACGTTGATGTAGATAACGAAATCGAAGATCTTGCAGGATTCAACGTAACTCCTGAAAACTTCGAATTGACTGCTGAAGAAAACCTTGATGATATCGAAATCACTGGTTTCCGTAACGCATCTCAATCAGGCATCACGCTTGTCTTTAACAAAGACATCAAAACAGATAACCTTGATCCAGAAGATTTCTATCACACAAACAAAAATGACACAGCAACAGACGCTGAAGTTGTTAATGGCAACGAAATCAAATTAACGTTTGATGAAGGCAACGAGCTTCCAGAAGGATCTGCAACAGTATATGTAGCTTCTGGCACTCTTGAAGACTATTGGGGTGTAGATCAAGACAGCACGCTTGAGTTTGATGTTCAGGTTGGCGAAGACAACACTGCTCCTGAAATCGACAAAATTGAGTATGCTGACGGCAAAGTAACAATTGAGTTCACAAAAGATCTTGATGAAAACACTGCTGAAGATGAAGATAACTACAAAATCTTGGATTCTGATGGTGACGTAATCACTGAAGATATCGAAGATGCAGAGCTTGAGTCTGATGATAGCACTGTCGTTCTTACGCTTGAAGATGAGCTTCCTTCTGGTAACTACGATATTGAGATCACTGACGTTGAAGACACATTCGGCAATGTAATCGAAAAAATCACTGATGATTTCGATGTAGACGCTGATGGCGACTTCGAAACAGATCAAATTCTTGCAGATGCAGTAGCGTACGAAGCTGGCACAAGAGAATTTGAAGTCATTGTTGACTTTGGTCGCAAAATGACTGTCGGTGACGATCGTTATTCAATCGAAAATCTTGAAAACTATAACCTTGCATTAGATTATGGTTCTGATGAGCCAATCGAAGCAGGTACGTACACACTTGGTGCTCTTGCTGACGAAGACGAGTTCGACGTAACTGTTGAAGCTTCTGATGAAGGATATGCTGCTAAAATCACAATTGAAGCTGACGACCAAGCGGATTATGAAGCTTTAGTTGATGGTGGTTTAGAGCTTGGATTCGATAACTTCGAAGACGATTTCGGTAACCGTTCAAATGAAGAGGATTCAGTAACTGCAATTACTGTTGAAGACGATTCTGCAAAACTTGGTTCTTTCTCTGTCGACAGAGTTGTTAAAACAGATGAGGATGAAGTAGAAGTATTCTTCACTGAAGGAAGAGCAGTTGATTTTGTAGAAGAGAATGAGATTACAGTTGGCGGCATCGATGTTGACGATTCACGTATTCTTGCAGGTGGTACTAAAGTAGTACTTACACTTGACGACGATATTGCTGATGACGCACAATTTGTTGCTACTGCTAACGCCTTTGAAACTCCGTTCGGCCTAACTTCAGCAGCAGCTGATCTTGCTGCAACTGAAGGAACTGAAGCGGCTCTACCAGTATTCGATACAGCTAGATCAGACGAAGCTAACGCTTCAGTTGAGCAAGTTGAAGATGCAGTAAGCATTGACCTAGTATTTACTGGTGATGTAGATGTTAATGTAGCTGAGTTGAAATCAGAAGGTAAACTTGCAATTTTGGACAAAGACGATAATCCTGTAACAAATTATGTGGTAGTAGACGAAGTAGCAAATGATAACAAATTCAGCATCGAAATCACTCCTAGTTTCACTGGAGCAGTAAGTAACTTAGATGGAACTATTGAAGTAGATTTCTCTGGTAAATCTCAAAATCTCACTAATACTGAGAACGATGATAATGATCCAGACAACCAAGTTGGTGCATTCTCTTATGATCTAGATCTATCTGATGTTGCCTTCAACGATCCAGATGTAGCAGACTCTGCTGATGTAGATACAGTTGCCCTAACTGCTTCACCTACTGAGCTAACAGTAAACCTTGACAGTGCAGTAGAAAGAGCATCATTTGCTCCTGAAGATTACACTCTAAGAGTAAGTGGCAGAGAAGATGTTCAATTAACTGATTCAAATTTCGTTCTTGATCCTTCTGACAGTTCTATTGGTACGGTTACTGTAGATCCACGTTTGTTAGATGGTGAAACAGTAAATGTATTTAGAACAGAAACTCAAAATGGATTCCCAGGCGCTGGAGTTGAATATACAACTACACCAGTACTTGAAACTACTGCTTTAACTCCTGCTGCTAATGGAGCTACTGTGGTTGCTCCAATAACTAACGAAGATGCTTTCCCGGCTGAAGATACTTTCTCAGTAGATGTTAGTGGAACGCCTGAGTTTACCATTGCTGCAACAAGAAATAATAATCCATTAACAATTGCTCTTGAGAGTGCTTCACTTAACGCTGATGGCGATGTAGTGTTCGTTACAGACCAAACACTCGTTAATGGTGATGTAATTACACTTACTGATTCAGATAGCAACGCTGTAGATATAACAATCACTAACTAAGATTATTAATATTAAAAGAGCATCAAGTAGGCAATAATCTACTTGATGCTCTTTTATAGTTGACTAACAAAAAATAAAATAAACTACAGCTTTACCGGAAGAGAGGTAAGAAAAAAGTCTTGTGTGTTTGAAGGAAAAAAGTTTGCTATGACCTAAGCGTGCTAAATTTTGTATAATAGGGGATTGTTATCAGCTAGAACTCCAGTTTTTACATCCTGCGCTTTGCTCTCCATAATCCCATACTTGCCCCACCAAACCTCCTGCGCTATACTTAATTCATAAAATAGTAAAGCGCTTACAGAAAAGGAGGCCTCATTATATGTCTAGTAAACTATCTGCTCCACCGAATGCACCTACGGCTCCTAAAACCTTTGGGAAAAAAATGAAAACGGTTGGGCCTGGCTTTGTGACGGCGGCGACTGGCGTCGGCACGGGGGATTTGATTGCGGCGCTTGTGGCTGGTGCGGCGTTTGGTACGACGCTTGTTTGGGCGATTATTGTTGGTGCCGTTTTGAAATTTTTCCTCACTGAAGGGATTGGTCGCTTTCATTTGGCGACGGGCAAGACGATTTTGGAAGGTTGGCACTCGCTCGGGAAATGGGCGATGGGCTATTTTGGTGTGTATTCCGTCCTATGGGGCTTTAGCTATGGAGCGGCGGCGATGTCTGCCAGTGCGTTGTTGATGGCGGCCATGGTTCCTGCATTGCCTGTTTGGGTATGGGCGATTATCCATGGTTTGGCAGGGTTTTTGCTTGTCATGACAGGTCGCTACAAATTGTTTGAAAATATTATGATTGTCCTCATTGGTGTCATGTTTGTCACGGTCGTTGGCTCGGCGGTCATGCTGCTGCCAGACCTCGGCAATGTTGTCGCTGGTCTCGTCCCGACGTTTGGCGATAGCAACCTTTTGCTTGTGCTCGGTTTGCTTGGTGGTGTCGGTGGGACGATTACGATGGCGTCTTACGGCTACTGGATTCAGGAGAAACAATGGCATGGGAAAAGCTGGCTGTCCATGATGCGTTTTGACTCCGTGATTGCTTATGTCATTACAGCGATATTCACTGTCTCGCTATTGATCGTAGGAGCTGAGTTCCTCTTTGGCACTGGCGTTACGATCGAAGGGGAAGAAGGCCTCATCACGCTGTCGCTCATGTTTAGTGAAGAATTTGGGCCAGCTGCGAAATGGTTGTTCCTCATTGGGGCCTGGTCGGCTGCCTTTTCTTCCTTATTAGGTGTATGGAATGGTGTGCCTTACCTGTTTGCGGATTTCTGGCGTTTGTTCCGCAAACGCCCTTTGCCAGCAGGAGGGAAGATTTCCGAGAAGGACCCTGCGTATCGTGCGTACTTAATTTGGCTCACCTTCCCGCCAATGATTCTTTTGTTTTTCGGTAAACCCGTCCTCCTCGTGATCCTATATGGCGCACTCGGAGCGATTTTCATGCCGTTCCTTGCCTTTACGCTGTTATGGCTCTTAAACACGAATCGCGTCACAAACGACTTTCGCAGCGGCTGGGTCAGCAACACGGTCCTCGTCGCCTGTATTCTCGTCTTCGTCGTGCTCGGTGTTCAACAGCTTATTAATGTGTTTAGTTAAACAATATCACCCCAACCGATTTTATTATGGTGCTTACTACATCTCACCGCTTCAGTTGCATAGTATAGTAAAACGGTCAATTGCTGCCTATTGTTCCATATCGTATAGTCATGATATAATTAGCGTAGAATAAAGAAGTCACGAGTGCATGAACACTCGTGACTCAGCAACATAAGGTCCATTATGGATTGGCCAACGAGCGAAAGTAATCCGCCTGAGTCCTTAACTCTGTAGGCGGATTACTTTTTTCTTGTAGAAATCAAGAAAATAAGTGTCCCAAATGCTAACATCAAAGTCAAAGCTTTAAATGTAGTCATAAGGTACCATCCCCTTCATAAGGAGTGCCAATCCACCTAAGAGTCCGATAGTGTTGCTTATCTTCGAGTATTCTTGCATGCCATTTGTTTGAACCAAGCAAAGTGCATAATACATTCTCATAATGTAGTAATCATGTCACATGTCTTTCGACAAAGTAAATCATTTGAAGTAGATCACACGTTCGTGTATAATGTCTATAACACATAGTCAATTTCACTAATGTTGCATAAATAATTTCATAAAATTCTGTTCTTTATTCATCGCGGGTAAAGCAAAAAAAAGGAGAACCTGAACGAAAGGCGATCTGTCCATTTGGTAATTATATACATTTAGAAATAGGGAGGCGGCCGGTATTTTTTAAGGCACAGTGCGGCCTTCAACTCGCCAAACCCAGTGTTGAGCTGGTTTCCATAACGTGTGTTTTAGCCAGCGGCTGATTTGCAACACCTTACT
>NZ_SNYJ01000021.1 GCF_004363045.1 Aureibacillus halotolerans
TGAGTTGAAGACGGGGAAGAATGTCAAATTCGATGAGCTTTTCATCTTTGATTTTGTGCGCTTTTGAATGTGTCTACTTGACAGGAGCATGTGCAACCTCGAACTAGGCTCGCTTCGGGAACTTTTCGGCTCGCTTCTGACGGATCGGCTCGCTTTGAGCCAGTTTGGGCTCGCTTTCCTTCTTTTTCGGCTCGCTTTATCTCGAAATAGGCTCGCTTCGGGAACTTTTCGGCTCGCTTCTGACGGATCGGCTCGCTTTGAACCAGTTTGGGCTCGCTTTCCTTCTTTTTTGGCTCGCTTTATCTCAAAATAGGCTCGCTTCGGGAACTTTTCGGCTCGCTTCTGACGGATCAGCTCGCTTTGAACCGGTTTGGACTCGCTTTCCTTCTTTTTCGGCTCGCTTTATCTCAAAATAGGCTCGCTTCAGGAACTTTTCGGCTCGCTTATCATGTTCCTGCGATTCAAAACACGTAAAAAGCAGCCTCCGCTTTACACGGAGGCTACTCGATTAAGCATTATTATTCATTATTCAGCAGCTTTTAGATCTTCAATAGAGTCGATATCCATGTAGCTTGGCACGGCAAGACCTGTGCTTGCGCCTTCTAAGTTTGGACCGAGGTCGACAATTTGATCACCGAACTGTTCCATATATTGACCGTGAGTGACTGGAAGCCATGCGGCTACCATACCATCGCCGTCACCTTCAGCAAGACCGCTAAACATAAACTGTGGCTGCAGTGAAGTAATCGTTACATTGAAGCCCATATCTTCTAGAACAGTTTTTAATACATTCGTTGAAGCCACTTCAGAGACCCAAGTCACATACAACAATTCAATTTCTTTTCCTTCAACTGGCTCAGCGCCTTCTGTCCACTCAGACACAAGCTCTTGGTTTTCATCGACCCATGCACGTGAAGCATCTTCAATGTCCGTACCTTCTTGAACGTCAAGCATTACTTCACCCATTTGTTCAAGACTCCAATTGAATTGGTCAAGCACTGTGTACGCGCTTGGCATCTCTTCTTCAAGCCCTTTACGCACCATTGTGTTGATTGTTTCAGACTCACCATAGACCCCTTTTGGATCCTCCAAATATTTGATTTCAAATTTAGTAAACATCCAGTGTGGCTGCCAGCCTGTGACAACAATCGGCTCTTCATTTTCAATTGCGGTTTCCAACGCCTTTGTCATTGTCGCTCCAGAAGAGGTTTGAAGTGAGTACTCATCTAGACCATACTCTTTAATAACTTCTTCTGTTTTTGTCATAATCCCTGCGCCTGGATCAATGCCGGTGATTGTATAATCAATAGACTCACCAATGTTTGCTGTCGCGTTGCCAGCATCTCCTGAAGTGTCTCCTCCATCTGCTGATCCCCCGTCAGCTGATCCACTTGTTCCACAACCTGCAACTACCAATGAAAGTGACAATCCTGCAGTTAACCCTAACTTTTTCCATACATGATTCATAAAATCGCTCCTTTTTTCTCTGTATTTATCTGTTCAAAACGATATTTTATCGTTTAGCAGCATTAAACTTTTGGGTAATACGGTCCAATATAATGGCTAGAATAACAATCGCTAAACCGGAGGCAAAACCGACGCCTGCCTGGTTTTGTGTAACAGCCTTAAAGACTTCTGGTCCAAGACCTTTCGCACCAATCATCGCGGCAATAACAACCATTGACAGGGCCAACATGATTGTTTGGTTTACGCCAGCCATAATCGTTGGACGCGCCATAGGCAGTTGTACTTTGTAAAGCTTCTGTAATCCGGACGAACCAAACGCATCCGAAGCTTCAATTAGCTCTGTCGATACGCCTCTAATTCCTAAATTCGTCAAACGAACAGTTGGAGGCATTGCAAAAATGACAGATGCAACAACCCCAGGCACCATACCGATTCCAAAGAACGTAACCGCAGGTATCAAGTAAACAAAGGCAGGCATCGTCTGCATAAAGTCGAGCACAGGCACTAATACACGTTGAGTTTGCGCACTTGCGGCCATAAGAATGCCGACGGGTATCCCTATAATGACGGAGATAATCGTCGTTATCAGGACTAGTGCTAAGGTCGATAACATTTGCTCCCAATAGCCAATACTAATAATTAAAAGACCGCCTACTAGAATAAAAATGGGAAGACCAATACCCCGTTTTTTGCCCGCAAAAAATGCAATAGCCATTAAAATTATGATAAGAAGCCATGCAGGCATCCAATTTAAAAATTCTATTAATCCATCGGTTGTCACTTCTAGCCCTTTCGTAATCGGATCAAAAATAAATTTCAGGTTGTCTTCCGCCCAACCAACAACTTTATCAATCCATTCAGCTAGTGGTAACTCCGGTATCCAATCCTGTAGCATCGTTGTTCACCTCATTTCCTGCCAATGCGGCCAAGACTGCTCCACGAATGACAATGCCGATCAGTCGGTCATTCTCAACAACAGCAACCGGCACTTGTGCATCGTAAATTTTATCAAACAGATCGTTTAAAGACGTATCCTTTTCCACGATTGGAGCATCTGTAGCTAAAATGGATGACAGCGGCAAGTTATTCTGAACCGCCTTCGCTGCTTCCTCTGCCGTCACATAGCCCATGAGCTTTTTCTTGCTATCCGTTACATAAATGCTCGAAATGCCAACATCCTTCATCCGTTGCAAGGCAACACGTGGACCCGCTTTTTCACCGTTGATCGTTTCTGGTCGCTTCATTACATTCTCCGCTGTAAACACTTTTGAACGGTCAACATCTTCTACGAAGCGTTCCACGTAATCGTTTGCCGGCGACATCATAATTTCTTCTGGCGTGCCAATCTGCACAATTGATCCATCTTTCATTAACGCAATTCGATCTCCAATACGAAGCGCTTCATCAAGGTCATGTGTAATAAAAAGGATCGTTTTCTTCATTTTTTCCTGCAGATCTAAGAGCTCATCTTGCATTTCTTTACGAATCAATGGGTCCAATGCAGAGAAAGCTTCGTCCATCAGCAACACGTCAGGATCATTCGCCAGTGCTCTAGCCAACCCAACACGTTGCTGCATTCCACCAGACATTTCATCAGGATATTTGTCGAGATACGAACCTAAACCTACGAGCTCTAACGCTTCTTTCGCTTTTGCTTCACGTTCATTTTTCGCCATGCCTTGGATTTCAAGACCATATTCAGCATTGGAAAGGATTGTTCGATGAGGGAACAGGGCAAATTTCTGAAAGACCATACCTAGCTTTTTACGCCGTGTTGCGCGAAGCTCTGCTTTATTCATAGTAGCCAAATCCTCGTCATCAATCAGAATCTTACCTGTTGTTGGTTCGATAAGACGATTCACGAGTCGAATCAATGTTGATTTACCACTACCGGAAAGCCCCATGATCACAAAAATTTCTCCAGCTTCAACATCGAAGGTCGCTTGATTCACCCCAACCGTCATTCCTGTTTCGTTCAATATTTCATCTTTGTTTTTGTTTTCTTTTAATAAACTCAACGCCTGCTTAGGGTGTTTGCCAAACACTTTTGTCAACTTTTCTACTCTAATTTTGGGCATACATAGCCACCTCTCTTTCGTAAAGCATCAAAACAGCTTTTTACAAACTTCCTATGAAAAAACGTTCATTCGTCTTCTTTTATGTTATGGATCGTAGCGAAGCACACCATTAGAACTATACAGAGAAGAGGATAAATTATCAAACAGCATATTTCGTGTTAACCGTTCTTATTTTATGTACAGTTTAAACTGAACAAATAGAGCGCGCTATTCCCTCCATTTTCCTTCCAAAAGCTCATCGATGCGACGATGTCTCTTGCTCGAATGTTGGGGTATGATGGTTCATATTATTCTAAAACGGCTAGGTGAGTACTTTGAGCAATGACACAAATTCAACTTTCGATGTCTCTCCAATGAATCAATTGACTGCCCACTGGCTCCAAATTTACGGCTTAACCTCATCAGAAGCACTGGTTCTAAGTACATTATATTCACATAATACGCCAAAAACCAATGAAGATTTATGCACAATGCTAGGGTTAAGTACAACGACCGCAAGTAAAAATTTGCGTATCCTTGTCGATAAAAACCTAGTCAAAAAGACGTGGGTAAAAGGGTTTAGAAAAGCCCATTTTTCAGCAGAACGCGATTTGTTCAAACAATTTCAATATGCCTTTGCTGACCCTCTTCGTTCACAGATTCACAGCTATATAAAACGGCTTGAAGATATAGGCGCCAATGTAGAAAACGACTCTAATGAACAAACACGCATTCTTTCTCTTCTCACCTTCTTTGAAGAAATGGATCGTAGAATTGAGGCATTGGGCAAGTTGAATCCGTGATTAAGTACCTATTACTTTTTCCTCATATCTTAGATTTATAAACCTCTTTTTTTAAAAAAGTAGTAAAACCAAAAGTTTTATACACCCGAATGAATTAAAATGCTATAAAACTTTCTGTTAAAATAGTATTTTAATTCATTTCTCTCGAACCAAAGATACCGCTCCCCAATCCCTTAATCTATATTCCTCGGCATCTATAGCTATCTAACCACTCCCACAAACAATTCCCATTATTATTTCCATATGAATTAATATACAGAAGGTCTTTATCTTTTTCATTTTTGTGGCATAATAGAGGTACATATTTATTATTAGATATAGAATAGTGGGTGAACAAATGATCAGCGCCGAGAATAAAACAAAAAAAGAAGCCTTGTTGTTTAGCCATCGGGTCGCTCAATTAAGCAAAGCCCTTTGGAAGTCTGTAGAAAAGGATTGGCAGTCGTGGGTAAAACCGTTTGATTTAAATATTAACGAACACCACATTTTATGGATTGCCTATCACCTTGATGGTGCGTCGATTTCTGAAATTGCAAAATTCGGAGTGATGCACGTATCGACTGCCTTTAATTTTTCGAAGAAGCTTGAGCAACGTGGATATTTAACATTCTCGAAAAAAGAGAATGATAAACGGAATACGTATATCAAGCTTACTGATCTCGGCGTCGATATATTTGAAGAAACGATGCGTACCTACAACCCAGACCAGATTGCGGCTTACGGAGGTGCTGAACCTTTACGCACACTTTATGGTAAGCACCCTGAACTTACAGAGCTTGTGTGTATTGTAAGGGAAATTTATGGCGAGGATTTTATGCGCATTTTTGAAGACTCCCTTTTGGATGACCGAAAGTCCTCAGAAATATTGCAACCTAAGTAGTCAGCGATACCGCCATCAGAACCTTCCTTTAAGGCTTCTGATGGCGGTTTTTAAAATATATTTTAGCGCGTTTAAAAAAGCTTGAATTTGCATCCAATTCGCTGTACATTATCATAGTCTTGAACGTTTTATTAGGTGGTGGTCACGTCCTTGTACTGTTGGAAAATGATGAACATCGATCGTCAATTCGGTCGTGCTCGAATGAATAGCTGGGCCTTTATTATCGTCATTCTCTCCTTTATAGGGGCTTTTCTCATGACTGAATGGGTCCTAAATCCCGATTTAAGTGACTCAATGCTTGTTTTAGTCGTTTTTATTCTTTTTGTACAACCTTCCTCTATCGCTTTTGAGGTTCTTCCTTTTCTTTTTAGTAAAAAAAAGGCTCGAATTGGCATCCGTTATGTTTCCCACTTACCATACTTAGCCATACACTACCCTACACAAGTGAAAAAATATATAATGCTTCTTTCATTATTTTTTCCTTTTGTTGGGGTCACTGTAAGCTGTATTTTACTTCTTTTTTTCTTTCCGCAATATGCTCATTTTATTTGCATGGCGTTTGCTTTAAATAATGGTCTATGCTTCAAACATTTTTTGTATATCACGATTCTTGCCAAAGCACCGAAACGCGCAGTTATAGAACGTCGTAGTGGTCAATATGAAATTCTTGTCCAGCAAATGACGGACACCAGGCATTCTTTATAATCGAACAACTGAGTAACTTGACGTACGTGTTATTACTGTATCTTTTTGTTTATTTTTGCTATTGTAAGGGTATGTTTTGTTCTACGGAGGGAGGCTCTTTATGTCTTGGTTTGTGTTTTTCATTCCTTTTTCATTACTCATCCTCTTTTGGATCAACTCGCTGACGAATACACTTTGTGTACAACGAGAAATTCCAGACGAGAAGCAGTCTAGAGTGTTCACAATTATAAATGTGCTCATTACCATCTTATTGGTATCCTCATATGTTGAGATTTTGTTCACGGTCTGATAATTGGGAGCAAACAGTGTCTATTCGTTTATAGATACTGTTTTTTTTATTTTTAAACAACGTGCGATGTGCTTGCTTGAAGTCATTCCTAAAAAATGTTTTAATACAACATAGGGAATGGATCATTGAAATTTGACTTTAGGAGTGTACATTAATGAAAAAGGTATTGGTATCAGTTACGCTTTCTGCAAGCCTCTTGGCGCTTGCCGCTTGCAGTAATAATGACAACACATCAGAATCTACGCCGAATGAAGATAATTCACCGGTTCTTGTAGAGGTAGATGGGGCTCAAGTAACGAAGGACGAGCTATATGATGCCATGAAAACTCAGGCAGGAAAACAAGTCATGCAACAGCTCGTAACTGAAAAAATTCTTGCCAATAAATACGAAGTCACTGAAGAAGAAGTAAATGCAGAACTTGAAGTCGTAAAAGAAAACTTTGACGGTGACGAAGATGCGTATACCCAGGCGCTAGAGCAATCTGGCCAATCAGAAGAGCAGCTTAAAGAAAGCATCAGGTTCGTTCTGTTGCAGCAAAAAGCCGCCACTGAAGGGGTCGAAGTCACTGATGAGGAAGTTCAGCAACATTATGACCGCTTACAAACACAGGTGAAAGCAAGTCATATTCTTGTCGAAGACGAGGCAACCGCAAAAGAGGTTGTGGAAAAACTTAATGCTGGTGAATCGTTTGAGGATCTGGCCGCTGAATATTCTAAAGATAGCTCCGCGCAAAATGGCGGTGACGTCGGCTACTTCGGACCTGGACAAATGGTTCAGCCTTTTGAAGATGCCGCATATTCACTTGAAGTTGGCGCTGTGAGCGACCCTGTACAATCTGACTTTGGCTTTCACATCATTAAAGTGACTGACAAAAAGCCTTCTGAAGAAGAAGTTGAGCCTCTTGAGGACATGCGTGATGAGATTGTAAAGCAGCTTAAACTCAAGGAAGCCGATCAGGCAAACATTCAAGAACTCATTGATGCTGCCAAAGAAAACATTGAGTACAAGGATGAATTTTTCGAAGGATTGCTCGATACACCCCAAATGCCGCAAATGCCTCAGTAATAAAATTGAGGGTATTGAAAAAAACGGAGGCGCGAGATGCCCTCCGTTTTTTTGCGGCAACGACGATAGTATTTCGCCTCACGATAAAAAAGAGAACATCTCACGGTTCATGAGATGTTCTCTTTTTTATCTTCTGATTCCTCGTGATATACATTAAGAACATCGGTTTCTCGTTTGTCTTGTGCTTCTTTTAATCGTTCCATATATTTTTGTCCTTCTTGTTCTATATACACTTGGTGCTCGACATCTTCTTTATGTCCTGAACGCAGCATCATCACAGCGCTAAACAGGATGCCAGCAAGAAGCACATACATGATTAAAGATGGTTCCGGTACCATAGGCTCCCTCCTCATAATAACTTGTCTTATGACTTTACTGTATGAGAAGGGCAACCCGTTTATGATTGGTTTTGATAGAATGGTTTATAAAACTTACGATTGTCGAGAGCAAAGATGCGTTCTGTATAGTCTCCCGGCTTCGTTCTTTCAAGCGCACGATCCATCATGTTCATTTTCGCATCAATGTTGTCTAGATAATGAAGAATTTCTGCTTCTTTAAGCATCGGCGGCTTAGGACTTCCCCATTCCCCTTTGCCGTGGTGAGACAAAACGAGGTGCTGGAGCATGGTCATTTCTTCTGTATGAATGTCTAGCTCTTTGGCGGCATCTGCAATTTCAGTCACCATTAATGAGATGTGTCCAATGAGGTTTCCTTCAACAGTATATTGTGTACTTATTGGCCCTGAAAGCTCTGTCGTTTTCCCTAGATCGTGCAAAATCACACCAGCATACAACAGATCAGCATCAAGGCTCGGATAGATCGAGCACATGGATTTTGCGAGCTTCAGCATATAAACGACATGATAAGCAAGACCTGAAACAAATTCATGGTGATTTTTCGTGGCGGCAGGGTATTCGAGAAATGCTACCTGATGTTTTTTAACAAGATGCCTTGTTACTCGCTGCAAATTGGAATTTTTCATCTCAAATATACATGAGTTAATTTCATCCATGAGCTCTTCTTTAGGCTGTGGTGCTGTTTCCAGAAAATCAGCAATACTCACAGAATCTGTATCCGTGGAAGGTCTGATTTTTTTAATCTTTAGCTGTTGCCTTCCCCGGTAACTTTGGACATCTCCAAGCACCTTGACGATGTTCTCAGCCTTGTAAGTGGTCTCATCCTCAGGACCTGCATCCCATAGCTTTGCTTCAATTTCGCCACTTTGATCCTGAAGCATTAAAGTCAAAAACGGTTTCCCATTACTCGCTGTTCCACGTGTTGACGATTTAATAAGAAGGAAATCAGAGAATTGCTCCCCAACTTCACAAAATGTAACTCCTTTTTTCATATGTTGTTCCCCCCAACGTTACCCATTTACATCATCATTGTGTTCATGTCGCTTTGGCACAAAATCAAAAATCTCTCCACTCTCCATTGTATCAATGAGGCGAAGCAACCATTCGTAATATTCATACGCATAATCCAATCGAACGATATCTTTTGAAATATGCTCTTGCAGTCCTTTATCCTCCGTCTGCACACCCAATTCCTGAAGGCTATGTCGTGCTTCACGAAGTTCTTCAAGGTTTTTTTGCACACTCTTCTTCCATTTAATTGAAAAAAGAGCTGTGAACGACTTGTACCAATCTTCCTCAGAAGCATACAAATCTTTTCGGACGCCTCGCTTGAACACAGGCTCTACCATTTTTAGATCCATAAGCTGCCTGACCCCAGTGCTCATGCTCGTCTTGCTCATTCCAAGCGCATCTCTCATATCATCTAGCGTCATCGAATCATCTGAAAAATACAATGCGCCGTATAACCGACCGACCGATGGCGTAATTCCATACAAGTTCATGTTTTTTGCGACAATATGAATAAATTGTTCCTTCGTATGCTCGTATTTCCGCCATTCTTCATCAGCTGGTGGCATACCCTTCATCCTCTCTGGCGAGTCACATTGGTACTTCATGTCGCATTATGTATACCCTAATTCTATGGAGGTCACACTTCCTAGTTTGTTCGTTTACAACGCAACTTAACCTCCGTTTTTAATCCCATCAAGTCTAGCGTTATTTTAACATGGAATTAGCATGGATTCTATGTTGGGGTAAACCGTAATATTTGCTTTCGTTGTTATGAAAAGCCCTTCGTGTATTCATTATATGAAAAAGGAAGGCCGACCGCAAAAGTCATTTTCATAACTTTTGGGACGCCCTCCTGAATACAAGTTTTCAGCTTACAGCCAAGCTGCTCCTACGATGATCAATAGAATAAACAACACAACGATTAACGCGAAACCTTTGCCATAGCCGCCGCCGCAACCACAATTAGAACCTTGTTGATAACCGCCACAGCCGTATCCTCCATAGTATCCCATAATTGGAATCCTCCTTATCGTTTTCGAAGATGGCTTCATGAAGCCCTTCAATCATTTTTATCCCTACTGGCTATCGGTTAACAATAACCACTAGCACCTGCTCCAACAACGATCAATAGAATAAACAAGACAACAACGAATGTAAAAGCACTACCACGTCCATAACCCGTTGCACTCATGTAAGCCACCTCCTTCTTTCACTACAGACTATGCGTAAGGTGGGTAGATTGCTATAGACGAATACCTAGTTTTTTCGAACTTAGGGAAATACCTAGTGCCCCATCAGGTAACGTAGATCTTATTTTATTCAGGATGAGTTATCGTGCTTGTTTTCGCACAAGTTAACAGCTGGAAATCATTTTCTCTGGGCAAACGGCTATACGTTCGCTTTCACCCTAAAGGGCACAAGTGCAACATCGACTCGAAAAGACCTCGTCATGACTTCTTAGTCGTGGAGTCTCGCTAGTCGTCGCTTTTGGTTATGATAAAGGGCGAATCAAAAAAGGCCGACCTTTTATGGTTTCATTTTGGGTCATCACCACAACTTGGGGTTGACATAAATACGAGCGGTCATACGCTCGCTTTCCGCGGGCGAACTGCGAGCCTCCTCGGCGCTTATCAGCGCACTGTGGGGTCTCGCTTAGCTCGCTTTTCCCGCAGGAGTCTCGCTAGTGACCGCTGGTTTATAGAATTTTACTTTTTGCACCTTCTGAATCGGTTGTACCTCAACAGATTTGCTTTGTGACGACACTCAACTGCAAGGAAAGGCAGACTTAAACGACCACCTGCTAAAGCAGGTGGATTTGGTCATGAAATGTCGACGACTAAAGTCGTTGCTAAGACTGAAGTCATCTTGAAGCACCACATGCTTAAGCAAGCTGAATCTGACTAAACTCATTCTTCAATTTTAATAATATCTTCTTTCTCATCGTTAAGCTGGTTCGCAATATAGTTCCGAATGGTTTCTTCGTCTACCGTGCCTACTGTCGCACAAAAATAACCTCTTGCCCATAAGTGCTGTCCCCAATATTTCTTTTTGAGGTCAGGAAATTGATCCTGAAGCAGCCTTGATGACCTCCCTTTTAGATAGTGCATGATTTTACTTGGAGCAATACTCGGCGGACACGATAGCAACAAATGAATGTGATCTTTCCCGACACTCCCTTGCAGAATGAATATCCCTCTCGCTTCGCAACCTTGCCGAATTAACTCACGTACCTTTACGGCAATGGGGCCTTTCAATACTTTATATCTGTATTTTGTTACCCAAATGACATGATATTTAATGTCATACACTGGGTGACTACTCTTTTTATAACCGGCCATACTTTTCACCTCGTACCTTCAGTATGGACAGCAGAGGTTAAGGATAAAAGCGTATACCTTCTAAAGACGGTGGAGTTAGACCACGTGTTTGGAAATTAAAGGTTAAACGCAGACATTAATTGTTGCGAAATGTACGAATGTTGTCCAAGTCAACCCCGACTTTTGGGTAAGAGCCTTCATTTTCAACTGTTACCAAACGAATTTCGTGTAAAAGGCACCAAGTCCTCTACCTTGAAACAATGCACTAACTTGCCTTATTTGGTTGCAACACGGCTTTTTACCCTCTATTGGAGACCGAGCCACATGAAAACAATGTACGCAGAAACAAACATCAGCGTAGTCAACAGACGTAGACTCTAGTGGGATCAGCTCGAGCTGAAGATCCCCCTCGAAAAAGCCATGCTTTTTCGAGGAAGCTGAAGCCGTGCCCCACTGAAAGCGAAGTATGTTGACGCAGCGGTCGACATTCCCGTACACCTCATCGTGTTTGCTTTGCCGCAGGAGTCTTGCTAGTTACCGCTTTTGGTTATTGTAAAGAACGAATGAAATGACCTTGTTGGTTCAATTTCGACCATAACCAACGAAGGTAGTGGAAAGGGCACTAGCCAGATGAATAGGACACCAAAATACAGGGTAAAGCCTTACAGGTTATCCATTCAAGGAAGGAGGAGGATGGGCCAATGAGTTTTCAAATAAAACGTATATACGAAGCTCCGGAGCAATCAGATGGAACCAGAGTGCTCGTTGACCGTGTTTGGCCAAGGGGTATGTCTAAAGAAGATGCAAGGCTAGATGATTGGGTGAAAGACATTACCCCTAGTACAGAATTGAGGAAATGGTTTCAACACGATCCAGATAAATTTAAAGAATTCTCAAAGCGTTATAAACTTGAACTGACAAGCAAGGTGGCCACTGAAGCGATCCGACAGCTACGAAACCAGGCGAGTAAGCAGACGGTCACTCTCCTTTACGCGGCCAAAGATGAAACGTATAATCACGCACACGTCTTGCTGGAGGTACTAGAACGTCCCCCCTCCTAACCATTACTGCTCCACGTGCATACAAAAAAACCACCAAGGATGAATGAATCATTCCTAGTGGTTTTTAAAAATAAGGATATCTCATTAAACGTGCGGGTCAAAAGGACGCCTCAACAGATCTGATCGATGAATTGGCTACTGTTTATCAAACAATCCCCTGTTGATCAAGTTCGCCGTAATTGGCGGCTTCCCAATCTCACGTGCCCATACAGAGAGTTGCCCAACATGGTGAATCTCGTGGGCAATGACATGCCTCATTACCTCACCATGCCTAAAACTGATCGTTTCCCCATTAGCATTTGTCTCGGATAACGTTTGAGCTTCCATATCGTCTGTCCACGCTTTGACAAAGGGTCTGACCACTTCCATATGATATTCATGTGAGAGCTGCTTCACTTTCTGTAAGGTCGCATAGTGTTCAAATGGTGGTTCTTCAGGCTCTTCCTTGCCCTGGAGCCCTACTAGCCAGCTGTATTCAACATCGACAATGTGAAACAGAGTGTAGAGTAAACTTCCTGGTCCACCTACTCGCTGCTTCAACAATTCTTCTTCGGATATGCCTTCGCACCATGAGAACCAGTCTTCGCGAACTTGCCAATTGTATTGAAACAATGTGAGCATCACATCGACCTCCATATTGGATGAATGTTTAGTGCTACATGCTCGTCCCTATCTTCGCCTACTGAAAAACGACCGTTTTATTTCCGTGAACAATAACGCGATCCTCGACATGCCATGTGACTGCACGTGCCAATACATTACGTTCAATTGTTCGCCCAATACGTTTTAGATCCTCGACATCGTCTTTATGGTCGACTCTGGCGACATCCTGTTCAATAATTGGCCCTTCGTCCAGCTCGTCGGTCACATAATGAGAGGTAGCACCAATCAGCTTTACACCGCGATCATATGCTCTTTCATAAGGATGTGCTCCCACAAATGCAGGCAGGAAGGAATGGTGAATGTTAATGATTGAATGAGGATGGGTAACGACAAATTCTGGTGAAAGAATTTGCATGTATCTGGCAAGAACAATGAGATCCGCTTGGTTTCCAACAAGCTCGAGCTGCTTTGCCTCAGCTTCCTTTTTCGTGTCTTTCGTAACTGGGATGTGGTGAAAAGGGATGCCCAGCATTTCGACACTTTCCCGTAAATCCTCATGATTGCTAATGACCATAGGAATGTTCACAAGTAAATCTCCTGCTTGCCAGCGCCAAAGAAGCTCTAGCAGGCAGTGACTCCCCTTCGATGCAAAGATGACCATATTTTTACGCTGAGATGCCCGTGAGAGCCTCCAATCCATTTGGAACTTTGTGGCTGCGTCGTTCATTTTCGTCTCGAAAACCGATAGAAATTGATCCATGTATGCTGATTCAAATTCAATTCTCAAGAAAAATTGCCCACCAGTAGGATCCGTTGTGTATTGACTGGATTCAATGATGTTCGCTCCTTGCATGTAAAGCAAATCAGAGACAGCGGCTACGATGCCTGGCTTGTCTGGACAGCTGATGAGCAACCTGGCGCGATGCTCATTGACCCTATCGTGCTTCTCCCAGCGTTCCGTGCGTATATGCTTCAACGTATGGCTCCCCCTTATATAACCTTATTTTCATTTGTCTGATCGTTAAATATCTCATCTAACATGTGCAGCTTTTTTTTAATGCTGTCTCTGTAACTTAGCATATAGGAAGCTGGATCTTTCGGGTTGGCAAACCGTTGAATTTTTCCTGTAGCTGGATCGACAAATTTGCTTGCCGCTCCACAGCCAATGCCTATAATGGTCTGCATTTCTTCCATAATCATAATATTGTATAGGCTCTCAAATCCAGCTTTTGCATACCCTGTATTTTCAAGGTTCCCAAGAATGTTCTTTTGACGATAAACATAATACGGCAAATAGTCGTGCTGTCCCATCCAATGCTCGGCAGCTTCCATCATACGAACGACCTCATCACGATCTGCCACTTTGTAGCGGTCACGATTTTTCGTCATTTTAGAGGCCCGTTTAAAGGACAGCGTGTGCACCGTCAACGACGTAGGCATCAGTTTTCTCGTCTCTTCCAATGTATAAAGAAATTCCTTCGTCGTCTCCCCGGGCAGGCCAATAATTAAATCCATATTGATATTGTCCAATCCCATGTCCTTGGCAAGCCAGTACTTTTCAATCGTTTCCTCGACACTGTGGTGCCTTCCGATCGCATCAAGTGTATTCTGGATATACGATTGAGGGTTAATGCTAATTCGATCGACGTTCCATTTCTTCATGACATCAATTTTTTCCGGTGTAATCGTATCCGGTCTACCTGCTTCCACAGTGAGCTCCCGAACATTTGCGACATCCGGCACTGTGGCATAAAGATGCTCATACAAATGATCCATCTCTTCAGCGGTAATACTTGTAGGCGTTCCACCACCAAAATAAATCGTCGTCACCCTGACATCGTTCTTACTGAGCCACTCTCCAATGGCTTCTATTTCTTCCTCAAGTGCTTTAAGAAAGCCACTCACCTGCCCACTAGCACGCCTAATTGCGTAAGCGGGAAACGTACAATACGCGCACTTTGTCGGACAATATGGAATGCCTATGTACAAACTGACTTCCTGTTTTAGAGCATACAAATCAGGCAGCGACGCCTGCTGCCTTTTTGTAATTCTATTCATAAGCCTTGTTTTATCAGGCTGTATTTTGTAAGTGCTTTGTAGCTGTGTTTCTATGGCTTCAGAATTTGCCCCTTCTCGAAGCTGATTATGAAACAGCTTTGTCGGACGAATGCCTGTTAAAAAGCCCCATGGCTGTGTGCGATCAGTCAGCTTTTCCAACGTGGCTAACAGCCCTTCATTAATGGCCCGTTTCACGAGGTCTTCTTCATCAGGTGCGACGGTTCGCTCTTCGATTAACGTCTTCTCTGCTGTAATCAATGTAACAGTAAGTTTAGTACCTTCTTGTTGAATGACGACCTCCATGTCGGCATCCGCCTCATCGGAACAAATCGTCGTTGTTTCAAAGAACAAATCGGCTATTCGTCGAATCGAAGGATGCAGTCGTTCTGAGGCTCCTGTGATGCGGATCATTTTCATCCTTGCCTGTCATCCCTTTCGTCAGTTGCTGTAACCAAGTGTACAGAACCAACGTCAGAAAAGCAATTGCGAAAAAAGCCGTTATTTGCGTAGCGTCAAGGAATGGACAAAGCTCGTATCAAGCTGTTTTCGGAAAAGTTCTTTGATCATATAGGCGACGCCATTTTCATCGTTTGAACGAGTAATCCAGTCCGATGCTTTTTTCACTTCAAACGGGGCATTGCCCATTGATACGCCAACCCCCGCAAAACGGATCATGCCCATGTCGGACGCATCATCACCAATGGCGACAATTTCAGCGGCCGGCACTTCGAGCATTCTCGCCAACTGCTGCAGTCCATACGCCTTATTCACGCCTGATGGGAGAATGGATAGGTGGTGTTTTCCTTCTTTAATAATTGTGAGCTCTGGGAAAGCTGACGCAATGTAATCCTCTGCTTTTTCGAGCACATGGTCATCGTAAAAATGGCAATCCACTTTAGGACAATCGAGTGGATGATCTCTCACATGGTCCCCAAGTGATTCAACAAATTGGATTGGATACATGACAGGATCACCTAAACCAAAGACTGTTTTTGACACAAGTTGTGGTTTGGATGGGTGGCTGTTGCCAATGGCATACTTCTCATGCATTAAACGTATGCTGCACTTAAATGTCTCTAAAATTTGCACAACGCCAAAAATAATATCGCTATTCAGCCGACGATTGACTACTGGGAATTCAGTGTCCTTGCTGACGTAAGCCCCGCCATGCGTAATTAAATCCTCTGGTATTTTCAAGGCCTTGGCAACTTTACGAGCAGAAAGAAAATGCCGGTTCGTGACTAAAGTGACATGTACGCCTTTGTCTCTTACATACTGAACAGCCTCTTTGGTTTGCTTCGTCAGTCGTCCGTTCGACTTCAGGAGCGTACCGTCTACATTTAAAGCAAGCAAGCGATAGACCATTTGCATGCTCCTCCTTTTTTCGTTTCTGTTCCCACTTTATGAAAGCAAGTCAGGCAATAGAACTGCTTGAACAGGAGGATATTCGTTTGTAGAGGTAGATGTGACCAATCAAGGGGCCAGCTGTAGCGTGAGCAAGAAAAAAAGCGTTAACAAAACAAAAGCAGCCACTAGCAAGACTCCTGTGGCAAAGAAAACGCGACGAGGTACTTTCGAGTTGATGTTGCACTTGTACCAGTAAGGTGTAAAGAAAATACGACCGCTTCGTCAAAATACTTCGCTTTCCGCGGGCACGGCTTCAGCTTCCTCGGAGTCTTGCTTTCCTCCGGGATCTTCAGCTCGCGCTGTTCCCGCTGGAGTCTGCGTATTTTGACTACGCTGATGTTTCTTTCTGCGTAAATTGTTTTTATTTTGTCTGGGTCTCGTATAGCGGAGAAACGGAAAAGCGAGTTGAACCATATTGCTTTAGGAAACAAGACAAGTAAGCGCATCGTTACATGCAAAGTTATAACACCTAATGTAGATTCAGCAGTGGACTTCATGTTTGTTTGTGATTCAAACAACTTTCGCAGTGCAAAATCAACTTCAACGTTAGCTGTGCTTGAGTGGAGACAATCTGAATTAGGTCTATTGAAATAAGGAGAAAACCACTTACTTTATTTAGTAAAGTGAAGATACCAACGTTCACTATCTTATACCGCCTAAAGAAATGAAGCTTCATTTCTTTAGGCTAAGAATTCTTCAACATATGAAATTAGCTGGAATGAGTAAAATCCAGAACATAATTGTTTTAGCCGTGTCAGAACAATAAAAAGCGTAATAAATCAAAAGCAGCCACTAGCGAGACTCCAGCGGCAAAGAAAACACGATGAGGTCCTTTCGAATCGATGTTGCACTTGTACCCGTAGGGTGTAAAAGCGAGCTAAGCGAGACCCCACAGAGCGCGCAAGCGATCGAGGAGGCTCGCAGTTCGCCCGCGGAAAGCGAGCGTATGGCAGCTTGTATAAAAAGCAACCACAACAATCAACTTCGGGTTTATCCAGCTGTATCTAGGTGTATGATAATTATCTAGGCACGTGTAAAGCAGCTCTCCACAAAGAAAAAACTCCTAGAATCGATTTCGATCCTAGGAGTTTTGTCATCTTATTCGTTTTCGTTGTCAAAGCCTTCGTAAAGTTGCTCAAGTGGCTTCATGATGATTTTATTTACATCTGTCAGCGTTTGAGAAAGTCGTTGCTCTGATTCCATGACTTTTGAAATCACGTCATGCTGCTGAACAAGCTGCGCTTGTTTTTGGGCTTGTTCAATTTCTTCTTGTGAAATTTCTTCGCCTTGCATTTGCTTTTGTTGCAAGCTCATTTGCACTTGGCGGAAATTATCAAACAGTTTTTTACCTGTTTCATCTGCTTGTAGTTGGGCATAAAGTTCTTGTAATTCTTTGTAATCATTACTATTTCGAATTGCTGTTTCTAGCGCGTACGCTTCATCATATACATTTGCCAATTGAATCCCTCCAAAAAACCATTATGCCCTCATCGTAACAAAAGTTTTTCCTTACGTACACCGAGAGCCCTTATAGCGGAAAAATGAGCACAAACAATGCTTGAACTAAGCCAATCAACCCACCTAGGAACGCACCTAAATACGTAATCATGGACAGCTCTCTTTTTGAAATACCTAGTACAAGCTCCTCTAATCGTTGCACTGGATAGGCGGACACCTGCTTTTCAACGATGTCATGAAGCTTTAATAGTGAAAACCACGTCTGAAGGTGCTCGACCACATAAGCAAAGAGCCTTTTGTAGGCCGTTCGCCAAAGCTTTTTCAAGGAAATAACCCTTTCCTCAGTCAAAAGTGTCGCTACTGGCTGTTGCAACCATCTCTCCCACGGCCACTTTTCAACAAAGTCCTTTGCAAACATTGGAATGATTTCTTCGGCCGTAGCCGATAACCCCTTCTCCACTTCAGTTAACGGTTTTTGCAGCAGGGCTCGCCATTCCTTTTCTACAAAGGTTTGTACCATCGGTCGCATTTGCTCACGTTTCATAAAACCAACAAGCTCTTGTTGAATGCGATCCTCAAGCCGCTCCTGACCAAACAGCATTTGCACCATGCCGAACATACGATGGTGGGAGTCAAAAAAATCATTCACTGCATGACGGATGTCCTCCTTGCCTTGATCGCTCTCCAACCATGTAATGCCTTTTTGCAATAACACTGCTGACACCTCAGGAATCTTGTCTTCAATGGAATGCTTCCACTTTTCAGGAAGAACTTCTCCGATCGATTCCTCGCTGTGCGCTCTCCACCACGTTGTTATATGCTGTTGCAGGATGTGCTGTACGGTTTCCGGTGCTTTTTGTTGAAGGTTAATGCCAAAACGCTCTCCAAGCTGCTGAACCGTCATTTGTTCATGAGCCCATTCATCTATATATGAAACTCCTTTTGCCTCCATCCAATCCGTCACCTTTTCCTGCTGCAATAAGTCAAGGAACTGCTTTGGCGTCACAAGGTGTTCGGCGACTGTTTTTCCAAAGCTTTTTGCCATTTCTTCTCTTCGTTTTGGAATTAAGCCTGGAGTAAAAGGCAAACGCCAAGATCCGATATAGATTGGGTGGAATGGACGAAAAAGCATTTTGATGGCTAAATAGTTTGTTGCTCCGCCCACGGCAGCACCAACAAAAGCCATAAAGCTAAATAATATTACGGTATCCATACAGAGTCTTCCTTTCTCTATAGAAAAGACGAAGCATGCGCATGCCAGTCTATGCATAGTGTAGTCTTAGCCATCATACCGTCGCACATCCCTCCTGTCCATGAATGAGGTACCCCATTATCAACCCAATAAAGAGGAGGCAAAAGACATGTCTCAACATTTTCGATTACTTGTGGAGCCTTCGGACGATTTGTTTTTCCACCTACCTAAAACGTTACTCTCCATCCCAGAGCAGTTGTCCATAACGTTTGGAAACCAACAGCGCTCTGTAAAGTGCCAAACGAATACGACTGATGAGCTTCTAATTAGCCAGGCATTACAAAACCAATTAAGACTTCCAGCTACGTTGACTGAGGTTCCCCTTTGGCTGGACAGTGACGAGAAGAGCGTAAAGATTGGGCCGCTTGTCGGTATTGTTACGGCTGGCTTTATGGACGATGCAAATTCTCCATTAGGCAAACGGTCAGCTGCGTTCAAGCAACTGCTTCAGCATGGCATCACAACAGGGGTTTTACCGTTCGTCTTCGGACATCATCATGTTGATTGGCAGGCGCTCACTGTGACGGCCTGGACACTTGTGGATGATGAATGGGAGCGAGCGACCTTCCCATTTCCAGAAGTCATTTATGATAAAATTCCCAACCGACAAATTGAAGAACGGTATGAATTTACAGCACTTCGCTATAAAACGACGAAAGAATTGCACATCCCTTGGTTTAATAACGGCTTTTTTAATAAAGAAGACATTTATGCTAAGCTGCTGCAAGGGACGAAAACAAAAGCCCTGCTACCAGAAACGTTGCTATCTCCTGACAGGCTGAGTGCAGAGGCATTTTTAGAAAAGTATGACACGGTCTATATCAAACCATCGACCGGTAGCTTTGGTCGAGGCATTTTTTACGTTACTAAAGAGGATAAAGGACAGTATGCTTGTGCCTATTATTCCCAAGACAAGACCATTCAAAAGCACGGGCTCTCATTTTCACAGCTGTTTGCTATTATTTCTGATGCAGGGATTCGACTTGATGGCTGTGTGCTTCAGGAAGGCATTGCCTTGCATAAGCATCAAGGACGTCCGGTCGACTATCGTGTTCACATGAATAAAGATGAAAAAGGCGTATGGCAATTGAGCGGAATAGCAGCAAAACTAGCTTTGGTTGACAACCCAACGACCCATATTAAACACGGTGGAACTGTACTTCCTGCTGAGCATGTACTTGGCCGGGATGCGTCTAAACGCGATAAGAAAAATAAAATGATTCAGCAGGCGTTCGACGTGTGTCAATGGCTTGACCACCACTACAACGAAGAAATAGGCGAAATTGGTATTGATATGGCGGAAAGCGAATCACAGCAATGGTATGTCATCGAGGTGAATTCCAAGCCGGGCAAGTCTGCATTTTCACATCCTGCCTTGTCCGGCGAACTCTCCACTGTTCAAAAGATGCCGTTTGCTTATGCAAAGCACCTTAGCAAGCAAAACCGTAAACGTATGCTCACCTCCCCTCCTTCGCATACTACGTAATAAAGGAGGTGACGGATGTGCCAAAAGGAAGGAAAGACAGCTCGTTTGAAGGTCGTGAGAAAGTTGAAGTCGATGTGGATCGAATGTTGAGTGAAGGCATGGGGGCAAGCACATTAGGTGAAGGCCCCACGAACCAAGTCGATGAAGCACGAGATCTTCCGAAAGAAGAGCCTCCATTTCATACAAAGCGTTAACCTCTCAGGCTGATGACAAACGCTCGCTTTCTTCGTTGCTTTGCCTTATCCGGTGCTCATTGCCCTTATGGCAACTCCGCGCCTCCTAAGGCTTTGCGCTTAGATAAGACAAACGTTTTCATTCAGCCTGAATGTTGTTCTGAAAACAAACGCTCGCTAAGGCTTTGCGCCTTGAAAGTCAAGCAGTCTGGGTAAACCTGAAATTCATTGTTGGGGTTGTTTTTTATACAAGCTGCCATACGCTCGCTTTCCGTGGGCGAACTGCGAGCCTCCTCGGCGCTTATCAGCGCACTGCGGGGTCTCGCTTAGCTCGCTTTTCCCACAGGAGTCTCGCTAGTGGCAGCTTTTGATAATGCACTAATTTTATGAAGTGATATGAATTAAAAAGGGCTCATCTTGTTATTTAGAGTGTAGAGATCCGCTTATTTTTTCACTGCGAAAGTTGTCAAAAAAACTTTACTCTAATCGAAAAAAATAGTTGTTGATGTATAAATATAGGTCATTGGGACAAGCAAAATACATAGACTCTTAAGGAAACAATGCGAGCTGAAGATCCTGGAGGAAAGCCGCTTTTGCTTTCCGAGGAAGCTGAAGCCGTGCCAAGCGGCTAATGAAACACGACGAGTCTTTTTCGAGTCGAAGTTGCACTTATACCACTTAGGGTAAACGTGTAGTATTTTGACGAAGCGGTCAAATACTTTACTATGGTGTGTCTGAGAACTCAGAAGGGAGCAGATGTTGCCGAATTTTCGTTCCAAGCAAGGCGCCTTTTCGCCGGCGTACCGGACGTACGTCAAAGAAAAGGAACGCAGCAGGGGACGAAAAGGCGGTGACAGATGCCTCTTAGCGAGTTTTAAGACACGCCCTAGTGATCTTTCCACGAATTTATTTTGGTTAACGATTGAAAATGAAGTCACAAGAACTTTCTCATTTCATATTTCCTTTACAGTAAAAGTTACATGAAAGGGCATTAGCCAAAACAGATTCAAATTGAGTTAGTCGATTTTTATGGAGATAAATTAGTTATGTCCAACCTCTTTTGCGTTCTTTTAGCTGTTTTGGGAGACATGCACAAAAGCGGATGGATTTTTTTGTGCATTGCGTCCATTTACCTTTTTTCAAAAGAAAGCTACACTGGTAATAACAAATAAAACGCTTTCATTTTCGAGGAGGAAAAGGGCATGGCAACGCTAAGCTTAAAAAACATTTATAAGGTATATGACAAAAATGTAACTGCAGTCCAAGACTTTAATCTAGAGATTGATGATAAGGAATTTATCGTAATGGTAGGTCCTTCAGGTTGTGGGAAATCAACAACTCTTCGTATGATCGCTGGTCTTGAAGAAATTTCTCAAGGTGATTTTTACATTGATGAGCGTCGTGTAAACGATGTAGCGCCTAAAGATCGCGATATCGCGATGGTGTTCCAGAACTACGCCCTTTATCCACATATGAACGTTTATAACAATATGGCTTTCGGTTTGAAACTGAGAAAGTTCAAAAAGGATGAAATCGATCGTCGCGTTAAAGATGCTGCACGTATTCTCGGTCTTGAAGAGTACCTTGATCGTAAACCAAAAGCCCTTTCTGGTGGTCAGCGTCAGCGTGTTGCACTTGGTCGTGCGATCGTTCGTGACGCAAAAGTCTTCCTAATGGATGAGCCTTTGTCCAACCTAGATGCAAAGCTACGTGTACAAATGCGTGCGGAAATCACAAAACTTCACCATCGCCTCCAAACGACAACTGTTTATGTAACACATGACCAAACAGAAGCGATGACAATGGCTTCTCGTATCGTTGTTATGAAGGATGGTCTTGTCCAACAAGTTGGTTCTCCAAAAGAAGTATATGAAAACCCTGAGAACGTTTTCGTAGGTGGCTTTATTGGTTCACCTGCCATGAACTTCTTCCACGGTAAATTGGATGACACTCATTTCCATATCGATAACGTAAAGGTGCTTGTTCCTGAAGGTAAAATGAAGCTTCTTCGCGAACAAGGATATGCAAACAAAGAAATCATTCTTGGTATTCGTCCAGAGGATGTTCATGATGAGCCTGTGTTCGTTGAATCCTCTAAAGACACAAACGTTGAAGCCTTGGTAGATGTTGCCGAGCTTATGGGTGCTGAGACATATCTTTACTCTAAAATTGGCGAAAACAACTTCATCGCTCGGATCGACTCTCGTACAGATATTCAAAACGGGCAGAAGATTAACCTTGCCTTTGACATGAACAAAGTTCATTTCTTTGATATCGAGTCAGAGCTTCGCATTCGCTAATATGCGTTAAAAAAAAGAACGTGCCACTCGAGCACGTTCTTTTTTTTATGGTGCACTATCTAAATACTGATTCTGACCGCTAATAATAAGCATGTACCATTGGATTAATTTCACAAAGAATCAGTTCACATCCATACGGCCACACTAAAATGCCACTTGTAAACAAAATAAAAAGCAGGGTGGTTATATAGACCACCCTGCCCATCCATTCATATGATCGGTGTTATTTTTGGTAACCGCCGATTTGTTGTTCAGCCAACTGAACAAGACGTTTAGTGATTTCTCCACCTACAGAACCGTTAGCACGTGCAGTTGAATCTGGTCCAAGTTGAACACCAAATTCTTGAGAGATCTCATATTTCATTTGGTCAATTGCTTGTTGTACACCTGGTACAACCAATTGGTTAGATGAGTTTGACATTGTTATTTCACCTCCTCCGGATTGTACACCTATTTTGTGATGTTTGCGGATTAATATGTACCTCTCATCGTTGGTAATTCCTTCTTACCAAGCCGACGCAATACGTTTGCACAAAATTGTTAAACAAGACAAAAGGATAAGAGAAAAACTTTTTTTATTTTCCTGCATAATGTTTTTAAAAATGCGCAAAGTAAGAAGGCACTCATCAGGGAACTGGTTGAGATGCCCACACTATGTAGAGGAGTCTGATGACCCATGGCACAAAATCAATCTCGTAGCAACAGCAGCAACCAACTAGTTGCTCCTGGAGCACAAGCAGCTATCGACCAAATGAAATACGAAATCGCTCAAGAGTTCGGCGTTCAGCTTGGACCTGATGCGACTTCACGTTCAAATGGTTCTGTTGGTGGAGAAATCACAAAACGTTTAGTCCAAATGGCTGAACAACAACTTGGCGGACGTCAAGCGTAATTGCCCTATATGATGGAAAAACCCCGCAGGCTACGGCCGCGGGGTTTCTTCGTTATTATTTTTTTGGCGATTTCACGTTCGGTGCAACCATTTCCTCAGGCTTCACATAGGTATCAAATTGTTCAGCCGTTAAGTGACCACTTTTGATCGCTTCTTCTTTTAACGTCGTGTTGTTCTGATGAGCCGCTTTGGCGATACTCGCTGCTTTTTCATACCCGATATGTGGATTTAAGGCCGTGACGAGCATTAATGAATCACTAACCAATTTCTCGATTGTCTCATAGTTTGGTTCAATTCCAACCGCGCAATTGTCGTTAAACGACGTTAACGCATCTCCTAACAAACGACAGGATTGCAGGAAGTTAAAAATAATAAGTGGCTTGTACACGTTTAATTCGAAATGCCCTTGGCTTGCTGCCATACCGACCGCAGCATCATTCCCTATGACTTGCAGAGAAACCATCGTGAGCGCTTCACTTTGTGTAGGGTTTACTTTGCCTGGCATGATGGAGCTCCCCGGTTCATTGGCCGGAATAATTAATTCGCCGATGCCGCTCCGTGGGCCACTCGACAGCATGCGTACATCATGAGCAATTTTATGTGCATCAGCTGCCAATGCTTTCAGTGCTCCATGCGCATAGACGAAAGGTTGATGACTTGTTAATGCATGAAAAAAGTTGTCTGACGCTTTAAATGGCTGATTTGTTTCACTGGCAATAATTGCAGATACATTTGCGCCGAAATCCGGGTGAGTGTTTATGCCTGTTCCTACTGCTGTCCCACCTATGGCAAGCTCGAACAGATGCTGCTTGCTCTCTTCGATGATGTCGATATTGCGGTCGAGCATGCTGCGCCAACCACTGATTTCCTGACCTAATGTTAACGGCGTTGCATCCTGCAAATGCGTACGACCAATTTTAACGACATCAGCAAATTCCGCTTCCTTCTTTCTTAACGTATCTCGGAATGCCCCAATTGCTGGAATTAAGTCGTTCGTCACCGCCAATACTGCGGCGATATGCATTGCCGTTGGAAAGGTATCATTTGAGCTTTGCGACTTGTTCACATCGTCGTTTGGATGCAATCGCAATTCACTTTTTCCTTCAAGAAGCTGATTCCCACGAAAAGCAATCACTTCATTTACATTCATGTTGCTTTGTGTGCCACTACCGGTCTGCCAAACGACTAGCGGAAAATGGTCATTCAACTTCCCAGCAATAATGTCATCCGCCACTTCTTTAATGGCTTCCGCTTTTTCCGTTTCCAATAATCCTAAATCAGCGTTGGCTTGTGCCGCCGCTTTTTTTAAAATTGCAAAGGCTTTTATCAAAAGCTCGGGCATCTTTTCCTCACCAATTTTAAAATTTTGCAGGCTTCGTTGCGTTTGCGCACCCCAAAATTTATCGGCTGGTACGGCAATTTCTCCGATTGTGTCTCGTTCAATACGTTCTGCCATTTGCTTTTCCTCCTTCAATTTTTAAAATAAAGCGCTTTATTTGTATGTAAATTTCAGGCGGTTCAGGCGGATGACAAACGCTCGCTTTCTTCGTTGCTTTGTCCAGTGCTCATTGCCCTTATGGCAACTCCGCGCCTCCCAAAGCTTTGCGCTTAGATAAGACAAACGTTTTCATTCCACCTGAACAAGATAGATGACAATCGCCCGCTTTCTTCGTTGCTTTGCTTTGTCCGGTGCTCATTGCCCTTGTGGCAACTCCGCTCCTCCCAAAGCTTTGCGCTTAGATAAGACAAACGTTTTCATCCCGCCCTTTAAGGCTGAGCCATTTTGCTTGAATTACGCTTGGTTTTCTTGCAAAAATGCTTCAACACTTTCTGGTGTCTTTGCATTTGCGCTGTGCAAGTGAGCGAGCTTTTCGCCATTTTTAAACACAAGCAGGCTTGGGATGCCCATCACTTCGTATGACTGGGCAAGCTCCATAAAATCATCGCGGTTCAATTGATACCATTGATACTCCGAATGTTGTTCAATGATCTCAGGAATGAACATGTCCATTCGTACACAATCCGGGCACCAGCCAGCGTAAAATTTCACTATGGAGAGGCTATCTTGATCAATAATAGTTTGGAATTCTTCTGTTGTTTTGATATCTTTCATCATGTTCAGCTCCTTATTGTTCAACGCTACAGGCATTCAACCCGCGCTTTTTCAAATAGTTTTGGTGGTACTCTTCAGCTGGATAAAACGTTGACGCCTCAGTGATTTCAGTAACAATCGGTGAAGCATATCCACCTGTCTCATCTTGCTTTTGTTTGCTTTCCTCTGCCTTCAATCTTTGCTGAGATGTATGATAAAAAATCGCAGATCGATATTGTGTGCCTTCATCTTCCCCTTGACGGTTTAGCGTTGTAGGGTCATGAAGTTCCCAAAAATGAGCAAGCAAGGTTTCGAAGGTGACAACTGCTGGATCGTACTCCATGTCTACCACTTCAGCATGCCCCGTTTTGTCTGTGCATACATCTTCATAGGAAGGATTCTCAAGCGCCCCTCCTAAATACCCAACACGTGTGCTTTGTACGCCTTGAATGTTTGAAAAAGCAAGCTCTACACCCCAAAAGCAGCCTGCACCAAATGTCGCTCTTTCCAACGTCGTCCCTCCCAATAAAAAACGGCTCTCTTTCGTAAAAAACGATACCACATCAGGCTTGATTTGAATAGTCATCTGCATCTAATCACGTGTTGCCATACTACTTGGGTTCTAGGGCATGCCTTAAAACTCGCTAAGAGGCATCTGTCACCGCCTTTTCGTCCCCTGCTGCGTTCCTTTTCCTTGACGTACGTCCGGTACGCCTGCGAAAAAGCGCCTCGATTGGAACGAAAAATCTGCCCTTTTGAGTTCTCAGACACGCCCTAGTCAAATGCATACGTAGAATAAGTCATTTAAAAGTCGTGGAAATGAACGTTTTCGCTGACAACTGGTGGTTAAGAACAAAATGCGGTCATGAGCACTACCCGAGTAAATCCTAACAGTTTAGCCTTAATGCCCATAAAAATTAGGAAAAGTCATTATGAGACGATACAGAAGTCCATATCAATGGTTTAAATGCTAGCCACATAAGAATAATGAGGAAATTCACTCAATGCTACAAAAAATGATAATGATTTTCATTTACACTATTTTAATCCTGTGCTAAAATAGGCTTAGTTTATCGCAACTGATAGTCATTATCGGTTGGTTCGGTTTGAACATTATCTATCTTACTGAGGGGTGTTGTGAAGGATGTACGGAATGAAGGCAAACTCGCTGTCCGTTGGTTATCAGGAACAACTGATTTTAAAGGATCTTAATGTAACGCTTCCTAAAGGAAAGATCACGGTTTTTCTTGGCAGCAATGGGTGCGGTAAATCGACTCTCCTTCGCACGCTAGCTCGTCTGCTTAAGCCTCAAGGTGGTAATGTTGTTTTAGATGGACAGGACATTTCGAAACAAAAAACAAAGGATATTGCCAAACAACTTGCTATTCTCCCTCAGGGTCCCGTCACTCCTGAAGGATTAACCGTTTTACAGCTAGTAAAGCAAGGTCGTTATCCTTATCAAAACTGGTTTAAGCAATGGTCTGAGGAAGATGAAAAGGCAGTGCAAAAAGCACTGGAATCTACACGAATGACTGAGCTTCAGGATCGTGCCGTCGATTCTCTCTCCGGTGGGCAGCGTCAGCGTGCTTGGATTGCAATGACTCTTGCTCAGGATACGGATATTATTTTACTTGATGAGCCAACAACCTATTTAGATATGACGCATCAAATTGAAATTCTTGATCTCCTGTTTGAGCTTAATGAAACAGAAGGCCGAACGATTATTATGGTGCTTCATGACCTAAACCTTGCTTGTCGATACGCACATCACATCGTCGCTATCCGTGATGGATGTGTATACGCTGAAGGTGAGCCTGAAGAAGTCATTTCTCCAGCAATGGTTCACGAAGTTTTTAATATGACTTGTCAGGTTGCCTGTGATCCCCTTTTTGGAACGCCAATGTGTATTCCTCACGGCAAAGGGCGATGTTTGCAACGTATACAGCAACAGGAAGGTGCTCAAAATGAACGCGAAATGTCTTACTCAAGCTGAGCTAGAATTTCTTGAAACAAATTTTAGCTACTTGCCTACTATAGACGAGCATAATTACACTATTAAGGCCCTGTCGAATGATTCCATTCAACAGGGCTTACCTGCATTACAAGCTGCTTATGGCGCTTCTCATCCATATGTAACGGCGTCACTTTTATCTAGGAGCTTATCTTACATGCTTGTGCTTCCCAGCTTTGCGATGTACATTTGGTATGGAAAACAATGGCTTCCTAACCTGAAAGACATTACCTTAGCCTATGAACCGGCATCTTTTGCAATGAAATGGTCCGCTCCGGTATCGACACTTTCGGCAGCTGTCCCTTCTTCAACAGCTCTTTTTATGGACGATGCGATTGCACATATTGACCTGCTATGGGACATTTTTAAAACGACCTGTAAAATGCCAGATCGCCTACTTTGGGAAAATGCCGCAGCGTATTTGTCCTGGTATCTCAACACTGCCATCCCTCAGTCGGAGGGCGCATCAGAAGATGTACGGCAACGGGCAAACGCTGTGAAAGATTGGTTGCTCACTAATCCATCAAGCCCTTATGCGCAAATGGAGAATCGGATCACTGATGGGTATCGAAAATCATGCTGTCTCTACACAAAAGTAGATCTAGATAAACGTTCCTGTGGGAATTGTCCTATCCTTGCCTCTTGA
Source organism: Aureibacillus halotolerans (assembly GCF_004363045.1). Taxonomy (NCBI): domain Bacteria; kingdom Bacillati; phylum Bacillota; class Bacilli; order Caryophanales; family Bacillaceae; genus Aureibacillus; species Aureibacillus halotolerans. The sequence goes on from NZ_SNYJ01000021.1 coordinate 28,392, forward strand.
ATTTAATCACACATTGACTTAGAAAAACATCACGCCGTCAATGAGCGTGATGTTTTTTAATAGCTATTATGATTGGGGTTCAGTTTTAGGTCCTTGATTGTTAATGTGCAGGTGCGAACGGGGGATACAAAGCTCTGCTTTAATCCCTTGTTCCTTCAATTTCAAGACAAGTTTTTTTGCTTTTGAGAGGCCCATAAGAATGCTCCTATCTCTAAAAGATTAGCTTTTATAAGTTTTCCCCAAAACCTGCCGCGTAAAACAGGTTCATCCTTCCAAGATTGCTCTTCTAAAATATACGATTCACCTTTAAAAAGGTTTCATTAGAACTAACTTATTCTTCAATTTTTATTTTCGACATAAGGCAGTTACTTCCTTTATTTTTGTGGTCATTATTAACAATTAATCCTTTTGACCTATGCGAAATTAGTTATTATACGTTTCGCCACGGCTTAAGGATTAACGTCGATCATCGTATATATAATAGTAATGACGCTTTATCCCGATAACCGTCATACGCTTTACTCGATCAGATTGACGATTTTCACTTCCTTGCAGCGTCTTCTCGATGTATGAGCAAACTCTATTTCGTGACTTTTTGATTTAATGTGTAATTAAGGGGTTCCATTCTGATATTTTGGGGTATAAACACTATGGTAAAAGCATTTTGCTCCTTTTTAGTGGTACTGTATGGGAATGTCATCGATTGAGAGATAATCTTACGACAAGCGGAAATTTGCTTGCTTATACGCTTAAACGTAAAAATAAGCGTTTTGACGCTTTTCGTTTTCCCCTATATGGTTAAAGAGGAGCTAAAAGAAAAACGGAGGTGAACTGTCCATCACAACATCTACAGATGCAACGTTACTTTTTCGAGCACCTACAAAAGAAGATGGTAAACATGTATGGAATCTCATCAAAAACACCGGTGTTCTTGATGTGAATTCTTCTTATAGCTATCTGCTTTGGTGTCATCACTACCAGGATACTTCTGCTGTTGCTTACGAGGGAGATCAATTGGTTGGATTTGTATCAGCATTCCTATTGCCTAAAAAGCCTGAAACTCTTTTTGTATGGCAAATTGCTACCCATCCTTCTCAGCAAGGGAAAGGCATAGCGACGTCATTGATCCAGCATCTGCTTACCAGGCCCTTTTGTCAGCCTATTGTCCACGTTGAAGCGACGATATCCCCTGACAATAAAGCATCTTTCCGCTTGTTCGAGAAGCTAGCGGAGACATTGCACACCTCCATTCACCATGAGCCTTTGTTTGGAAAAGAGCTGTTTCCAGATAGCCACGAGGATGAAGACCTATACAGAGTTGGACCTATTTCACAAAAAGAATTGAAGAATCAGGAGGAAACACGATAATGAAAACTGAATCAACAAATCCAATGGGTATTCTTGAAGAAAATGAATCACAAGTAAGAAGCTACTCAAGAAGTTTTCCGACCATCTTCAAAAAAGCCAAAGGTCATACCATTTGGGATGCCGATGGCAATGCGTATATTGACTTTTTTGCAGGGGCCGGGGCACTGAACTATGGGCATAACCATGATGAAATGAAAAAGGTCCTCATCGACTATCTTCAAAATGATTATATTAGCCATAGTCTTGATATGGGAACTGAAGCAAGAGTTGACTTCTTACAGACTTTTAAGAAAGTCGTTCTTGAGCCACGCAACTTGGACTATAAGGTAATGTTTCCTGGGCCAACTGGTGCAAACACAGTTGAATCTGCTCTGAAAATTGCCCGTAAAGTGACAGGGCGAGAACTGGTCATCAGCTTTACAAATGCGTTCCACGGCATGACGATTGGGGCTTTATCTGTGACTGCGAACTCCTTTAAGCGTCATGGTGCTGGAATGCCGCTATCAAATACTGTCTCAATGCCATTTGACGATTATATTGAAGATAGCTGCAGTCTGGCGTATTTGGAAAAGTATCTTGAAGACAAAGGCAGTGGCGTAGCGTTACCGGCAGCCATTATTCTAGAAACTGTTCAAGGCGAAGGTGGCATTAATGCTGCCAGCAAGGAATGGCTTCAAGGCGTAGAAAAACTATGCCGTCAATATGACATTCTTCTCATCGTAGACGATGTACAGGCCGGCTGTGGACGTACAGGAACGTTCTTTAGCTTTGAGCCATCAGGCATCAAACCTGATGTAGTTTGTCTTTCAAAATCCATCGGCGGTTATGGTCTCCCTCTCGCCCTTACGTTGATTAAACCTGAGTACGATCAATGGGGACCTGGCGAGCATAATGGAACGTTCCGCGGGAACAATTTGGCCATCGTTGCGGCTTCAAAAGCGCTTAAAACGTTTTGGTCAAATGATACATTCCAAAAAAATGTGCAAGGCAAATCAGTCGTAATTTCAGAAACGCTACAAAGCTTCGCAGAAAATTATCCAGAATTAAAAGCGGAAGCTAGAGGCCGTGGCTTTATGCAAGGGATTGCTTGTGGTGTCGAAGGCATTGCTGAAAAAATTTGTGAGGAAGCCTTTTCTCGCGGGGTCATCATGGAAACCTCTGGACCACAAAGCGAAGTTGCCAAGCTTCTTCCTCCATTGACAATTACAGAAGAAGCACTTGTTCAAGGCCTCAATATTATGGAAGAAAGTATTAAGGCTGCTATTGAAAAGCATGTAGCCTCCTAAACAGCAAGATGACCGGATTGATTGGGTACGTTGGCCTTCGAAATGGGTACAATCCTCTGTAGCCCTATGAAAAAGGGATATGGCGGCATGACGAGAACGCGAGCGGCTTATCAATCATCTGGAAACCAGGCGTTTTTAGCCTGGTTTTACATTACATCAAAAGGAGAATGAACTTATGATTGTTCGTCATCTAAACGATATTATTGGTACTGAAAATGAAACAAAAGCAGATACGTGGGCGAGTCGTCGTATGCTCTTGAAAAAAGACAAGATGGGTTTTTCTTTCCACGATACCGTGATTTACGCTGGCACAGAAACACATATTTGGTATCAGAATCATCTTGAAGCCGTTTATTGTGTGGCAGGAGAAGGCGAAATTGAAACTGTATCAGACGGCAAGGTGTACCCGATTACAGATGGAACGATGTACGCGTTGAATGAGAACGATGAGCATTATTTGCGCGCAACGAAAGACATGCGCATGGTATGTGTATTTAATCCACCACTCACCGGGAAAGAAACGCATGATGAAAATGGCGTGTATCCATTAATTGAGGATGAATAACATTTTATCTTAAAGTACAATTCGGTTCTCCATTATGGACGGAGAACCAAGACTAGAATAGCTGCACGATAAGCAATTTACACATCGAAGGAAGAAAAAATGCTGTCCGGGCAATACGTTGCTGGACAGCATTTTTGCAGTATAAATGAAAAACGCTTAGGTGCAAAGCGCGAAGACTTTTGATGCCCGGAGTTGCCACAAAGGCAAAAAGCACCGGACAAGGCGATGCAACAAAGAAAGCGAGCGTTTGTCATCAGCCTGAGTTAGATGTGCTTGCGATGCACTTGACTACCATCAGAAGTAAAAATACAGGCCTTCCCCTCAATAATCGTCTGCAAATGGACTTTTCGCCCCCAAAGCTGATAAATATAAGGCAAAACCTTTTCTAGGTATTTGAGGTCGAGTTCGATGTCCTCAAAATGATGCACGAGGAAAAGCTCGCCATTTTTTTCGTAATCGCCATCTGTGACAGTAAGGTAAGGGAATCCCCCGTTGACACGCATGCTAATCAGTTGATCTCGGACTTGCTTCCAATCCTTTTCAACGATTTTGTAATCCTTTCCTTTCTTTTGAAACAAGTATAAGTCCTCTCGAAAAGCCAGTTCTTTCGTTAAATAATTGCGAATAAACGATGTATCGGATTCGATTTCACGAACCTCAAACATCTTTTCTCTTCCACTTCCAGGCTTAACGCCATGACGAATCATTTCTTCCGTCGGCTTATCGTATCGCTCCTCAATGTCCTCAAACATTTTCAAACCAAGATAATACGGATTGATTTGCGTTCGTGAAGGCTGAACGACTCCGGCATTAAGTTTGGCAAACTCGATCACTTCATCTGTCGTCAGGTCCATTTCACGAAGAATGCGCGCATGCCAATAGGAGGCCCAGCCTTCATTCATAATTTTAGTTTCGAGCTGTGGCCAAAAATACAGCATTTCTTCACGCATCATCGTTAAAATATCGCGCTGCCATTCTTCTAATTCTTTGCTAAACTCTTCAATGAACGATAGTAAGTCTTTTTCGGGTTCTGGAGGAAATTTCTTGTTTTTCTTCTCTGTTTCTTGCTCTTGTTTACGGTCAAGATGCCATAAATCATCATAAGGACCGCGCTTACGTTCAGGTTTATGATCATTTTCATCTTCGTCTACCCACGATAGCTTTTGACGAATAATGGACGGGTCAATATGCTCCTGAATAGCAATGACTGCATCTAAAAATAGCTCTACTTCATTTCGTCCATATTTCAACTCATACGATTTTACTCGATCGGCCGTAGCTGCCATGCTTTCCACCATATCGCGCTTTGTGGCACTAAAACGTGAATTGTTTTTAAAAAAGTCACAATGCGCTAATACGTGAGCGACAATCAACTTATTCTGAATGAGTGTATTAGTATTGAGTAGGAAGGCATAGCATGGATTGGAATTTATAACAAGCTCGTATATTTTGCTTAGCCCAAGGTCGTATTGTAGCTTCATTTTATGAAATTGCTTGCCAAAGCTCCAATGCGAAAATCGTGTCGGCATTCCATAAGCACCAAAGGTATAGATAATATCAGCAGGGCAAATTTCATAACGCATTGGGTAAAAATCCAAACCAAACCCTTCAGCAATTTCCGTGATCTCGGCAATGGCGCGTTCAAGTGCTTTGCTTTGTTCAGCCAAACGTGTCTCATCCCCTTCTCCACACTTTAATTCAAGGTATGAAGCAAGACCAGAGAACATTCGTTTATTCAATAAAACAGCAACGTCGTTTCTAACCCAGTATTTAAAAAATCAGGCTGTATGATAACGCTTGTCTGTTCTAACACGAAACCTTGAGAGGCGCAGAGTTGCCATTAAGGCAATGAGCACCAGACAAAGCCATGCAACGACGAAAGCGAGCGTTTGCCATCAGCCTGATATATACTTTTTTGTCGGTAGGATATTTTTTATTCGTTTACCCTGAGAGAACGTCATTACTATCCTGTACGATTCAAGACACGAATATACAAATGTAGATTTCACCAAAAGAGCCCAAGATTACACGCAAAACAAGCCGATGTTTTTTACAATACTCCATACACTATAAGGACGCTGATTTCCCGATCATTCGCAGGCACTATGGTTGGGAAGAAAGGAGCTAGAACGTATGAGTACACTTGATTACGACAAAGCGTTGTATTACATGAATCGCCTGCAATTGGATGATTTGCTTGTGTTAATGATCCGCACAAATGATGATTTTTTATCCAAAAAAATTGAACGTTATTTACACGCGTTGTATTATGAAACGGATTACCAGTTGGTGGAAAGACAACAAGATTCACTTTACCATTATCTTGACAATGCGTATCTTTCCTTCGGGTTTAAGGAAATCCCCGTTTATTCATAAAAATAGGGCTGCCCCAAAAGTGCTATTCACCCTTTTGGGACAGACCTATCATTTACATACGTGTTTTGACAAGCGCCATTACATCCTCTTCAATGGCTTGTAGCTTCGACACTGCTTTGTCTTCACTTATTTCTTTTACACCAAAATAAAATTTAACTTTTGGCTCTGTTCCTGATGGACGCAAACAAAACCAGGCCTCATCAGCCAAACGGTATTTCAATACATTGGATGCGGGCAATTGAATCGGCTCGGTCGTATCGGTCATTAGATTCCGCACTTCTTTTTGTGCATAATCTTCAATGGCTTCTACGCGCATTCCTGCGATGGTTTCAGGTGGTTGCTCACGAAACAGATGCATAAGCTGCTCAATGTCCTCTGCACCTCTTTTGCCTTTTCTAGTAACAGAGGTAAGACCTTCTTTATACCAGCCGTATCGTTGAAAGAGCTCCTGTAAGGCATCATACAACGTTTTTCCTTGCTGTTTATAATGCAAGGCCATCTCTACTGCCATCACGCTCGCTTGAATGGCATCCTTATCCCTAGCCAAATCATCAATTAAATATCCGTAGCTTTCTTCATATCCAAATTGGAACTGAAATTCTTTCGATGCGTTATATTGATTTATTTTTTCCCCGATAAATTTGAATCCTGTCAGCGTGTCTTCCGTCGTCAATCCGTAAGAATCAGCAATGGCCCGGCCAAGCTCTGACGTTACGATCGTTTTCATGACGATGCCATTGGCTGGAAGCACTCCTTGGGTTTTGCGTTGTTGGAGCACATACTCTAATAGAAGAGCTCCTGTTTGATTCCCCGTCAGCACTTGAAATTCTCCAGTGTCGTTTTTCACTGCCAGTCCAACGCGGTCGGCATCCGGATCCGTAGCAATGAGCAAATCTGCGTCGACACGATCGCCAACAGATATGGCCATCTCAAAGGCGGCGTGCTCTTCAGGATTTGGACTAGATACAGTTGGAAAATCACCATCTGCTATCGCCTGCTCCTCAACAATGTGAAGGGCCTCAAAACCTAACGTCTTCATACTTTGTGTAAAAGGTAGTAATCCTGTGCCATGTAGCGGTGTGTAAACGACGGACAGTGGAATTCCCGCCGTGTACAAGGACGGCTGCAGTGCGATTTGTGAAAGGGCCTTCGTGTACGCCTCATCAATGTCGGTTCCAATGAAATTCAAAAGCCCTTGCTGACGTAAATAGTCTTCACTCTTAACCTCGATCTGCAACTCGTCCTCCACCGAATTTACCTCTTTGACAAGGGCCTCTGCAGGATGAGGGGGAAGCTGTCCTCCATCATTCCCATAGACTTTAAAGCCGTTGTATTCTGGTGGGTTATGACTCGCCGTCATGACGATGCCTGCATCCGCATTCAAATGACGAACAGCAAAGGATAGCATTGGGGTTGGACGTAAGGCTTCGAATAAAAACACTTGAACGCCTTCAGTCCCGAGTACTTTTGCAGCTTCAAGCGAAAACTCTGGCGAGAAATGCCTTGAATCATAGGCAATGACGACTTTTGGCTCTGTGGCATTCTTTTTCACAAATTGCGCTAAGCCATACGAAGCCTTTCGGACTGTATACACATTCATGCGATTTGTTCCTGGACCAATCTCGCCTCTCATACCGCCAGTGCCAAAGGCTAAATTCGTGTAGAATCCATCAATAAGCCATTGCTCATCATCCGCTTTTTCCTGCAGTTCTGCTTTAATTTGATCATCTAATCGTGGATGTGAGGTCCACCGACTTAAATTTTGCTGCCAACTCTCCATGTCTGTTCCTCTTCTCTATAAGGTCGTTAGTTTTTTGATGGTGGTGTATACGTCACTTTAAACAACTCATGGCGACGGTCTTGGATATTTCTCACCGTTCCTGATTTGCGCTGTCTACGTAGCACCTCAAGGTCGACATCACCAACAACGATGGTCTCAATATTTGGATTGCACTCTGCAACCACACCATCCCGCGCAAATTCAAAATCAGATGGGGAAAAAATGGCCGACTGTGCGTACTGAATGTCCATGTTTTCAACTTGAGAAAGGTTACCTACAGTCCCTGCGGTGACAACATACACTTGGTTTTCGACAGCGCGCGCCTGCGAACAATACCTGACGCGCAAATAGCCTTGTCGGTCGTCTGTACAAAAGGGCACGAAAATAATATTTGCTCCACGATCGGTGGCAATGCGGGCAAGCTCAGGAAATTGAATGTCATAGCAAATTTGAATGGCGACTTTTCCACAATCCGTATCAAACACACGAATTGCATCTCCAGGTGCAATGCCCCACCATTTTCGCTCATTCGGTGTCACATGAATTTTATATTGCTTTTCAATTGTCCCGTCCCTACGGAAGAGATAGGCAATGTTGTATATCTTGTCGCCTTCTTCCACAAAATGAGAACCACCAACAATATTGACGTTGTACTTAACGGCAAGTGCTGTAAAGAGCTGAATGTAATCCTCTGTGTATTCCGTTAAACGACGAATCGCTTGGCTCGGATGTTTTTCATCCAAAAAGGACATAAGCTGCGTCGTGAAGATTTCTGGGAACACCGCAAAGTCGGACCCATAGTCAGCAGCGACGTCTGTATAATACTCCACTTGCTGCGCAAACTCTTCAAAGCTTGAAATTCGCTTCATCATATACTGAATGACACATATGCGCACAGGCAAAGACGTTTTAAAATGCCGTCTGCTTTTTTGTACATATTCAATGTTGTTCCATTCCATTAAGGTCGCATAACGCATCGATGCCTTATCATCAGGCAAGTAGTGAGGGTTAATACGCATCACAGAAAATCCATTCATTAACTGGAAAGTCAGGACTGGGTCATGAATGTTATGTGACATCACTTCCTCCACATATTGCCGTGGGCTGTAGTGATTAGCAAACTCGTGGTATCGCGGTATGCGTCCACCAAGGATGATGCTTTTTAGATTTAGTTGTCGTGCCAGTTCTTTACGGGCTTCATAGAGGCGACGTCCTATTTTCATTCGTCGGTATTTTGGATGAACCATGACTTCAATACCATATAAGTTATAGCCATCTGGATTGTGGTTGGAGATATACCCTTCATCCGTAATTTCGTCCCACGTATGGCGGTCATCGTATTCATCGAAGTTAATCACTAAGCTTGAAGTAGAGCCGATAATCTCCCCATCCATATCTACGCATAGCTGTCCGGCAGGAAAGGTTTCAATATGACTTTCTAAATGAGCACGTGTCCACGGTTCCATGCCCGGAAAGCAAAGATTCTGAAGGGCAATAATCTGATCAATGTCATTCAACGTAATTTGGCGAACCTCGATATGTTTTTCATATTGGGATAAATCTATGCGGTCAGTCATTTTTCTCTTCCTTTCAACTCCGTTGTTCAATCAACTAAGTCGATTATACACACCACACCTCTCTTCAAACAACAAAGGTGGTGCTCGTTTTCAAAAATGTGCTTATGATAGTCAAATTTATCATCATAAGTGAATAATTCTGTACGCAAGTGAATCCAAAACTTCTCGTTTGTGAGACATTATCAAAAATGATTTAACTGTGTGCCAACAAAACAAAGAGGCTGCCCCTGACGTAAAGGACAGCCTCCCTACTTTAATTATCGATCTCGATCTTTATTTTCTGTTTCATCGTCATTTCCTGGTGTCATCTGTTCCTCAATGACTTCTTCTTCTTCTTCAACGACTTTTTCTTCCTTGTCTGTCGCTACATGCGGCTCTTCTTTGTTATCTTTAGAGAGGAACCAACCAGCTGCTGCTATACCGACAAGGACAATCCAAAACGTAGTTTTCCAGCCTGTGCTATGAGCAAAATCCGAATCAAGAACACCAATAGCTGGATGCGCAAGCGTAAGAACGAGCAATTTAACCCCGACCCAACCAACAATGGCAAAAGCTGCCGTTTCCAATCCGGGTTTTCTGTGAAGCAAATTGACAAACAAGTTCGCAGCAAATCGCATGATGATGACCCCTGATAAACCACCTAAAAAGATAATAAGGAATTTACCAGCATCCATACCACCAAACGTGCCTAATCCAGAGTCTGGAAGAGTGAGTGCAAGAGCTACCGCTGCCAAGATAGAGTCAACAGCAAACGCAATATCTGCAAGCTCTACTTTGAAGACCGTCATCCAAAAGCCCGATTCTTTTTTTGTTTTATCTTTCTCTTGCTTGGATTTAACATATTTTCGGAAAATATGGTTAAATGCTAGAAACAACAGATACGCTGCACCGAGGGCTTGCACCTGCCATACGTCAACCAAAAACGAAATAATAAACAAAGAAGCCAACCTGAAGACAAATGCCCCAGCAAGTCCATAAAATAAAGCTTTCTTACGTTGTTTTTCTGGGAGATGCTTTACCATTATGGCCATAACAAGCGCATTGTCTGCAGCTAATATACCTTCCAGACCAATAATGACAAGCAATACCCAACCGTACTCGAGTAGCAATGTAACATCCATACGTATTTTCTCCTCTCGTTTTTCGATAGCAGGTTTTCCCTAATTTCTCCTGCCACCTTACTATTTATTCACCGTCCAACGTGAGGAAAAGGCACACAAAAAGACCTTTGCCCACGCCAAATAGCGTCTTGCGGCAAAGGTCTTGCTAACAACGGTTCCGTTGCCAATAAGGCCGGGGATTTCTCCCGTAATGACGACCATATTGTCACAGCTACTCCCCTTTAACAGCATTATATGTGTAACATTAACAACTTGTCAATATTCTTCTTATAATGGAGCAGGCTCTCGCACCGCCTCAATTTTAGGTGTTGGCTTGCCGTTATGTGTAGTTTCAATATCTTCTTTCAGCTCTTTCGTTCCTTCTTGCAACGATTGCCCAACTTGCCTTAAGTCAGACCCCGTATCTTTCACAATCGATGCTGCTCGTAACGTATGCTCCTTCGCATCCGAAAGCTTTGCCACCGCCTCTTTGACATCGCTTGTCGAATTCCTCACAAGTTCGGATAGCTCCGTGAGGCTTTGGCGGAATTGTTCTGAGTAATGTGATGGGTTTGCCCGCACCTCATGTAAAAGCTGCATCGTTGAATTCTTCATACGATTCGTATTATCCACGAAGTGCTTGCGTGTTTGCTGTTCTTTTAAAGCGAAAGCCAACCCAGCAGCTCCGCCAACGACTATACCTACGAATACTTTTTGTTTATTAGAGAATGACATTACGTTCAGCTCCTTTTATATGCTCTTTCCCTCCTATTCCTTTTAATCATTTTCTTCAAACCTTGTACATAGGATTAGAAATGGTCCAAAAAGGATACTGTAATATAGACAACACGAAAAAGGAGTGAGCTAAATGGCCTTTTTATGGTCTCTCATTGTTGGTGGTATTATTGGATGGCTTGCATCATTGATTGTAGGTAAAAATGTCCCTGGTGGCATTATCGGTAACATATTGGCAGGTTTTGTAGGTGCTTGGCTTGGCGATCTTGTACTTGGCGACATTGGGCCTGTCATTGGTGGTTTTTCAATTGTCTCTGCACTGCTTGGCGCCATCGTGTTTGTGCTAATTTTAAGTGCGATTTTACGAGGCACTCGCAGAAGAGCGTAATTTGCTCATTTGTTTCCTTGATCAGATTGAGAATAAAATGTATCTTTTTTGGACATGCTGAACAAAACGCCTGCTGCCCGCTGACCAGTCTTTGACTGTTGAGCTGGCGACAGGCGCTTTTTTGATTCTCTGAGTTCTTGAGATTGCCGAAGGCTTTGCTATAATAAGGGGATTACTCTACGTTGGAGGCTTGGATACGGAATGCTTAGACGGAAAATTCGGCAGCGCCAAAACTCTGCCTCGTTCACTACATTTCAGTTGATTGTTCTTTTCTATTTCGCTGCCGTTGCCGTCGCCACACTGCTTCTAAGCATGCCTTGGATTCGACAGCCAGGGGTGCCTTATCATTTCCTGGACACGATGTTTACCGCAGTAAGTGCTGTATCTGTGACGGGTCTCACTGTAGAATCCGCAGCAGAAACCTATAATACATACGGCTATTTTACATTAGCTTTTATTTTTCAGTTTGGCGGCATTGGCATTATGACTCTGGGAACCTTTGTGTGGTTAATCCTCGGGAAACGGATTGGCCTCAAGGAACGCAAACTGATTATGGCGGATCAAAACCAATCCAATTTGTCAGGGCTCGTACAGCTTATGAAGCAAATTCTTTTCCTCATTCTTTGCATTGAAATCATTGGTGGCTTTATCTTGTCTATTCATTATTTGCAGTATTACCCCACTTGGGAATTGGCCTCTATGCATGGCTTTTTCTCGGCAATTAGTGCAACAACAAATGCAGGTTTTGACATTTCAGGATCGTCCCTAAAGCCCTATGCAAACGACTATTTCGTCCAGTTCATTCATATGATTTTAATTACTCTCGGCGCCATTGGTTTTCCAGTGCTGATCGAGGTGAAAAACTTTCTCTCACAGCGTTCAGAAGAACCGTTCCGATTTTCCTTGTTCACAAAACTAACCGTTGTCACGTTTTTCAGCCTAACAGCGCTTGGCGCCCTTCTCATTTTTGTTTTAGAATTGGGCCACAGCTTCGCCGCATTAAATTGGCACCAATCGTTTTTTCATGCGTTGTTCAGTTCCGTTTCAACACGAAGCGGTGGCATGTACACGATGGACATCAACGCTTTATCTGAGCCCTCGTTGCTCGTCATGTCCATCCTAATGTTTATCGGGGCTTCCCCTAGCTCTGTAGGCGGCGGCATCCGAACGACATCACTGGCGATTATCTTACTTGCCCTGTGGTTTTATGCGCGTGGAAAGGAAAACATTAAAGTCTTCCGACGGGAAATTCATTTTGAAGACGTCACACGTTCGTTTGTTGTTGTCACTACTGGTATTTTTTTATGTGTCACTTCCATTCTCATCATGTCCGTCGTAGAGCCTTTCTCGGTGATTCCAATTCTGTTTGAAGTATGTTCTGCATTTGGTACAGCAGGATTGTCACTAGGCATTACACCAGAGCTGACTCCAATAAGTAAAGTTCTCCTGATGCTGCTCATGTTTATTGGACGAATCGGCATCTTCTCATTTCTCTTTTTGCTTCGAGGAGATCTAAGAAAAGACAGTTATCGCTACCCGAAAGAAAAAGTAATTATTGGGTAAATGAAAAGGCTATCCGAAACGTCATAGAATGACGTGAGGGGATAGCCTTTTTGCTACGTTATGGGGTTTGGTTCATACTGCCGTTGCTGGCTGCTCGCTCCGGTCCGTTTTGGGCCCGCTTCCTTGCAATTTGGGCTCACTTTGAACGTTCCGGCTCGCTTCGGTCCGTTTTGGGCTCGCTTTCCTTCATTTTGGGCTCGCTCGAACGGATTTCGGGCTCGCTTCCTTGCAATTTGGGCTCGCTTTGAAAGTTTCGGCTCGCTTCGGTCCGTTTTGGGCTCGCTTTCCCTCATTTTGGGCTCGCTCGAACGGATTTCTGGCTCGCTTCCTTGCAATTTGGGCTCACTTTGAACGTTCCGGCTCGCTTCGGTCCGTTTTGGGCTCGCTTTCCTTCATTTTGGGCTCGCTCGAACGAATTTCGGGCTCGCTTCCTTGCAATTTGGGCTCGCTTTGAACGTTTCGGCTCGCTTCGGTCCGTTTTGGGCTCGCTTTCCCTCATTTTGGGCTCGCTCGAACGGATTTCGGGCTCGCTTCCTTGCTGTTCGGGCTCGCTTTGAACGTTTCGGCTCGCTCCGTCCCCCTTCATTGTTCCTCAACCTCACCGCATCCTCCTATAGGTCATTGAATGGCTCTCTGCCGAATACTTGATACAGCCACCATTGCTCCAAGACCCAATTGTTTTGCTTGAGCACATCGGCAATGTCTTTGCCAACATAACGAAAATGCCATGCTTCCCCAGGTTGCCCTGTCCAAGCCTCTTTACCTTCTGGATAGCGAAGCGTGAATCCATGCCGAGCCGCTGTTGCTTGAATCCAGCCTTTATCCTCTTCATCTAGAGGCATGATGTCGATGGCTTCACCCGTTTGGTGCTCACTTTCACCAGGCGCTTTACATGGAGTCATTTTGTTTCGTGTCAAGGCTTCTCTGTAAGCCAAGTGCTGGATATCCCCTGAACGATAGGCCTTTTGAAGTGTCATTTGCAGACCGCGTTTTCTCGCTTCCTCCATCCATCGATGCAATGCATGCGCGGTTTGTGATGTCAGCCAGTGCTCACCAGTAATGTCGACGCCAAGCTTGATTAAGTCCGTTGGCTTCGCTGTTCTTTCTAGACGATTCCAACTGTTCACAAGGAGGGGCGTTGGTTCGTTCCCTTTTAAGTGCACCGCGGTTTGCAGCAATCGCTGAATCATGGCATCTCGATGAATGGGTCCAAAAGCGACCCCCGTATGAGAAAAACCTGAACTCGCCTTCCAATCCTCACAAGCAGCCGCTGTTGCTTCATCAAACGTCCCTGTTACTGGACATTGCAGACCACACACGTGAAACGCTTCTTGGAGTGCTTCAACACCCGTGTTTCGGTCGCCAAGCCTCACTTCATAGGGCAATTGATACATAAGGCGTAATTTTCTTGTGTCTGGGAGAATCTTCATTTCCTCTCTCAGAGGGCATTTCGACATACGTTGTCGAATTTCACGTGTCATCCCGCTTTCTCGAAAAGTAAATGTCCACTCCTGCTTAACTGGCAGCTGGTATGGACGTTGATACAGTTGGACGGGGATCGTGATCAACTCGTTTTCTGTTGCACCTTCAAGAACATGCAGGTCCACACCAAAGTCTTCAGCCATATCCATACGGTCGCTACTTCTTCCCCACCGATAGTGAAGGTTCGTTAGCTTCGCTTTATGCTGGCTAAGTGGCATTCTCATTCCGAGTGTGTCCGCCGGAAGGTTGGCAAGCATTAAAGGACCAAGCATTACCTTCACCGACTCCGATCCTTGCCCTGGAAGATGCTCCTTTACGTAAGACTTCACGCTCGCCAGCCACCCCGTTGATTTGCTGTCCGTCGTCTCAATGTCCTGACCAAATTCAACCTTGTCAATGCTAAGATGCAAAACAAGCGTCCTTCCTTCCCAAGAGTGCCCCTCAATTTGATACATTTCACCACCACCTCAATGTATGATAATGGTACTAGTGTGGCTCGTTTTGCAACATCTTATCAAACGTGTTGAGACCGATTCATCGATGGCACTTTCCGCGTAGTTTGAGGTTGAATCCTAGGGCTTGTCCTGATAAGCGAGCACTTTTGCCTCGTACACGCGCAGTTTGTCCTGTCATCCGAGCACCTTCCGTTCCTATCCGCGCAGGTCTTCACTTTATCCGAGCACTTGACACGTTAGCGAGAACTTTTACCTCGTACACGCGCGGCATGTCCCATAATCCGAGCACTTGACGCTCCCTATCCGCGCAGATCTTCTTTCTATCCGTTGCACTGCAACACGTCAGCAGATGACTCAATTCATTGTGGTTCTTTCCCTTCACTTTTTCTGCAGCCCCCCAAAAAAAGAAGCGGCAAACCACCGCTTCTTGTATCGCTTATGCTTGTTGCTGCAGTTGCCGATCATGAAAGAAATGCTTCATCGCAGGGAAGACGTCTGCTTTTCGTTTTAGTACATAGTGTAGAAACTTTGGGTGATCGATATTGCGATAGACGTTCATCAAGGTGGAGTGGCGTTGGTACTGGTTAACTTCACCATACCCAAACATGTTGGACACGTCCATGAGTTCATTCACGAGTTTTACACAACGTGCGTTATCGGATGTGAGGTTGTCGCCATCAGAAATATGAAAGGGATAAATATTGTACATGGACGGTGAGTATTTTTCATCGATCAGTTCGAGCGCTTTTGAGTAAGCTGAGGAACAAATGGTGCCACCGCTTTCCCCTTTTTGAAAGAAATCCTCTTCTGATACGACTTTTGCTTGTGTGTGATGGGCGATAAAGGCAATTTCAACGGTTTCGTATTTAGTGCGTAAAAACCGTGTCATCCAGAAAAAGAAGCTGCGTGCCATATACTTCTCCCAAAGCCCCATGGACCCGCTTGTATCCATCATGGCAAGCACGACAGCTTTTGAATCAGGCTTAATGATTTCATCCCACGTCTTAAAGCGCAAATCTTCTGGAAAAATAGGCTGAAACGATGGCGTTCCCTTTAGGGCATTTCGTTTAAAAGCTTGCATCATCGTACGTTTTTTATCAATGTTTCCCATAAGTCCGGTTTTGCGAATATCTGTAAAAGCGATATCCTCAATAATTTCCTCTTTCTCTTCCTTTTCCTCCAGATTCGGTAGCTCGAGCTCTTTAAATAAAACCTCCTCTAGGTCAGCAATGGACACATCAGCTTCATAGAAATCTTCTCCTGGCTGATCCCCTGCGCCTTGGCCAGCACCGGTATCCTTTTTTGCGGACCCATCACGACCAATGACATCGCCCACTTGACTGTCCCCATCACCTTGGCCAACGTGCTTGTTTTTGTCATGGTTGTATCGAATGCGGTATTCGTCCAGTGAACGAATTGGAATCTTGACAACGTCCTTCCCGTTCGACATGATGATGTTTTCCTCAGTGATTAAATCAGGCAAATTGTTTTTAATTGCTTCTTTGACCTTTTCCTGATGGCGCATCTGATCATCATGGCCTTTTCGGTGGAGTGACCAATCTTCCTGGGAGATCATCCAGCTTGCGGCCTCTTCTTTCAACGTTCCCCCTCCTCTACTCAATTCCATTCCTTTTCTCGTCTCATTCCCTCGTTGATCAATCAAATCCTTTTGAAAAGGTCTTGTATTGTATGCAGTGTCTCATCCTTATTGATTGGGCAGGATGCTTATCCAAGCTTTCCTTTTGAAAATTTGGCTTATCACCTAAGGTGTAAGCCAAATGGAATGGTTTTATCGGTTGAGCAAGCTTCCTACATAACGAAGCAAATCGTTTGCTGACGTTGAGTTATACCCATGCTCCTCGGTTAAACGGTCAATGACATTGTTAATTTTCTTCAACTGCTGTTCATCTGGTGTTTTCGTCGAGGTGGTGATTTTGACAACATCTTTTAAGTCAGCAAACAGCTTCTTCTGGATGGCTTCACGCAAACGTTCATGTGAATTGTAATCAAATTTCTTCCCTTTTCGAGCATAGGCAGAAATTCGAATGAGAATTTCCTCTCGAAAGGATTTTTTGGCATTCTCGGAAATCCCGATTTGTTCTTCGATGGAACGCATCAGTTTTTCATCTGGATTCATTTCTTCCCCTGTTAACAGGTCGCGTAGCTTGTTTTTGTTGCAAAATGCCTCGACATTGTCGAGATAATTGTCCATTAAGGTTTTCGCAGATTCTTCGTAAGAGTACACAAACGCTTTTTGCACTTCTTTTTTGGCAATATCATCGTATTCCTTGCGGGCAACTGAGATGAAATTCAAATAGCGTTCACGATCATCCTGTGAAATCGAAGCATGATTGTAAAGCCCATCCTTGATACTGCGAAGAACATCCAATGCGTTAAGCACAGGTACATCTTTCCGAATAATACAGGACGAGATTCGATTGATGACATACCGTGGGTCGATGCCATCCATGCCTTCATCTGGAAATTCCTTTTGTAACTCTTCTAAGTCGATTTGATTAAACCCTTCGACTTCCTCACCGTTGTAAAGCTTCATCTTTTTCAACGAATCGGCGCCACTCTTCGTTGATTCCTTCAGTCGCGTCAAGGTCGTGAACATTGCCGCAACCTTTAATGTATGAGGGGCAATATGCACATGCGCCATATCACTTTCACGGATCATTTTCTCGTAAATTTTTTCTTCTTCATCAAGCTTCAAGTTATACGGCATCGGCATGACAATCATCCGTGACTGCAACGCTTCATTTTTCTTATTGCCGATAAACGTTTTATACTCTGTTTCGTTCGTGTGGGCCACGATCATTTCGTCAGCCGAAATTAAGGCAAATCGCCCCGCCTTAAAATTGCCTTCTTGCGTCAATGACAGCAAATGCCAAAGAAATTTTTCATCGCACTTCAGCATCTCCTGAAACTCCATCAATCCACGGTTGGCTTTGTTCAATTCGCCGTCAAATCGGTAGGCACGTGGATCGGATTCCGAGCCATACTCTGCAATTGTGGAAAAATCAATACTTCCAGTCAAATCGGCAATGTCTTGTGATTTCGGATCGGATGGCGAAAACGTACCTACACCTTTTCGTTTGTCCTCTGAGAGCAGCACACGTTCAACACGGACATCCTCAATTTTCCCTTCATATTCCTGCTCAAGACGCATCAAATTAAGCGGAGATAAATTGCCTTCAATGCGAATGTCGTATTCATCATAAAAATCTTCACGAAGATGCTGCGGAATAAGATGGAGTGGGTCTTCTTGCATCGGGCAGCCTTTGATGGCATACACGGCTCCACTATCGGTGCGTGAATAGTGCTCGAGCCCTCTCTTTAAAAGCGTAACTAAAGTGGATTTTCCTCCGCTCACTGGTCCCATTAAAAGCAAAATTCTCTTCCGAACGTCTAAACGTTTGGCAGATGGATGAAAATATTCTTCGACAAGCCGTTCCAACGCTTCCTCGACGCCAAACAAATGGTTGTCAAAAAAATGATAATGCTTCTTGCCTTCTTTTTCGGTAATGCCGGCATCTTTTATCATATTATAAATGCGTGAGTGTGCGGTTTGCGCGACTTCAGGACGTTGTTTTACAATTTCAAGATATTCGGCAAACGTACCTTCCCATTCAAGTTCATTTTCCCTTTCCCTGTATGCTTCAATTTTCCTCAGTATGCTCATGTGGACCTCCTTGGCTATCCTGGTTCCTAAAATTCAAGGATTTAGTGTACTTCCACTGTATGCACGAAAAGCTAATGGCATGCCCATGAGTAGAATTAGCGTTCACTTTTGATGAAAAATAGCGTATAATACACACTTGAAACAAGCTTGTTCGAGGAGGAATGAACATGAGCTTTTTTATCATCCTGCTTGTAATGCTCACGTTCCTGGCGTCTATTATGACGGCCGGATACAATGATCCACCTAACGCATTAAAGCGAAAAAGCAAGTAAGCGCTTTTTCAGCAATCGCCATTTGATGGTGATTGCCTTTTTATTTAACTGAATATTGAAACGAAAAAACATAAAAAACAAGCGTTCTCTCTGAGAAACTGCTCAGGAAACGCTTGTGTGTATTCGACTACCCCAGGTTTGGATACCCCTGCTGTCGTAAGGCTTCATAAATCATGACGGTCGCCGTATTGGCAAGATTTAACGAGCGGACATTTTCCGTCATCGGCATGCGCAAGCAATTGTCCTTATGCGCCGCGAGCACTTCTTCTGGCAATCCTGACGTTTCTCTCCCAAACACAAACACTTGATCCTCAGGCTGTTTGTAGGACACTTCACTGTGCGCCTTTGCGCCATGTTTGGTTAAAAAATAGAAAGATGCCCCTTTTAATTGCTCCATGGCAATGTCTAAAGAGTCATGATAGTAAACCTCTACGAACTCCCAATAATCCAATCCAGCTCTTTTTAACATTTTATCATCTGTGGAAAACCCTAGGGGCTTCACTAGATGAAGGGCAGTGTTCGTTGCAGCACAGGTTCTAGCAATGTTGCCTGTATTGGATGGAATCTCTGGTTGATATAATACAATGTGGTTGGCCAAAACACCTGTCATCTCCTCATGTGTAAACTACCGTACCATTATACCACCCAATGCAATGGGATGTGCGTTACCCTTTAATATGAAAAAACTTGTATTGAATATTTGGCGTATACGCTGTCGAATCCTCATAGGCCCAGTATCGCATACGACTGTTTGATGTGTGCGCGTTCACGAGCGGCTCTCCATTTTCATCGAAGGCGGTCACAATCGTGTTGTGATTCCATCGGCCATCTCCCTCAAAGTCGTAGCAAATCACATCCCCTAACTGAAGATCCAATGGGCTTGCGACCTCCTCCCCTTGCAAGCCTGCCGTTGACCCACTAAGGTACCAACGAAGGGAGTGCGCCACAGCCCAGCTATAGCTCCATGAGGATCCAGAATACCACCAGCCTTTGCCCCGGTTTGGCTGCCCTCTCATCGGTGCCCCGCCTGCACGAAGGCATTGAGAAATGTAATTGGTGCAGTCTACCTCAAACTCGCGATACGCTGGATTGTAGGAGTTCCACCAATAGTCCGCATAGCGCACAGCCTCCCTGCGATTGTATGAAAAACGTGTGGATTCGTGTGGATCACGAGAATCAATGTCCTCTGATCCTGGCGAAAGAACTGGCTGTTCTTCCTCTACTCTGTAATGCTCCCAATCCCCATTCTCATCGAAGACCCGTTCCTGCAACCGCTCCTCCTTGTATAACATCCCTTCTTTTCCTTGATACATAAGAGAAAGGTGACAAAAATACATGCGATGATCGTGATTCTCTTCAACGAGCGGTTTTGCCACAGCCTCTGCTTTGACAATCTTCATGCCACGGCGCTGAAAGGAATCTTTCATTGCAATAAATGGCGCAGCATGCCGATCGGTCAATGCTGACCCTGAATGAACTAGATACGAAAGACGTTGCCTCCAAAGGGCTTGTAAGTCATCTGACATCCGCCTCACCTCCTGTTAAAGCTTATGAGAGGAGGGGTGGTGTTCATGCTTATATAGATATGGTTGAACGATGAGATGGGGCATCCTTGTTTTCAATTGCACAAAAAAACATATTAATTCCGACTATGAAAGATGATATGTAAGGTTGCGACTTTAACGAACAGAAACCACAAAATAAAAAACACCCAGAGCGTCATACATATGCTCTGGATGTTTAAAGTAAAGCTACTCTTACGACAATCGGATAATCGACATCTCTGCACCTTGACCCGTAGTTAAGGTTGCTGCTCCAAGCAAGCCAAATAGTTGAAGGCTGATTGTTGTACCTGCAGTCAGAGGTAAAATAACCTCTGCACTAAAGTTGGATATGCTGAGAAGTGGTGTGACGTTGGATTCGGCTAAGGCAACGCCGTTAATCAATAACCCTGAACTTAAGAGTAACGCTGCCGTGACGTTTACATTGTAGTTAATGCGGTACGTTCCTGCTTGAGTGACGGTGAAGACCGTATTTGCTCCGTTAACGGTGACGTTGTTTAGTACCTGACCTACCGGTAACGGAATTGTGGTTCCCGCTAGGACGACTGCGATAACGGAGCCGCTGTTTGTTCCAAAACCTAGTGTACTAGTTACACCCGTACCTGTGGCTCCGGTTAAACCTGTGACCCCTGTAGAACCTGTTGCTCCTGTGATACCAGTGGCTCCGGTGACGCCGGTAAGACCCCTTTCTCCTGTTGGTCCAGTGACTCCAGTCACTCCTGTGGCTCCAGTGACGCCGGTGACGCTCACGCCTGTTGCTCCTGTCACTCCGGTCGCACCCGTGACGCCCGTTGCTCCTGTGACACCCGTTGCTCCAGTCGCCCCTGTTCCTGTCGCTCCTGTTACTCCGGTTGCTCCCGTTACTCCGGTTGCTCCAGTAACACCTGTTACTCCGGTGAGACCTACTCCAATGCCTGTTGCTCCTGTGATGCCTGTTACTCCTGTCGCTCCTGTTACTCCAGTTGCTCCAGTGACGCCTGTTGCTCCTGTCAAACCAGTTACGCCTGTCGCTCCTGTCAAGCCAGTTACGCCTGTTGCTCCTGTCAAGCCAGTTACGCCTGTCGCTCCTGTCAAGCCAGTGATGCCTGTCGCTCCTGTCAAACCAGTGAGACCTGTTGCTCCTGTCAAGCCAGTGACGCCTGTTGCTCCTGTCAAGCCAGTTACGCCTGTTACTCCTGTGAAGCCAGTGATGCCTGTTACTCCTGTCAAGCCAGTGACGCCTGTTACTCCTGTGAAGCCAGTGATGCCTGTTACTCCTGTTGCTCCTGTTACTCCAGTTGCTCCAGTGACGCCTGTTGCTCCTGTCAAACCAGTTACGCCTGTCGCTCCGGTGAAGCCAGTGATGCCTGTTACTCCTGTGAAGCCAGTGATGCCTGTCGCTCCTGTCAAACCAGTGAGACCTGTTGCTCCTGTCAAGCCAGTTACGCCTGTTGCTCCGGTGACGCCCGTAAGACCTGTTGCTCCTGTTACTCCTGTTGCTCCTGTTGCTCCTGTTGCTCCTGTTGGTGCAGGTGGGATAAGTACCGTATAGTCAGGTGATGTGTCCGGTGTGCCTGTTGGGCTATCCACATTAACAACATACATACCGCCCTCATAGCTTACGACTTGACCTGCTAGGTATCCTGGTGCATCCGCTGGATCAAATGGAACGACTCCATCTAGGCCTACCCCTGTTGCTCCTGTGACACCTGTTGCTCCGGTTGGCGCAGGTGGGATAAGTAGCGTATAGTCAGGCGATGTGTCTGGAGTGCCTGTTGGGCTATCCACATTGACAACATACAAACCGCCCTCATAGCTTACGACTTGACCTGCTAGGTATCCTGGTGCATCTTCTGGATCAAATGGGACGACTCCATCTAGGCCAATCCCTGTTGCTCCTGTTGCTCCTGTTGCTCCTGTTTCACCCGTTGCTCCAGTGGCCCCGGTCGCTCCTGTTGCCCCAGTTTCACCCGTTGTTCCGGTGACGCCGGTCGCTCCTGTTGCCCCAGTTTCACCCGTTGTTCCAGTGGTCCCGGTCGTTCCTGTTGCTCCTGTTTCACCCGTTGCTCCAGTGGCCCCGGTCGCTCCTGTTGCTCCTATTTCACCCGTTGCTCCAGTGGCGCCGGTCGCTCCTGTTGCTCCTATTTCACCCGTTGCTCCAGTGGCGCCAGTCGCTCCTGTTGCTCCTGTTTCACCCGTTGCTCCAGTGGCTCCGGTCGCTCCTGTTGCTCCTGTTTCACCCGTTGCTCCAGTGGCGCCGGTCGCTCCTATTGCTCCCGTTTCACCCGTTGCTCCAGTGGCGCCAGTTGCTCCTGTTGCTCCTGTTTCACCCGTTGTTCCGGTGACGCCGGTCGCTCCTGTTTCACCCGTTGCTCCAGTGGCGCCGGTCGCTCCTATTGCTCCCGTTTCTCCAGGTTCTCCCGTTGGACCAGTGGGACCGGTAGGACCTCCGGCAGGTCCGTCAGCACCTGGAGGACCTTGTGGACCTCTTGAGCCGGGTCGCCCTGGGGGACCTGGAGGACCTGGGATACAACATTGTTCTTCTTCAGTAGACGACTTCCGGGAATCGTTACGATGTTCAGACTCACTGCGTCTTCTTCTCTTTTTTCGAGATTGTTTGTCTTCGCTCATTTTGGATTATAAGACTCCTTTCTAAAAGTGGATCAAATTTATCCTATGTGGTATTCCATTGATCTGCTTACACTTTTTCATTACTTTTTTAAAATTGTGCTCATCTAAATAAAAAAGGCCTGGAAACAACCCAGACCTTTGCACAACCTCTATTAACGGTATTGGAATAGAGTAAATGTTGCGTTGGAAACTTCGACAGATGAAGCGGTTCCACCAGCCACTTTTCGTAATGTTAGTGTGTAAATAATGTCATCATCTCTACTATTGAGAACGTCTTTTGCATCGAAAGGAACGTTCATATCTGTTGTTAACAGTGGCATAGAGTAAATGATTTGACCTTGGAGTGGATCTTGGTAACGGTTTGACTTGCGAATTAGAAGATTCTGGGCAATCGATGGATCTCCCCATTCTAGAAACATGGAGCCTGTCAAAAGAACGACATCGCCGTTTTCTGAACACTCAACAGATACTTGCCCAAGAATTTCTTCAACGGTTGTATTAGCCGCTGCAGTAATGATTAAGGATCCATTTTGAGTTGTGACACCCATTTCAACTACTGCACCTTCTTGGCACTCACAACTCTTAGGCTTGCAATGATGATGCTTCTTGTGATGCCCATTTGTTTCATTTGACTCGTTAGACTCATTGGAATCATTACAATGGATATGAATTTCGTTTACGGTGTTCCGCTCGCTAGATTCGTCATTCCATGATTCACACTCAGCAGATTCTACAGATTCTCCACAGAAATCATGCTTTTTCTTACACTTTTTGTGCTTGCGTTTCCGACGAAGCTGGTCTTCTAAATCAAGTATTGATTCAGTTCGGAAGTAACGTTTCACTTACGCACACTCTCCTTTTCTCAGCAGGATTTCCCTGCCGTATGCTTCATCATATGAGGAGAGTGTTGCGTTTGTAGCGACGTTCACCTAGCAAGTGGAAAACTTGGCTAACGTCACGTCAAAAAATAGGGTTCATTATAAAGGACGCTTGGATGGGTAGGGTGGTGTTTTTTAGTGATTTCGTGATAGCGACGTGCCTCTTCCATTTGATTCAGTCGCCAATGACACACAACGAGTTGTAGCGCGGGATACCAAGTCGAGAAGGCTTTAAGATTAAAACCAGGCAATTCAACCTCTTCAAACGACAGGGCGTGAGAAAACCAAAAAATCGCCGCTTTATATTGCTCCTTTTCGAAGAAAAAATCCCCCATTCGGCAGCTATGCTGTGGGCGGGGCATGTCATAAAGAAAGGAACGAACAATCGCGCGTTGTGCATTGTCTTTTTCATCTAAGGCGTTGTAGTTATCGCTAATGCTCAAACAGGCAGCGATGTTGTCCTCGACCCAGCCTGCTTTTGATGTTAAAAATTGCTCATAGTATTGTATGGAACGTCTATGTTGTCCGTGCTCACGCAATTCATTGGCAAAGTAATAGACGTCTCTCGCTGTCATTTCCTCTTTGCGTTCCAGCATGGATTCATAGATCTTTAAATTTCGATCACTTGAGGGGACGGTCGTTTTTTTACTCTTCTGATGCGTGACAGCAATGTCGGAGGCAAAGATATTGCCGCCTACGGCCAAGTATTCATGGACCGCACCAATCCATTGAAACCCTCGTTCACGTTTAATGAGTCGGTTTCGTCGATACGTAAAGCTAGGCTTGCCACTGTCATCAAACGCTGTATGGTAATGCATTGAAACAGCATCTACGGAAGGATCAAGAGACGCTTTTAGTCTAAGGAATTTTTCCTGATCCTCTGTTGTCAACACATCATCAGCGTCTAACCAAAGAATATACGGCTTCGTTGCTTTAGCAAAAGCTGCGTTACGTGCCTTAGCAAAATGCTCAACCCAATCAAATTCGTACACATGTTGCGTAAATTTACTCGCAATCTCTTTCGTTTGATCAGTGGATCCCGTGTCCATCACAATGATTTCATCCACCACGTTCTCCACGGATTTAAGGCAATCGGCAAGCACTTCTTCTTCGTTTTTCACGATCATACATAAGCTAATCTCAATCATCACAAACCTCCAAAAAAGGTAGTCATCTTCGATTAGCCTATGCCCAAAATGAAGTTATGTGCCTTCCCCCTATAAATATCCTTTTTTCGTCGTATAGAAGAGACCGATTGACATGAAGACGAACAACGCAAAAGCGACAACCTGCTGCAGAATGTTATTCGTCATGCGAAATTCGGCGCATTTGTAGGCATCTATTCTACAAAAACAGCAGCTGGCTTTCAAATTGACATTGTCGATAAAGGGCCAGGTTTCGATCAGCCATCCGAAAAATTCGGCGCAAACATCGGACTATCCATCGTCAAGTCAATCGCTAAAAAGATGAACATCACGACGGAAAAACGGTCGTGTCTCTTCATCTCTTTAAATAGAAAAAACGATCCGTTAGGTGTACGCCTGAACAGATCGTTTTTCTTATTATAATGATTGAGTCGAATTTCATCTACCGATCATTTATCCCCTTGCCTTCAAAAATCTTCGGCATGCATTTTTCTACTCTTGACGTCCGTGTTTTGGATTGTTTTGGTGAAGAGAAATGGATCACATACATTCTTTGTCGCCCCGGTGTCAGTGCTTCAAAAGCCTCTTTCAGGCCAGGGACTTCGTCCAATTTCGCTTTGAATTCTTCGGGGTAAACAAGGTCTTTTTTCTCTTTAACGACTTTCATACCCGCCCTTTCCACTTCAGTGGCCTCTTTCACGTACGCTTTCAAGATCGGTTCCAGCTCTACGATTTCTTGAACATTGGTGAAGCGAATTTGGCGCGCTGATTGTACATTCTCCGTTTGTTGGATGAGAATCCCATGCTCGTCCTTTAACAACGCACCTTTGTGAAACAATAGCGCCACATAGTCGTTAAATCCGTGCATTAACACGACGTTTTTCGAATTCAATGTGTAGCAGGGATGCATCCACTTGAAATCTTCGGTCAGCTCACAGTCAAGAATGATGGTCCTCAACTTCTTGTACTCTTCCTTCCACGTTTTAGCCTTAGCTAAAAATTCATCAACTTTCGGATTTAACTCACGTTCCTCCATTATGGAACACTCCTTATTCAATAGCCTTATGTTTGCTAGTTACCTATCACTAGTGACATTTTCGATTCGATGAAAAGCTTATCCTATCCATCATCTCCGAAATGCTTTTGTCTTAGTACAAATTGAAAGTAGATTTTGCCGTCTGTATTTGAACAACCTATCTTTTTTCAATCTCAAGCAACGTTTTCTTAATGGACAAGCCGCCATTATACCCAACAAGTGATCCATCACTTCCGATAACACGGTGACAAGGGACAATGACAGGGATTGGATTTTTATTAATCGCTCCACCCGCTGCTCTCACTGCCTTTGGGGAGGCAATGGTTTCAGCAATTCCCTTGTAGGCCGTCATTTCTCCATAAGGCACATCCATCAGGGCTTGCCAAACCTTTGCTTGAAAGTCTGTTCCCCGTAAATCAAGTGGCACGTCAAATGCCGTTCTCTCGCCAGAAAAATACTCTTCTAGCTGGGACCTCGTTGAAGAAGATGCATTGATTTGCTCAAAACTTGGATTGTCAAAATACCGCTCAAACCAAGGAGTTTCTTTTTCCAGACGCTCCTCATACGTCCCAAACGCTAGCCGACACAAGCCCTTTTCACTAAAATACAGGGTGAGTGTTCCAAGAGGTGTATCATCTAGCTCATAAAATGAAATGGTCATGGGGTTATCTCCTTCTCAAAGCGAAGCCCTTTTTGAATTTCTTCTCGTACTTCCTCGTCCTCTTCTACTTCTAAACGTTCAGATAGAAAACGCAACGCTTCAGGTTGCTTGTTTGCGGCAATTTTTCCGTATGACCACGCTGCTGTCCCACGAATAACGGGTCTAGGGTCACTTTTGATCAGCTCCTCTAGTAGGGGAAGCGCAGTGTCATCTTTATATATGGCTAAGGCCAAAATGGCGTTGCGCTGAATAGGCTTCTTTCCGCGCCAAGAGCCTGACATCCGGCCGTAGGTGTCTTTAAATTCTCGATTAGAAATCGTAAGAAGCGGCTTTAAGAGCGGCTTCACCTTCTCAGGGTCTGGTTCAAATTCAGGCTGGGTATGAAAATCAACGCCACGATTTTTCGGACACACGGTTTGGCATGTGTCACAGCCGTAAAGTCGATTGCCAATGACTTTTCGATATTCGTCCTGAAGGAACCCCTTCGTTTGTGTCAAAAAAGAGATGCATTTCTTCGCATCAAGCTGCCCACCTTGCACTAGTGCGCCCGTAGGACACGCCTCCACACAAATATTGCACGTCCCACATCCATCCTCAACAGGCGTATCTGGCTCAAAAGGGACCGATGTAATCATCTCGCCAAGATAAATATAAGAGCCATAGATCGGCGATATAATTGCACAGCTTTTCGCGCTAAAGCCAATGCCTGCCCGTTCCGCAACAGCGCGATCGGATAGCTCTCCCGTATCGACCATCGATGTCACATAAGCCTCTGGTACCCGCTCTTGCAAATACGCTTGAAGCTTGTCCAAACGATCTCGAAGAACCGTATGATAATCTTCTCCCCATGAAGCACGGCAAAACAAACCACGGGGGTCCTCTTTCGTGCTTTTAGGTGTATTCTTCATTTTCGAAGGATACGCGAGCGCAATGGCAATAATCGACTTCGCTTGTGGAAGCAATAGCTCTGGATGAGTGCGTTTTTCAATGTCGCTCTCCTCAAACCCTGATTGATAATTCAATGCCTGTTGCTGCTTGAGGCGTTCCTTTAACGTTAAAAAAGGGTCAGCCGAGGCAAACCCAATGTCATCAATACCGATGGTTTTGCTATAGGCAATCAGATCTTCTTTGAGCATTTGGTTCATTGGCCTCCGCTTCCTTTCACGAATTTTAAATTAGTATATCACGGTTGATCGTCATGATGGAAATAGCAAATTACATATATATACATATATTGGCATATAAAAAACGCAATGCTTCGATGATAGAGAGCGAAGCACTGCGTTGTTAACGGTTATTATAAGTACATGTTGAAGAATAACATACTCTTATAGACGTGACAACCGTTTTTTCGACATATTTCTCGATTTTCTTCGGGTCCTGAACAAATTTTCTTGATATTTACGATGTAGCGAATTCACTTTGATCTCTAACCGCTTCATTGATTCGTTCATTATATTTGATTTTAATTAAATGCATGTGCTTAGATGGAGAAAACCTAGAAAGGACTTCTATATGACACCAACCTTGTTTTCACCTTATACAATAAAAAATGTAACGCTTAAAAATCGCATCGTCATGTCGCCAATGTGTATGTATTCGTGTCCGGAGGAAGACGGAAAGGTGACGAATTGGCATAGAACGCACTACACGTCCAGAGCTGTTGGGCAGGTTGGTCTCGTTATGCTAGAAGCCTCGGCTGTTCTTCCTGAAGGACGAATTTCAACAAAGGACCTTGGTATTTGGTCAGATGAGCACATTGAAGGGTTGAGTGAGATTGTGCAGTTGCTCCAGGAGCATGGCGCAAAAACCTCTATTCAGCTTGCACATGCGGGTCGAAAATCCGAAGGTCCCGGCGTGATTTACGGTCCCTCTCCTATTGCTTTTAGTGATCGTTACCAAACGCCAACCGAAATGACGCTTGGCGATATTGAGCGTACAATTCAAGCGTTCAAGGACGCTACTGAAAGAGCTAAAAAAGCTGGCTTCGATATCATCGAGATCCACGCTGCTCATGGGTATTTGATCAATTCCTTTTTGTCTCCATTAACGAACCACCGTACAGACGAGTATGGGGGAACGCCAGAGAAACGCTATCGCTTTTTACAAGAAATTATCGAAGCCGTGAATACCGTTTGGGACGGTCCCCTTTTCGTCCGCATTTCCGCCGAGGACTATGATGACAACGGTATGAAATGGCAAGACTATGTGCCATTTGCTCAGAAAATGAAAGCCCAAGGAGTTAACTTAGTTGATTGCTCTACGGGTGGCGTCATTGCATTACCAAAAGCAATCAGTACGTTTCCTGGCTATCAAGTGCCTCACGCGGAAGGAATTCGTAAAGACACAAATATCCCTACTGGTGCCGTTGGTCTCATTACTTCTGGGCAGCAAGCAGAGGACATCCTTCAAAATCGTCAGGCTGACTTGATTTTTATTGGCCGTGCATTGCTTGTCAATCCGTATTGGGCACTTCAGGCGGCAAATGAGCTCAATGAAAAGATTGATCCTCCTACGCAATACGATCGCGCTTGGTAAGGTTTAGGCTGATGAGAAACGCTCGCTTTCTTCGTTGCTTTGCCTTGTCCGATGCTCATTGCCCTAATGGCAACTCCGCGCCTCCCAAGCCTTTGCGCTTAGATAAGACAAGCGTTTTCATTCAGCCTAAACGGGTTATCACCATAACTTGGGATTGACTTAAATACGAGCGGTCATACGCTCGCTTTCCGCGGGCGAACTGCGAGCCTCCTCGGCGCTTAACAGCGCACTGTGGGGTCTCGCTTAGCTCGCTTTTCCCGCAGGAGTCTCGCTAGTGACCGCTTGTGTTTAGAAGATTACTTTTTGCACATCCTGAATCACTTGTGCCCTTTTTCTTATATGCTCTTTGTTGACTTAGCCTTGTGTAATACCTTTTTTGGCGACTCCCTTTAATAAGAAACCTACATTGTCGTTTTCTTATTAAAGCTGTCTCACTTCATATTACAATTAGTTATATAGAATCCTTTGATAATCTTTCATTCAAATAGCTACTCACTTTTGATGAATTCTTCAATTTCTTTCAAAGAATTAGGATCCGCTTCTAAAATTGTTCCTGTCAAATATTTTTCTGAAGTAATATCATGGTATCTGTACATAGGTACAACATGTATATGTAAGTGCTCAATATCAAAGCCAGCAATTGCTATACCGACTTTTCTTGGGGTGAATTTCTCGTGAAGAATCGAACTTATTTGCCGAACACTTTCCATCAATCTTAAATAATTCTCTTCATTAAGATCATGAATGGAATTCACATGCATTTTGGGAATAACAAGCGTGTGACCAGGGTTAATAGGTCGTATATCCAAAAATGATTTTGTCCAATCGTTTTCCATAATTGTATTACTAGGTATATCTCCTTTAGTGACAGAGCAAAAAATACATGAGTTGTTCATTTTTATTCTCCTCTCCAATTTTTCATAGATGAACTTAAATTCAAATACAACCATAATCTTCTGAGATTAAATTCAATTTTCAGTTCAGTTTAATACCAAGTGTACAATACAACTAAACTATGGTGCACCTTTACAACTATTTTGTTCGAGTAAACGCATTCTTCTTAATGAATCTTCTCGTGATTGTTTACCTCTTTTTGATAATTTGTATGTGTAACCTGATTCTTCAATTGAGATGATTACCATTATATATAACGCTTTTCCGAGGGGGTTGAGTAGTTATTGACTCAACTTTCGCTGAGCAAAACCCACATTCCAATCAAGGCTCGCTTTACTCTTTTACTCACTTGCCCTTCATCTTACTACGCTGCTACTTTGCCATTCCGGCGTAGCTCACACCAAAAAACGATCAGACCCAACAAGGGCTCTGATCGTTTTTTCCTTATGATTGCTTGATGCCTTGCAACGAGAATTGGTAGACGTAGCTTTGATCGGCGTAAAGCGTAAACTCTGGATGTGTTTTCGCACCCCAGCTATCGTCGCCTCCTACGCCCATTTGCTTGTAATTGACGCGCACTGCCGTTTTTGTGCTCTGAGGTAGCTTATGTGGATGGCTACTCGCTTCAATCTCATCATTTGAATAAGGCAAAGCGTTAAATTCAACGGGTGGTTTTCCTGCAATCCGCAAGCCTACCCCGTCTTCGTTAATAAGTGTCGCCCATTGCACATCGGTTTTGTTTCCTGTTTCCTGTGGACGCAGGTATGGCACAAATTGTTCAAAGACTCGCCCTGAATACTTGCCTATTTTTGCGCTTGTTGCTCGATCCCAATAATTCTCATGTGGTCCACGCCCATACCACGTCAGACGCGAGAATTCTGCCGCCATGGCAAAGCTCATCCCTACTGCTGGAATCTCAGGGAGCCCTTCACCTGGTCGCAAGGATTGCTGAATGTGGATGGTGCCGTCCCCATGCACCGTATAAACCAGATCTACACGTGAAGCGGATGTCGTTGGCACCTTATAAGCGGTCTCCACAAGGATGGCCTGCCCAGCTCCAGAAGCCACATTAAACTTGATGAGCTCTGCTTTTGCACCGGCATCTTTCCATGTGGCGACTCGCTCAGGGAGCTTGTTGCCAAGATCATTGTCGATAGGTGCACGCCAGAAATGCGGTACCAAGGCTTCAGAGAGAAGCTCATTCCCTTCAAACTGATAGGAGCAGAGCTTGCCTGTTTTTTTATCAAACGTGGCGACAAAGCTCTCCCCAAACAGGCGAACCTCTTGCGCATCCTCAGAGACTTGCGGCCCTTCGTAGTCTGTGGCGTCCACCACTTCTTCTTTCACCGTGAGTTGGAATTGTTCAAATGCAATTTCATGGCCTTTGGCTGCCCACGACGTGTCTTCAGGAAGGGAGACTGAGACGGTTAACTGAAAGTCATCGTCTGCTTTTGCCGACACAGGCAATGAATATGGCAGCTCAATGGTGCTCGTTTCTCCTGGTGACACTGAGAATGATGCGGTGTCTTTTGAAAGTACATCGCCGTTTTTCTCAATTGTCCATGTCCACGTCAAATCCGCGAGAGATGTGAATAGGAAGTGATTGGTCACCTCAAACTGCCCGTTCTCAAGATTGACTGCATCAATAGATACATTCTGATAACATTTTTTGACCTCAAGAAGCTTTGGAGTTACTTCACCGTCTGCAAACAGAAGTCCGTTTCCGCAAAAGTTCCCGTCGTTAGGCGTTTCTCCAAAATCTCCTCCATACGCCATATACTTTATGCCGTCTTCGTCTTTCGTACGAATCGATTGATCAATCCAGTCCCAGATAAAGCCGCCTTGGAGTACATCATAGCGCTCGAATAGCTCCCAATATTTGAAGAGGTTCCCACATGAATTCCCCATCGCATGAGCGTACTCACACAAAATAAATGGTTTCTTCGGGTTATTTTTAGCGTATTCTTCAATCTGTTCTACCCTTGTGTACATTTGGCTTTCAATATCAGATGCATCGTCACTTGCACGGTAATGAAAGGTTCCCTCATAATGGACAATCCTTGTATCATCCACCTCATGGAAAAAGTCTTTCATTTTAATAAAGTTGTCCCCACCAAAAGATTCGTTTCCTAGTGACCAGATGACAATACTCGGGTGGTTTTTGTCACGCTGGAACATTGAATTCGCACGATCAAGCACGTTTGCCGTCCATTCTGGTTTGCTTCCAGGCAATGTATCTTCTAGCTCTTGTTGGCCATACGTCCAAGCACCGTGTGTTTCAAGATTTGTTTCATCAATCACATACAGTCCGTACTCATTGCACAGATCATACCAGAGTGGATGATTCGGATAGTGGGACGTACGCACAGCGTTGATATTGTTTGCTTTCATCAGCTTGACGTCACGAACCATGTCTTCGAACGTGATGGCACGACCTGTGTCACAGTTAAATTCATGTCGGTTGACACCTTTAAACATGACAGCCTTTCCATTGATCTGCATGAGGCCATTTTTAATTTCAAACGTTCGAAATCCAACCTTCAAGCTTTGCGCTTCCGTAATATGCCCTTGAGGATTTTCGATTTTGACAATAAGCGTGTACAAATGAGGATGCTCGGCGCTCCATTGCGCAGGCGTGTCAACCGTTTGTTGAAAACGGACGGTATCATTTGCACGGTTTGGATCGATTTCTTTGGATAGAGGCTCCGCAAATACAGCAGTTTGATTGCTGTCGTACAATTGAGCTGACACACGCCAACCTACAGAAGAATTCTCTTCCAAAGAGGATAGCGATAAGGTTAAATCAAAGTTGCCGTTCTTGTACTCCTCGTCCAAGGTCGCCTTCGCAAACACATCTTGTACATGGACTGGGCGCGTTGCATACAAGTACACATCACGAAAGATGCCGCTCATTCGCCAGAAATCCTGGTCCTCAAGCCAGCTGGCATCACTCCATCGGTATACTTCCACAGCAAGTTTGTTTTCGCCATCTTGAAGGTACGGCGAAAGATCAAATTCTGCAGGCGTAAACGAGTCTTCGCTATAGCCAACCAAATCGCCATTCACCCACACATAAAAGGCAGATTCAACACCTTGAAAACTGATGTATACAGGGAGGTCCTTCCAACGTTCAGGCACAGTAAACGTACGTACATAAGAGCCAACAGGATTGTAGGCCGTAGGCGCAAACGGTGCTTTAATATCCTCGTTGCCCTCCCACGGATAACGAACATTCGTGTATTGAGGGTAATCGTAGCCTTGTAGCTGCCAATGACCTGGGACTGAAATCGTCTCCCAATCTGACGTGTCATAGGAAGCTTGATAGAAATCTACCGTACGCTTGTCCGCATTTTCAGCGAACTGAAATTGCCATTTCCCATTTAGTAATTGCGTGAAGCTGGAAGACGCTCGGTTCCCTTGCATCGCCTCTTCTTCCGTCGCATATGGCATTAATGTGGCATGCGCGTCTATCGTATTCAATGAAAATATCTCAGGATTGTTATTCCATTCGGGGTAGCCATTCGCTGGCGGCGTGTAACTGAATTTTGCTTTATTCATTGGGTTCCTCCTGAAGTAAATGAAATCGGTTTCACGAAGAGGTAACTTCCTCTCTATTTTATTTTAATCGCTTGCGTAGGTATGGGCAATGTTAAATGTCCTCACGAAATGTTCAGAAAAACACCTCCCATTATATGAAAGGCGTGAATGCATCATCGTATTTTAATGGCAAAAGACAAAATCACAGAGTTGTTCAGCGCTCCACATTCGTTCTTGTCAGTAACAACTTTTACATAACAGTTTCATCAACTAGAAATCGTTTCTCAATTGCTTCGAAAGCCCTTTTCCAGTCCCCTTATGCTCACTACTAAACCCTCGTGCGTTGGATTCTTCTCTGACTTTCCTTCGTTGCGTCAATTTCTAAAATAACAAAAAGCCTTGTTGAAAGGGGTCCTTTTCCTGGAAGACAAAGCGTGACATTGCGATGACCTCAGCCCTTACCCTCATCGTCGATCGCACATTTGAATGTAGGCGATCAAGTGATACATGAGCCTTGTGCCCTAGCAGGTTGGCAACCTCCATGTCAGTGGCATGCGCTGAACACAAAACGTAACAGCTTGCACCAGTTAGTGGTGATCGGTCAATATGACCTGTTGTATCAAAGGTTATAAAAGTTGAACTTGTATAAAGGAGCAGCAGATCAAATGGGGCTTCTTCAAGGAGTTCTTTCTCAAATATTTTTCTGCACTCAGGCAATGTTTCTACTGTTAGCTCAAAAGGAATCGGCTTCGCGACCACCCGCTGACCCCAAATCTTCCAAACGTCTTCTACACTTGGGTCTGAAAGAAGGTCCTCTTGGATTTCCCAGTCATTAGCGTGCCTTTTTGTGACAATAACCTGTTGCTCATGTCCTTCAAAGACATAGGAAGTTCCTTGAACGCCTTCGATATCAGACAAATACACAGCCGCTGCCACAAACCCACCAGTTGAGCATTTTTGATGCCCTTTATAATTGAACATTAGCAAAGTACCGTTGCTCTTCTTGCTGTGTGCAGGAGCAAGAATACAGACGTTCAAGTCTTTATGTCCTCTAGGCTCTTGGAGAATTCCTTTGATCAATTGATGTGTTTCTTCTTCAAATAAAGTGGGATCTGCCCCCCAACGCCAGTGACATGGTAAAAAGCGAAAGGCCTCTCCCGCCACATGAATATCAATCGTATGAACATAGCTTTGTGTCTTCAATAACTGCTCCTCCTTAATGAATTTCTAGCTGTGGAATGAGTAAGAAGCCTGTCTCCTCCTCATCCCTTCGGAGCATGTATTGATGGTGCCCTGTCACCCATGCCTCTCCTGTAATGCGCGGGACAATTCCTTTGAACTGGCCGACCATCTCTTCACGGACAATCGTGCCCTTAAACAGTGAGCCGACAATGCTTTCATGGATAAAAGAGCTTCCGACTTGAAGCTTGCCATGGGAATAAAGCGACGCCATTTTTGCAGATGTTCCTGTGCCGCACGGCGAACGATCTATCCCCCCAGGTGGCACCACTACAGTGTTTCTGACATCTGCCTCAGGATTGACTGGATCATCATAAAACTCAATGTGTGTCACGCCTGAAATAAATGTATTGTTTGGATGGACAAAGGATTGAAGCGCGTTGACGGCCTTTCGAATCGTCATCGCTTTTTCAATGATGGGCTCTGTTCGTTTTGGATCAATTACGACCCCCGCTTCTCTTGCTGAAACAATGCCATAGAAATTTCCACCATAGGCCACATCGACAGTCATTGCTTCCGTGTTTTCCACGTCAAGCGCGAACTGCTTATAATGGAAGGAAGCCACGTTATTGAACGATACTTCTAGTGCTTCGCCATCTTTTACAAGAATTTCGGTGCTGACGAGCCCAGCTGGTGTATCAAGAACGATGCTCGTCACTGGCTCACTAGTCGTTATCAGTCCTGCCTCAACAAGCGCTGTACAAAAACC
This sequence comes from Aureibacillus halotolerans, assembly GCF_004363045.1. Taxonomy (NCBI): domain Bacteria; kingdom Bacillati; phylum Bacillota; class Bacilli; order Caryophanales; family Bacillaceae; genus Aureibacillus; species Aureibacillus halotolerans. The sequence goes on from NZ_SNYJ01000021.1 coordinate 63,833, forward strand.
GACCGTATCATGACCGCACATAGGCAAGTACCCACCTGTTTCAATAAAGATGACACCGATGTCAGCCTCTGGATGAGTGGGCTCCTGGAGAATCGCGCCTGACATGACACTATGTCCTCTAGGCTCATTCATTAATGCCCTCCGAAACCAATCATGGTGCATTTTCATATCAAGCATTCTCTCACTCATCGTAGATCCATTTAGCTTAGGTGCCCCTGAAATGACGGTTCTGGTCGGATTTCCCCCAGTATGAGTATCGATTGTCGTCACTAACGTTGTGTACTTCACGTGATTGCCTCCCTTTGGCTAAATCGATCATTTCGAAGCTGCTCTACTTCAATCGACGGTGTCTTTTGATGAATCATCTCCGCAATGACTTTTCCCGTAATCGGAGCCAGACCGATGCCATCTCCTTCATGACCTGCGGCAATATAATAGCCCGGATAGGCTGCGACTTCTGAAATGATTGGCAGATGATCCGCCACCCATGGCCGGAATCCAAAATAGACACGAAGCAAGCTCATGTCACGAAGGACGGGATAAAACCGAATACAACGCCTGGCGATCGCACGCACAGCATGCCAGTTCACCGTGTTGTCAAAGCCAACAAATTCACGGCTTGAGCCCAACAGGAAGTTTTGACTTGCCGTTGGCTCGAAAACAAGTGCCGCTCCATACGCCTCTGTTTCCCTATCTACCTTCCTTTCCTTTCCGAATTTGGTCATGAGATAGCTAAATTCCATGACTTTTCGTGGAGAAACAGGCACTTGCCTCGATGACACAAGAATATGTCCCTTTCGCGGCAAAATCGGAATAGTAATGCCAAGCATTTGCCCAATCTTTGGCGCCCAAACCCCTCCACAATTCACGACCTTGTCCGCTGTAATCGTTCCATTAGAGGTCTCAATTACATAGTGTTGAGACTGTTTTGCGATCGAGCGGACACTCGTATTCTTCCACAACGTGGCTCCTCTCGTTTTTGCCGCAGCAAATAGGGCGTAGGAAAACAAATACGGATTGACGGTCGAATCTGAAGCACATTCCAAACCTCCAAGAAGATCTGTTGCCAAATATGGCGTTTCGTTTCGTAGGTCAGCCTGATCAAGCAAACGAAACGACAATCCTGCTTGTACTTGCTTGTTCACCCATTGCTCTGCCATTTCCATCTCTTCTTCATCCTCACAGACGAGGATGCTACCTGGTTGTCTGTATTCAAATTCTTTTTTTAATTCTTCTGAGAGCTCATGAACGAGCTGTTGGCTTTGAAGCGTCATCTGACTGTCAAAGCCTGGTTCTTTGTCAATGGCAAGGATGTTGCCATCACAATGGGAGCTCGTGCCACTTGCCAGCTCTCCTTTTTCAATAACAACAACATCAGAACCATATTTGCTAGTGTAATAGGCCACGGCACAGCCGACGATGCCCCCTCCAATGATGGCGACTTCTGTATGTCTAGTCATGACGTCCCTCCTTACGATCCTATATGCAAATTCCGTGCCAGACCTTTTTATAGCAGAGAGTACAGTATTTTCTGTATAATGAATGAAAACAAGAGCCGGAGGGATTTTTTTGGACCATCTGCTGCCGAACTTCAAAGAATACTTGCAACAATCCTACACCATCCTCCAAAAGATGCCTGCAAAAATAAAGCGATCACACTTGAAGAAGGACATGCTGTTTGTGGAAAAAGAACGGGGATACGTCGGATTGGAATCGATATACGTAAGCGCATTCACTAACGCTGATGTGCCTCCTGACCATATCGCTTGGAAATCAACCGCTTGCGTATATATCAATGAGAGCGGCGATTCCATAGAACGGCCAAAGACATACACCGAATTCCTTCTCATTTTTAATCAAAAACAAGAGCTTCTCGGTTACATAAAGACCGCTGAATTGTATGCTGCATCTGCACATGCCTTCGATACACTAAAAGCCTATTTTGAAACCGCGCTAGACACGACCAACAGCAGCATCACTGCCATTGACAGCAACCAATGCACGATGATCTGGACAAGCGGTGCCGAGCAATTATTCTCCATTAAAAAAGAAGAAATTATGGGCAAGGACATGAGTGAGTTTTTCCCAAAGGCAATGCTACTGAACTTGAATACACTTCAAACAGGAGAAATCGTTCAGAACAAGCAGCACGAACCAAGAGAAGATCTCATTGTATTAATAAACGCTAGACCTGTGAGGTTCGATGGCAACATTATCGGAGCTGTCGTCTCGGAAACTGACATCACAAGACAGGTCCAGCTTCGTAAGGAACTCTCTTCAGCAAATGAGACGATTGTGCACTTAGAACGAAAGATGTCTGTCATACGACCTGAGCTTCATCCTTTTCACTCCATTAAAGGCTCAAGCCCTGCCCTGAAAATGACGTTAGATCGAATCAAACAAATTGGCCAAGTTCCCGCACGCGTCCTCCTGCTCGGAGAATCCGGGGTAGGGAAAGAACTCTTCGCAAGTGCCATCCATCAAATTCGCCACAGGGAGACGCAGGCTCCTTTTATCGCTGTCAACTGTGGCGCCATTCCGCCGACCTTGTTTGAAAGCGAGCTGTTTGGGTATGAAAAAGGCGCGTTCTCTGGCGCAAGTTCTCAAGGAAAAAAAGGGAAGTTTGAACTCGCTAAACATGGGACGCTTTTTTTGGATGAGGTCGGCGAACTGCCACTGGACATGCAGGTCAAACTGCTACGCGTTCTACAAGAGGGCACTTACTTCCCTGTTGGGGGCACGAAGGAAAAAAAAGTAGACTGTCAAATCATTGCCGCCACAAACAAAGATTTAAACGAGCTTGTACGAAAGGGAACGTTTCGGGAGGATTTGTATTTTCGGCTTCATATTATTTCCATCACCATCCCTCCCCTTCGTGAACGAGCTGAGGACATTGTAGAGCTGAGCCACCATTTTTTGTTTCAATTCTGCCATACGTACAATAAAAGCATTGATGCCATTCCTAAATCAATCATGCTAAAGCTCTTAGACTATTCTTGGCCAGGCAACGTTCGTGAACTCAAAAACACAGTTGAGCGTCTCGTCGTCTTTTCGGAAAATGATCAATTGCGTATAGAGGATATATTCTTCTCAGGTCAATCCTCTCCCGATCCCCATCATGTGGACCCTGAAGTGAAGAAATCGCCTCATCCCCAGCGTACGTTATCGCTAAAACAAGCATTGGAAAGAGAGGAAAAACGACTAATTGAGCAGACGTTACAGAGTTGCCATGGCAAAAAAGATGAAACCGCAGATCTGCTCTGCATCTCCCGAGCTACACTGTATAACAAGCTCAACAAATATGGCATAAGCGAGTAAATACCTGTCGATGGGGCTGTCCCATAAGGTCAAAAAATGACCTTGTGAGAATATTTCCAAGATTTTTTTTGGTAATAGAATTAAACCGCTTCATCAAAATACTTCGCTTGCACCCTAAAGGGTACAAGTGCAACATCGACTCGAGAAGACCTCCTCGTGTTTTCTATGCCGCCGGGCACGGCTTCAGCTTCCTCGGAAAGCAAAAATCGCTTTCCTGCGGGATCTTCAGCTCGTGCTGTTCCCGCAGGAGTCTACGTATTTTGACTACGCTAATCTTCTGACTCTGCATAAAATCAATCGCCACTCAAATTATAAAACATGAAAAACCTCAAGGCACCTGTTCAAATGCCTCGAGGTTTTCTACTTTTAAGAGGCTTTTGAGACAACCCCATCGATGTTTTTTTATAGCAACTGATTCGTTCTTAGCAGTTTCTTGCCTTTTCCAATCAATTAAAGTTCGAATCCTCTCACAAACCTCTTTAGCACAGGTGGACCCTACTCTTTCAAACCTAACATTCTAGAATAGTAGACAATTCGTCTAAAACGATAGAATTCGACTTCAATAAAAGCTCAAGTGGCATGTTGGCATCCTTTTTGCATGTTGTTCTATGGAGGTGTTTGTTTTGACGAACCAACAAGCGCTCATTGTGTGCCGCTGTGAAAATGTCACTTGGGACGATTTGCAGCAAACCGCTAAAGAACACCACTGTTCTGCTAGAGAGCTCAAGCTACGGACACGCGCAGGGATGGGGCATTGCGGGGGGCGGGTGTGTAGATCTATGATTAACGCAATTTCTCAAGAAGGTCATGGACCGCCTTCGACTTTAGTCTTTCGCCCACCTGTGCGCCCTATTCCGTTTCATTTGTTCTTGGAGGATGGTGAGGAAAATGAATGAACGACGCATCACTTCTCATCCTGTATTGTCTGTTCAGTCGTGTCGTTCGATCGAATACATTTTCAATGATCAGCAGCTTTCTGGACAAGATGGAGATACGATCGCCAGTGCACTGATGGCTTCTGGCATTCGCCAGCTGCGATCGCACGAGGAGTCTGGCGAGGCTCGTGGCATTTACTGCAATATCGGTCACTGCTTTGAGTGTCGTGTCACCGTCAATGGCGTCAAGGACAAAAGGGCATGTCTGACATTGCTCACCGAACATATGCATATCTCTTCTCAAACAAAGCTTCCTACTCCATTTAAGAAAGGAGGCGACTAGATGGATGTTCTTATCATCGGGGCTGGTCCGGCAGGATTGTCTGCGAGTATTGAACTGGCGAGTGAAGGCATTCAAGTCGGTGTCGTAGACGAATACCCAAAGCCTGGTGGAAGACTTTTAGGTCAGCTTTATGAAGAAAAAAAGAACAGTTGGTGGGATGGTCAAAAGGAAGCAGAAAAGCTCACACAGCAAGCTGAAGCTCTTGGCGTCCATTTTTATATCGGTGTCAGTGTTCATCATATGACATACCACGGCGAACGTTGGTATGTACACACATCCAACGGCACCTTTTCTGCAAAAGCGCTTCTCATTGCTACAGGGGCAACAGAACGCTCTCTTCCAGTACCAGGCTGGACGCTGCCAGGGGTCATGACAATTGGCGCAGCCCAGGTCATGACCAATGTCCACCATGTGCGCCCTGGTCAAAGAGGCGCCATTCTCGGCTTAAACGCACTGTCCTTTGCTATCGCCAGGGAGCTTACGCTTTGTGGCATCGACATTGAGGGGTTTTATGTCGCACCACCCCATCCTCTTTCCATGGAGGAGTCGAACCCAAAAGCCATATTCGAAAGACTCCTTCAAATGGCTCATCTCGCACCGTCTCCTTTACTTCGACTGGGGGGGATTTTTGCAAAAAGATCGAATGTCATTAAACACTATGCTTTTCAATGGTACCCGTCAAAAGGCATGTCGGTCTTTAAGATTCCTGTTCATGTGAAGCAATGTATCACAGAAATTACTGGTGAGAATGAGGTGCAGGCGATTAAAGTATGTCGGCTGACAGCCAACGGTGACATTCTCCCTCACTCTGAACGTATCGTTGACGTTGATTTTGTCTGTATTGCTGGAGGCTTGTCTCCACTTAATGAATTAATTGCTTTGACCCCATGTCCTGTGCAGCATGTAGACGCATTAGGTGGCTTTATTCCCGATCACTTTGAAGACATGTCCACACCAGTTCGCGACTTGTATGTTGCCGGTAATTGTACGGGCATCGAGAGTGCAAAGGTGGCAAAGGCTCAGGGCACTGTTGCAGGCAGAGCCATTCTCAAACACAGCTTTTCACATTCGATGGACGATTCACTTTCTTCCGCCATGCACGAAGTTCGTGAACAACGAAAAAATGCACTGCTGCAATTTCACCATGGCATTGAGCAAGCGAGAGAAGAGTTTTACAAACAAATGGAAGCAAAAAAACAACATCAAAAGGAGAGATTAGATGAACCGGTTTAACGGCGTTTATGTGGCACTTGTCACACCAATGAAAGAGGATTTCAGTGTAGATTTTTCCCAGCTAGAAGATTTATGCAAATGGCTCATCTCTGAAGGCGTTGATGGGCTCGTCCCAGCAGGCTCATTAGGGGAATATGCCACGCTTAGTAGTGAGGAACGAACGGCCGTCGTGGAAACAGTCATTCAGGCGAGCAATGGGCAAGTTCCTGTGATTGTCGGAACCGGCGCACCATCCACCAATCAAGCCGTCCATTGGGCAGAACATGCGCTAGCGCAAGGTGCTCAAGGCATCATGGCGCTTCCACCGATCAATTACAATCCACGTGAGAAGGAAGTCATCGCACATTACGAAGCGTTGAATCGTGTCGGTATTCCTATTGTCGCCTACAATAACCCCCGAGATTATGCGACTGATTTAACGCCACAGTTGCTTGCTAAGTTAAGCAAATTCGAAAATGTCGTCGCCGTGAAAGAATTTAGCGGAGATATTCGACGCGTGCATGACATTCTTGACCAGACATCCCTTGAAGTGATGATTGGCGTTGATGACCTCGCCCTTGAAGGTGCACTTGCTGGGGCGACAGGGTGGATTTCCGGGGTGCCAAACGCTCTCCCACAAGAAGGCATCAGACTATTTCACAACGCTCTCCAAGGTGAACTGGATGTTGCTCTCCCATTATACAGAAGCCTCATCCCCCTTTTTCACTACGACGCGGAACCGCAGCTTGTGCAATCGATAAAATACATGATGAGTCTCGCTGGTAAGCCAGTTGGGCCGACACGTCCGCCAAGGCTCGCATTAGAAGCAGAAGATTACAATGAAATTAAGCGCCATTTCGAACGAGCCAAAAACTATGCACAACCTAGCCAAGGAGCGAAATGATGACATTCATCTCCTCGCAAACATTCTCTGCTTTTTGAGTTGCAGCGCGCACGAGAATGCTTCGTTTGTCACCGAACAATAGGATGGCGTCCTGCTTTTAAAATAATGAAGAGCGTGCCAATTGGACCTTCTGGCGCGCTCTTCTTTAGGTTTATCCCCTCTATAGCCGTATTAACTGCCGCTCAGAGGTCGTCAAACGTTTGACGCCGCCCTTTGTCAGCAAAAGATCATCCTCGATGCGAACACCGCCAATCTCAGGTAGATAAATGCCCGGTTCAACGGTAATGACCATTCCTTCCTCTAGAACGCCGCTGCTTTTAGGAGATAAGAATGGTTCTTCGTGAATCTCAAGACCAAGACCATGCCCTGCTCCATGGCCAAAGAAATCTCCATACCCTTCAGCACGAATGAATTTCCTGCACAAGGCATCTGCTTCCTTCAATGGCATCCCTGGAGCCAGAGCGGCTACCGTCCGTTCCAAAGCCTCAAGAACGATGTTATAGATTTCAACAAGCTTTTCTTGCGGCTCACCAATTGAAACAGTTCTCGTCAAGTCTGAATGATAGTCCTTATAGTAGGCACCGAAATCCATCGTGATCATCTCATTCACTTCCACAGTCTTCTCACTTGCCACGCCATGAGGCAATGCACCACGCCAACCAGATGCGACAATGATAGGGGTTCCTGCACTGGTCGCGCCTTGCTCCTTCATTACGCGTTCCAATTCCGTTGCAATCTCCTGCTCTTTGAGACCAGGCTTGATAAACGATTGGATGTGATTAAAGGCGACATCCGCAATCCGTGCGGCTTCCTGTAAGCATTCAATTTCCTCAGGCAGCTTGATTTTCCGCAGATCTTCGACGAAGTGACCTATAGGGATCAACTCAACATCCTGAAAAGCCGTTTTTAACTCTATATATTGCTTATACGTAAAATGGTTCTCTTCAAACCCTAACCTTGTTATGCCAGATGCCGCTGCTTTTTCTACAATACTGTCGACAAGACGCCCTCCATGGTTGACGACTTTACAATCCTTCACTTGCGCCTCTGCTTGAGCAATGTAACGAAAATCGGTAAAAAGAAATGCCGATGACTCACCAATCAGAACAGCCCCTGCTGTACCTGTGAATTTCGTCACATATTTCCGGTTGTGTGGGGCGTAGATCAAGATTCCATCAAGGTTGTGTGCAGAAAGCTTGGATTGCAACGAGGATATAATACGCATTTTATGAACTGCCACTAAACACATAGACCTATGTATCATCCGACTATACGATTCACCTTCTTAGACTCTTCTGTACTCAGAAGGTCCTTGTCTATGTTCGCTCTCCGAGTAGTGGCAGCGTCACCACCTTTCTATTTTTAGTGTTCAAGCTTACATGACAGGGAGCGTTGTTCACGTTATACAATTCATCTCATTTGTCTATTTTAGCAAAATTCTCGACTTCTTGTTGCGACCTCCTTTGCCATTAGCATGCAAGGAATGTGCCAGGCGAATGCTTACTAGTGCCTTTTAAGATAAAAATAAAACACGACGAGGTCTTCTCGAGTCGATGATTCACTTGTCAAAGAAAGCACGACCGCTGCGTCAAAATACTTCGCGTTCCACGGGCACGGCTTCAGCTTCCTCGGAAAGCAAAAGCTTTCCTGCGGGATCTTCAGCTCGCGCTGTTCCCGTTGGAGTCTACGTATTTTGACTACGCTAATGTTTGTTTCTGCATAAATTTTTTTTATTTTGTCCCAGTCTCGTGTAATGGAGAAAAATGCGTTTTCATCGCAACATTGTTAACAGGAAGAAGTTGCTTCTAGGACCTCCTCCACCTATTTAGTTGGTAATGGTCGAACATGAATCAATAAGATTCTTCTCATTTCATATGTCCTTTACATTAAACCAAAAGCGACTACATGGGAGACTCTATCGGCATAGATAACGCGATGAGGTACTTCCGAATCGATGGTATACTAGTGCCCTTTAAGGAAGAAAGCGAAGGCACTAGTACCTTGACCGAATCAAATTACAGGATACAGATGTTTTAGTTTACCTCGTGCCTGCTCGGTGGTGAATTGCCAATCGACGGATTTCTGGAC
>NZ_SNYJ01000022.1 GCF_004363045.1 Aureibacillus halotolerans
GCGACACGTGGAGCTGACGGATACTAATCGATCGAGGCCTTCTCTTCAATTGATTTTTGTTTCAACCGTGTGTGTCGGTATCTAGTTTTGAAGGATGATCCTATTGCTTTTCTACAAGAAAAGCGATATAATTCTTCTTGTCAATTGAATAACGTGTCTGGTGACGATAGCGAAGAGGTCACACCCGTTCCCATGCCGAACACGGAAGTTAAGCTCTTCAGCGCCGATGGTAGTTGGGTTTCCCTGTGAGAGTAGGACGTTGCCGGGCACGTGAATGAGAACAGGCTGTGCGTTATGCGCAGTCTGTTTTTTTCTACTATCTAAACAAAAGAGAGGTCCTACATATGGATGCACATTTTGACACCAAGGTTGTTCAATCTACGCTAAAAACTAAGGCGCCTATTCGTAGCAAAACGACCCCGATTTATCAAACGAGTGCTTATTCGTTTCGTAGTTTAGATGAGCTGGAAGCATTTTATCAAGGGGACGAAACCGCCCCTTATTTATATACACGTGTAGGCAATCCAAACACGGACGAGCTCGGACAAACGGTGGCAAAGCTTGAGAATGCCGAAGCTGGGGTTGCGACGTCGTCAGGACTCTCTGCCATTCTTGCTGGCGTTCTTGCGGTGGCCAAGCAAGACGATCACATCGTCGCGACACAAGATTTGTATGGGGGCACTTATCAGCTTTTCTCTCATGAATTGAAACATCAGGGCATTGATGTAAGTTTCGTCGATTTTTCAAAAAGTCAGGCGATAGAAGATGCCATTCAAAGCAATACAGTGCTTGTGTACTCAGAATCGATTACGAATCCATTGCTTCTTGTCGAACCGATTGAGACGATTGCTGCCATCGCAAAAAAGAAACAAGTTGTTTTGATGGTAGATAATACATTTGCCACGCCTTATGTGTGTCGACCGTCAGATGCTGGGGCGGATTTGGTAGTTCATAGCGCAACGAAATACATTGGTGGACACAGTGATGTGACTGCTGGCGTGGTGGTCGGAAATGAAAAATGGATCACGAAAGCCCGGAGTGTTGTCGTGAATTTAGGCTTATCGCTAAGTCCTTTTGAAGCATGGCTTGCTTGCCGTGGACTTAAAACATTGAGCGTGCGAATGGAACGTCAGGTGACTAATGCCGAAGCTGTAGCATCTAAACTGTCAGGGTATCAAGGCATAGAAAAGGTGTATCATCCATCGTTGGCAGGTGAATCCATAGGCTGTGCCATCGTGACCATCGCTTTAGAAGAGAAGGCAGCTATGGATCGGTTCTTTGCCTCACTAAATTGGATTAAGTTCGTAGCGACGTTAGCAGGAGTTGAAACGACGGTATCGTATCCGATAGCGACTTCACATCGTGCACTCCCTCCAGAGCTGTTAGCCAATACAGGGATTACGAAGCAGCATGTCCGGATTTCCGTTGGTATTGAACATGTGGATGATATAGTTTCCAGCCTCAAAGAAGCTGTCGATGCAGCTTATTAGACGGCTTTATTGAAGAGCGTGGGAGAGTGTGTCAGAATAACAGTACGATGGAACAACTAGAAACGGTGGCGAGCGCTTTGGATGAATTCCAACTAATTCGTGCAATTACCCCAAAAACCCATTATCATGAGAAGCTTATTCTTGGCATAGGGGATGACGCAGCGGTGTTTCGCCCTGATGATGGGAAAAATATTGTTGTATGCCAGGACCAAATGGTAGAAGGCACACATTTTACTAAGACGACGATGGGAATGTCAGATGTGGGGTACAAAGCGCTTGCGGCAAATATTAGTGATATCGCTGCTATGGGCGCATGGCCAGCCTATTATCTCGTAACACTAACGATACCCAAGCATACAAATAAGGATGAGATACGTGATCTCTATAAAGGCATGCAGGAGCTTGCTTCATTCTACAGCATGGACCTGATTGGTGGAGATACGACGAGTGGGCCTGCATTGATCATCAATGTCACGGTATTAGGCTACGCCGATCCTAAGCAAATACTGACGCGTTCAGGAGCTCAGCCTGGTGATGTTCTCTTTGTCACAGGTTTTGTCGGTGAATCGGGAGCAGGGTTGGACACCCTTCTGAAAAATGGAAGGCATATGCGTTTTTTAGACATGGAGGCGGAGATTGTCAGAACTCATCAACGCCCAGTGCCGCGCTGTGTGGAAGGCCGTCTCCTACGTGAGGCAGGTAGTACATGTGCAAATGACATTAGTGATGGCCTTGCCAGTGAGTTGTGGGAAATCGCGGAAGCCAGCTCATCAACGCTTGTCATCGAAGAAGATGCTATTCAGTTTCGCGGCTATATGCTAACGCTTGAGCGAAAGCAGGCGCTTCAGTATGCATTCAGCGGAGGCGAGGATTTTGAGCTTGTCGGCACGATTGCAGCTGACAAATGGCCGCTGCTGGAAGAACTGTTTAAAGCGAAGACCTCAGTGCCTGTGACACGCATTGGGTATGTGGAGAGTGGACCTAGCCGTGTCCTCTCTCGACAAACCGGACGCGTGCTAGAAAAATCAGGGTACAATCATTTATCAAAAGGGGACAATCATGGCGACGTACGTGATTCATACGACAACTGAAGACGAAACGAAGGAGATAGCGCGCCGTTTAGGAGACGTAGTAGCACCAGGGACTCTGCTTACCCTAGAAGGAGATCTCGGGGCTGGAAAAACAACGTTTGTTAAAGGACTAGCGATTGGTCTCTCCATACAGGAGATCGTCAACTCTCCAACGTTTACGATCATTAAAGAGTATGAAGGTCGACTTCCTTTATACCATATGGACGCTTATCGTTTAGAAGGTGAAGAAGACGATCTTGGCCTTGACGAATACGTATACGGTCAAGGCGTTACCGTCATTGAATGGCCGGAATATGTTGAAGAAGTGCTTCCGGAGCAAAGGGTAAGTATCGCCATTGCTTATACAGAGAACGGTCGAACGCTGACGTTCAAAGCGGTGGGTCAGATCTATGAGGATTTATGTAGGGAGGCATTATCATGAAGGTGTTGGCCATTGACGCGTCAAATGCGGCGTTAAGTCTAGGATTGGCTGAGGATAAGCGGTTTGTTGCGGAAACGACTTCTGTCGGTTTGCGTAATCATGCCGTACGTTTGTTGCCAGCCATTGAGCATATGTTGGAAAGCGTTGGTTGGGTACCAAAAGATATCGGTACCGTCACGATTGCAAAAGGACCAGGGTCGTATACGGGTGTTCGGATGGGCGTGACTGTTGCCAAGACATTTGCCTGGTCCGTTGGCGCGAGGCTAGTGTCAATCTCTAGCCTTCAAGCGCTTAGCTTTAATGGGCCAAAGAGTGCGATGGTATGCCCCATATTCGATGCCCGGCGTGAACACGTGTATTCAGGGCTTTATCTAGACGGCATAAATCAGCTTGAGGATCGGTATGTTCATTTACAAGGTTGGATCGACGTTCTAAAGGACACTACGGACAAGCCGATTCATTTTATTGGCGAGCTTACCGAGCCTATACGTGATGTCCTACAGAAAGCATTTCAGGAACAGGCCGTGTTCGCATCCCTTCAAGCAAGTGTACCACGTGCCTCAGAGCTGGCGATTCGTGCAGAAGACTGGACGTCAGAAAGCAATGTCCATACTGTTGTTCCAGACTATTTAAAGCTGTCTGAGGCAGAAGCCAACTGGCAGCGCCGCACCACGTAGGGGGAGCCCAAATGCAGACATCTGTAACATTTAGACAAATGACGCTAGAGGACATAGACCAAGTGCTTCATGTAGAAAAGCATTCTTTTGCGACGCCGTGGAGACGGCAGGCATTTGTACAGGAGCTTTCCCAAAACCCTTATGCACACTATGTGGCAGCTGTTCATAATGAAACCGAGGTTGTCGGTTACTGTGGCGTCTGGATTATTCTTGACGAGGCGCATGTGACCAACATTGCCTTGCTTCCTAGGTACAGAGGGAAAAAGCTAGGCGAAGCGTTGCTCCATTGTGCGCTTGAAACAGTGAAAGCCAAAGGCGGGAAGACCGTTTCATTAGAGGTTCGATTGTCCAATAAAGTCGCTCAAAATTTGTACACAAAGTTCGGCTTTAAAAAAGGTGGCATTCGTAAAGGCTATTACACAGACAACAATGAAGACGCAATGGTAATGTGGGTGAATTTAACATGACAAACGAGTATATTTTAGCAATCGAAACGAGCTGTGATGAAACCGCTGCGGCAATTATTCGAGATGGAAAAACAATCGTATCAAACATTGTTGCCTCGCAAATGGATAGCCACAGTCGCTTTGGTGGTGTCGTTCCTGAAGTTGCGTCGAGGCACCACGTTGAGCAAGTGACGATGGTCATTCAACAAGCATTAGAAGAGGCGCAAGTGACGCCTAAACAGCTGACTGCGGTTGCGGTAACGGAAGGACCGGGTCTCGTTGGTGCCTTGCTAGTCGGCATTCAGGCGGCAAAGACGTTTGCTTTTTGTCACCAATTGCCACTCATTAATGTGCATCACATAGCGGGTCACATCTATGCTGCCCAACTCAGCGAACCGCTCACGTTTCCGCTTATCGCCCTTATCGTGTCTGGAGGGCATACGGAGCTTATCTACATGAAGGAGCATGGAAGCTTTGAAACGATTGGTCAAACAAGAGATGATGCCGCGGGCGAAGCGTACGATAAAGTGGCTCGGGTTGTTGGTCTGCCTTACCCTGGAGGCCCTGAAATTGATCGTTTGGCTGCGGTGGGAGAGGCAAACATCCCATTGCCTCGGGCTTGGCTGGAAGAAGGATCATTGGATTTTAGCTTTAGTGGACTAAAATCGGCAGTCCTAAATGCATGGCACAATGCAAAACAACGGGGGGAAACGATTGACGCTGCGGATATGGCAGCGAGTTTTCAAGCGTCTGTTATTGAAGTAATTGTCGCTAAAACAAAAGAAGCTGTTAAACAAACCAACGCGAGACAGCTTATTGTAGCTGGCGGCGTGGCATCGAACAAAGGACTACGCGCTGCCATACAGTCTGAATTTAACCAGTCTGAGGTCGTTGTGACGATTCCTCCCTCTGCTTTTTGTACAGACAACGCGGCAATGATTGGAGCGGCGGCAAGTATGGCGTGGGCTCGTGGCATTCGAGCACCTCTGTCCTTGAACGCTCGTCCTTCTTACCCATTGTCACAGTGGTTAAGTGGAGAAAATAATAGCTAAACCATTGAGCATTCACGTTATTCTCCTGCGTGAATGTTTTTTAAATCCGAGTCCGAAGATAGAAAACGAAGAGAATTACTAGGAAATAAGTGAAGACACGACTGTGATGTCTGCTATAATAGAGCTTGGAAAGGCACTTTTTAGTAAAGACATTCATTCAAGAAGGTGAATAACGTGCATACGTGGGCATTCTGGGACGACGGAGACCATCCCCCCGCCTTTAATATGGCGGCCGATGAAATGCTAATGAAGTGGCACAGGGAAGGCCATATTCCCCCGGTGCTTCGTTTTTATGGGTGGGACCCAGGGGGACTTTCTGTTGGATACTATCAGAAAACAGAAAATAGATTTAATACGGCAGAACTCAATAAAAGAGGCTTTGAGCTTGTTCGTCGCCCTACAGGTGGGCAAGCTGTGCTGCATCATAAGGAATTAACTTATAGCATTATCGTCTCTGAAGATTATCCAACGATCCCTTCCACAATTAAGGAAACCTATAAGGTGTTGTCAGAAGGACTTCTCCGAGGCTTTGCTAAGCTCGGTGTAGTCGCGGAATTTTCTTTTCCAGCAGAGAACAAGCCGCTTGGCACGGCCAATTGTTTTGAGGAAGCCTCCTATTACGAGATCAATGTAGAAGGAAAAAAGGCAGCTGGCAGTTCACAAACGAGACAAAAGGGGATTATCTTGCAGCATGGCTCGATTCCAATTTGGATGAGGGCTGAGGATTTGTTGGAGTTGTTTCATTACCCAAGTGAGCGGACAAAGGAGCGGGCTTATCAACGCTTTGCCTCTAAAGCATTTAGTCTTCAGGAAGTGCTCACTCCGGAAACGACATTAGCGGATATTCGCGCCGCCTTTTTCAATGGATTTCAGACGAGTCTGAATGTACCGTTTGAGAGGCTCGAGCTTTCGAACGACCAGGTAGAGGAGATCGAGCAGTTAGCAGCAGAAAAGTATCAGAATCCAGCTTTCTTATATTCTCGTTAGGAGGAAAAGACATGGCGAAAAAAACGATGGCAGAAAAACGCGAAGGCATGTTACGTAAACCGGAATGGCTGAAGATTGACTTTAATACGAACAAAGAGTACATGGATCTCAAAAAAATGATGCGCGAAATGAACTTACATACCGTTTGTGAGGAAGCCAAATGTCCAAATATTTATGAGTGCTGGTCTGTTCGCAAGACAGCGACGTTTATGATCCTTGGCTCCATTTGCACGAGAGGTTGTCGTTTCTGCGCGGTAACTTCAGGAAAACCGACCGAATTGGACTTGGCAGAGCCGGAGCGTGTGGCAGATTCTGTAGTGAAGATGGGACTAAAGCATGTGGTTGTTACAGCGGTGGCGCGCGACGATTTGGAAGACGGAGGCTCAGAGGTGTTTGCTGAAACGATCCGTGCCATTCGACGGAAAATGCCACAAACGACCATTGAGGTGTTGCCTTCAGATATGAAGGGGACGTATGAGAGCATCAAAACATTAATGGATGCCAAGCCAGACATTTTTAATCACAATATTGAAACAGTGAGAAGGCTTACCCCTACGGTGCGTCATCGTGCGACCTATGATCGCTCGCTTGAGCTGCTTGATCGTGTCAAATCCATCGCACCTGACACGCCAACGAAATCAAGCATCATGCTCGGGCTCGGGGAAACGAAGGAAGAAGTCATTCAAGCGATGGATGATCTACGTGCTCATCGTGTGGACATTATGACCATTGGCCAATACTTGCAGCCATCATTCAAGCATTTAAAGGTAGAAAAATATTACCATCCTGATGAGTTTGCGGAACTGAAAGAGATCGCTATGCAAAAAGGTTTCCAGCACTGCGAATCAGGGCCATTGGTCCGTTCCTCGTATCATGCCGATGAACAGGTGACACCAGAGGCGAGAGCACGACAAATGGGTGGCGGTTGTTCTATTTAATGTAAAAGGGGTTGTCCAACAAGTCATGGGTATGACTTTCGGACAGCCCCTTCGATGTGTATAATGGTTATCCACAAGCTTTTCCACATCGTACACAGCACACTCAGGTTTAAAGGATAATGCTTGTGGCAACTACACTTCTATTAAGAGTGGATATGTGTATAAGTTTGCGAAAAATTGTGGATAACGTGGATAACTTTGTGTATAACTTATCCTGACAGCCTTTTGTGCTGTGGATAAAAATGCTGTGCAAAAAATGGTTCTTGCATTTAAGCGTTATCTGTGGAGCATTCGTCCCATTCGACGAGCAAATCCTCTAGCGTTTGATTGGCTTGTTGTAGAGCCAGTTGGACGTCATGGGCTTTTTCATGATCTTCATACGTTTCAGGCTGCAATAATGCCGTTTCCAACGCATTGATTTCATTTTCTGTTTGCTGCATTAATTCCTCAATCTCAGCCATACGACGCTCCTGCTGGCGCTTTTTCCGCTTCGCGTCCTTCTGCTGCTCAAAAGACTCCTTCGACTCATTTTGTGCCCCATCTTCTTGGTCAGTTTTCGGTTGCTCTAGTGCATCAAGCGCGAGCCTTTCCTTTTCCTCTTCCTTTTTACGAAGATAGTAATCATAATCTCCAAGATAGGTTGTAAGTCCGCTAGGCAACAACTCAAGCACCTTTGTCGCAATTTGATTCATAAAGTAGCGGTCATGAGAGACAAACAATATCGTGCCTGAAAAGTGACTTAATGCCGCCTCAAGTACCTCTTTTGCATCAATATCCAGATGGTTTGTCGGCTCATCGAGCAACAATACGTTCGCTTTTTTGAGCATTAGAATGGCTAAGGCGAGGCGTGCCTTTTCACCACCACTCAACGTATTGACGATTTTCAAACAATCGTCACCAGAGAAAAGGAAATTTCCAAGGACCGTACGAATATCCTTCTCATCAAAGGACGGGTAACGGTCCCACAGCTCCTGAAGCACTGTTTTTGTAGAACGTAACTGTGCCTGTTCCTGATCATAAAAGCCGAGCGTGATGTTGCTGCCAAGTTGAAAGCTGCCTGTGCTTGGAGGCATTTGTCCACGCAGCATGTGCAACAACGTCGTTTTCCCGACGCCGTTCGGACCTACGAGAGCGGTGCGTTCCCCGCGGTCGATATGGAAGCTGGATGAAGGGAACAACGGCTCCTTTTGATCATCGTATTGCAATGTCACATCACGGACTCGCAACACATCATGGCCGCTGACCTGATCCGTTGGGAACGTAAAGGCTACCGATTTCTCCAGACCATCAGGACGATCCATCCAATCGCGTCTTTCAAGCTGCTTTTGGCGGCTTTGTGCTCGCTTTGTTGTGGATGCACGTGCAATGTTCCGTTGAACAAAATCTTCAAGTTTATGTTTTTCTGATTGCTGCTTCTCAAATTCCTTCAAGTCTCGCTCATACTGGAGCGCTTTTTGCTCCTGATAATACGAATAATTGCCAGAAAAGCGTTGAGAATGGGTTCTCGAAATCTCGTATACCTGATTCACAATCTTATCAAGGAAGTAGCGGTCATGGGAGACAAGCAGCAATGCGCCAGGATACCCTTGCAAATAGCCCTCAAGCCAAGTAAGGGTGTCAATGTCAAGATGGTTTGTTGGCTCGTCCAAAATGAGCAAATCTGGTTTTGTGAGCAGTAGCTTTCCAAGCGCGAGCCTTGTCTTTTGGCCACCACTTAAGGAAGACACGGTTGTGTGATAATAGTCAAAGCCGTTAAATTGTAAGCCGCTCAGTATCCCGCGGATATCGGCTTCAAGCTGATATCCATTTCGTGCTTCAAAATCCGCACGTAGAGTATCATATTCCTTCATTATTTTATTGTAGCTCGCTTCGTTGCTTAACGTTTCTTCGCTGCCCATTTTCGTCTCAAGCAAACGAATACGTTGTTCAATGGCCAGCAGGTCGCTGAACTCGTCTAGCATTTCATCCCAAATGCTTTTGTCAGATGAAAGAACGGCCTGTTGGGGCAAGTACCCGACAGAAACTGCATTCGGAATGATCAGTTCCCCTCCATCGTGTGGAAGCTCGCCAGCGATCATTTTGAGTAAGGTTGATTTACCGGCACCGTTTCGACCAACGACAGCAACGCGATCACGGTGTTTAATTTCCATTTTTATCGAAGACAATATGGTTTCAGCCCCATACGCTTTCGAAAGCTGGTTGGCTTGTAATATAATCAATAGATTGTCACCTCAATTCATGTCCAAGTGTAGCGCAAAAGCCTTTCATAGAGCAACTGTTTGCTAGTCGTCGGAAATGATTCTAAAATTGCAGTTCTAAGCAAATATGGTATGATTTAAGAAGATCTTTTAAGAGAAGACGAGCTGGAAAATAAACTATATCAGCGAACTTATATAGAAAATGTTTGGTTCGTAAAAAGGAAGGTGCTTTGCGCAGTGGATCATGAACAGCCTAAAATTCCCCAGGCAACAGCAAAACGATTGCCTTTATACTATCGTTTTCTAAAAAACCTTCACAGCTCTGGAAAGTCACGCGTGTCCTCCGCTGAGCTTAGCGAAGCTGTAAAGGTGGATTCAGCAACGATTCGGAGAGATTTCTCTTACTTCGGTGCGTTAGGAAAAAAAGGATACGGCTATAATGTCGAATACCTGCTTCGTTTTTTTCGTGAAACGCTTGATCAAGATGAAGTGACAAGAGTGAGCTTAATTGGCGTTGGAAATTTAGGAACGGCTTTTTTGAACTACAATTTTATTAAAAACAACAATACAAAAATTGAAATGGCATTTGATAGCGATCCAGACAAAATTGGGACAAAAATAAGTGAAGTTCCTGTGTATGGCATTGACGAGCTTTATCGAATGAGGGACAATGGTGTAAGCGTTGCGATCCTTACCGTTCCTTCGCCTGTCGCTCAGCCGACAACCGACCGTTTGATTGAAGAAGCTGGTGTACGAGGCATACTAAATTTCACCCCGGCTCGTTTAACGACTCCGCCAGAGGTGAGAGTGCACCATATCGATTTATCCGTGGAGCTCCAGGCTCTCGTCTATTTTCTTAAAACGTATCCCAAAGAAGGGGGGGAATAACGCATGCTAGGACCAGTGAGTATTGGGCTAATTGCCGTTGTTGGATTGCTCGTGTTTGGCCCCAAAAAATTACCCGAGCTTGGAAAAGCTGCCGGAAATACACTTCGTGAGTTTAAAAATGCGACCAAGGGATTAGCGGATGATGAAGAAGAACAAAAAGAACAAAAAGAACAAAAAGAACAAAAAGAACAAAAAGACCAGAATGACCAAAAGGCAAAAGCTGAGGTAGAGACTTCACCAAACGACAATCAGATCAATCAGACTAAATAGGGTGACGATCATATGAAAGACAATCTAAACTTACTCGTCGCAGAGCACATTGTTGAGCTGCGAAAACGTGTGATCATCGTGGTCGTTGCGCTTGTTGTGTTTACCATTTTGGGACTATTTTTGTCAGATCCATTGTTTGTGTACTTAAGTGAAAACGCCTATCAGGAAGACCTTAAAGGCTTTCGAGTACAGGACCCACTCAAGGTGTATATGCAGCTTGCTTTTATCATTAGTCTTATTTGCACGTTTCCTGTTGCTCTTTATCAGCTTTGGCGATTTGTCGCCCCGGGTCTTTTTTCCAATGAACGCAAAGCAACGTTAAGCTATATTCCGATTGCGATTGCGCTGTTTTTAGTCGGATTGGCGTTTTCGTATTTTATTCTTTTCCCGTTCGTATTAAACTTTATGCTTCAACTGTCAGAACGAATGGGCATCGAACCTATGGTTGGTGTGCAGGAATACTTTACGTTCTTGTTTCAGATCACGTTGCCATTTGGTGTGCTGTTTGAGCTGCCAGTGGTCGTGTTGTTTCTCACGCGTCTCGGGTTATTGACACCGACGCTGCTGAGGAAAATCCGGAAGTATTCGTATTTTGTCTTACTGATCATCGCTGGGTTGATTACACCACCGGATATCTTTTCACATATGATGGTGACCGTTCCACTGTTGCTGCTCTATGAATTATCCATTGTAATCTCAGCCTATGCGCTAAGAAAAAAGCAACGCAGTGAAAAGGCGAATGAACAGACAGTATAAATCAATAATTGCACACTGAAAACCAGTTTCATAGCGGAGAGCTGTGCAGAATGCATACAATTTTTGTAAAGAGGCTGAGACAGAGCTAGTTTATTTTTATAAAACTCTCGAACAATTCATTTGTTCGGAGTTTTTTTTTTTACAAGTAAGGCATTAACCGCTTCGTCAAAATACTTCGCTTTCCGCGGGCACGGCTTCAGCTTCCTCGGAAAGCAAGCTTTCCTGCGGGATCTTCAGCTCGCGCTGTTCCCGCAGGAGTCTACGTATGTTGACTACGCTGATGTTTGTTTCTGCTTAAATGGTTTTTATTTTGTCCCGATCTCATATAACGAGTAAGAAAGCGTGTTAAGGCGTGATTGCTTACCAAACAAGACAAGTAAATGCATCGTTTCAAGCAAACTTATATCACCTAGCGCAATATTGATGCAGTGGTGGCTTTAAGTTTAATCATCTTCAACACTGACTGCGCTGGAGTGGAAGCAAGGCGAGATAGATCGATTGACATCTTGAGAATAACACCAGCTGTATTCAGTATTTAAAGCAATGCTCACAATCCTGTATTTTTTAAAAGATCGCCATTTAGTACCTAAGCAGATCTCTACGCTTAATGTCACATCATAAAAAATGAGTGCATTAAAAGCAGCCACTAGCGAGACTCCAGCGGCAAAGAAAACACGATGAGGTCCTTTCGAATCGATGTTGCACTTGTACCCGTAGGGTGTAAAAGCGAGCTAAGCGAGACCCTACAGAGCTCGAAAGCGATCGAGGAGGCTCGCAGTTCGCCCGGCGGCAAAGAAATCACGATGAGGTTTTCTCGAGTCGATGATGCACTTGTACCCTTTAGGGTGAAAGCGAGCGTATGGCAGCTTGTATCAAAAGCAAGACAACATTGGTTTGTAGCTTTACCCAGTGATCTCTAAGCGTGCCTGCCAAATAAAAGGGGGGAAGTTGAGTTAACAAGCATAATTTTTCCAGGCTAAGAGTACTCTTTCGGCAAAAGCAAGGTTTTTCAGAGCTTTCATAGCGGACTGTTTTTTCTTTTCGGCGAAGAATGGTAAAATACTCAGAAGGAAATTGCGAGCGAAAGCGCTTGTCGTATTCGCCCAATCGTTAGTAAATAGGGAAAGGGGCCGTCTTTAGTGCCTATCTATGCCGTTATTGATATCGGTTCAAATACCGTTCGACTCGTCATTTACCAGGAGAAACCGTCTGGTCGCTATGAGGAGCTCCATAATGTGAAAATTGTAGCACGCCTTCGCGAAGATCTAACCGAAGATCTTGTCCTTACAGAAGCAGGCATTAAGAAATTAATTCATATTTTGACTCATTTTAATAACATTCTCGATGAGCAGCATGTGGATACGATGATCTGCGCAGCTACAGCGGCGATTCGTCAAGCGGTCAATCGCGAGGATGTGAAACGCCGAGTATCTCAGGAGACAGGATTGACGATGCGAATCCTTTCTGAAGAGGAAGAGGCCTATTATGGGTTTTTGGCTGTCAAACACTCGATCATGGTCTCAGAGGCGATCACAATTGATATTGGCGGGGGGTCTACAGAGCTTACATATTTCAAGGATCGCGATATCCAGGAAAGCATTAGTTTACCATTTGGTGCCCTTACCCTGAAACGCCGCTTTTTTAATGCAAAAGAGGATAAAGCTTCATTAGAGAAACTGCTCCTGTTTTTGCAAGCTCAATTTGAAGCGATTCCGTGGCTGCAAACGGGCATTCCGGTCATCGCGATCGGTGGAAGCGCACGCAATCTTGCCTTGATTCATCAAGGGCTGCATCATTATCCGATTGGTGGGCTGCATCAATATGAAATGGACCCAAGTGAGATTCCGACCGTGCTCAATGAGCTCATTTCATTGGATGTGTCTGATCGACAGAAAGTAGAAGGCTTATCAAAGGATCGAGCTGACATCATCATTCCCGCGATCAGCAGCTTCCAAGCGTTATGTGAATGTATCGAGGCTCCGAAATGGATACTAAGCCGAAAAGGACTACGTGAAGGCTTGCTGTATGAAATGATACACCGAAGCAATGGCGTGACGCAAAGTGAGGTGTCCGTTTTAGATAAGAGCATGACGGAGCTTGAAAACGATTTTGGTACAGATACGTCTGACACAGGTGAGGTCGTCCGTCTCGCCAAAATGCTTGCCGACCTCTTGGAAGAGCATCGTTTTTTTGAGCTCGAGGCGACAGATAGAAAGCTGCTTGAAAGTGCAGGGCGATTGTTTCAATTAGGCCAGTATATTGATCGCGAAGCTGCCAGCCAGCATACGTTTTACGTGTTGTCCAACCGGACTATTGACGGATTGTTTCATGAACAACGTGTAAAGTTGGCTCTTGTGGCCTCATTTCATTCCAAAAGCCGACTGGAAGAATGGGCGCAACCATTTAAGGGTTGGTTTTATAAAAAAGAACGCAAGACGCTGTCGTATTTGGGCAGTTTACTGAAGTTCTCCAAGGCGCTAAACGCGACAGATCGAAAAATTGTCGAAGCTATATCTCTAAAAGAGCACGAATCGCATGTCGAATTTATCATTCATTGTCGTAAGGACTGTCTCTCTGAATCCTATCAAGCGGAAAAATACATTAAGCATATTGAAAAAGCCATAAAAAAAGAGATTGTGTTAACGTTTGAGGAGATGGGTATGTAATTTACGTAAGCTTTACAGTGACAGAGTGGTTGCTTTGGTACACTTAAATTGACATACATAGTGAAAGGTGAGATTCGTGGCCGAGGAAAAAGAGAGACACTTACGAGATCATGCGTTTTACAACAATCGGGAGCTGAGCTGGATCGCCTTTAATATGCGCGTGCTTGAAGAGGCTGAGGATATTACAAATCCACTTTTAGAGCGCCTGCGCTTCTTATCCATTGTTTCTTCCAATCTAGACGAATTTTTTATGGTACGAATGGCTGGGCTCAAGGATCAAATTGAAGCAGGGTTTAACCAGCCAGAAAACAAGGCAGGTCTAACGCCTCGCCAGCAACTGTTTTTGGCGACTGAAGACACAACGACGCTTGTCGCGGAGCAATACGAGACGTACCAGCGCATTCTTAAAGAAATGCAGGAAGAGCTAGACGTCGCTGTGTTGCCATACAGTGAGCTAGATGAGGAGCAACGAAACCTTGTCGACACGTACTTTCATGACCATGTGTTTCCTGTGCTTACTCCACTAGCAGTGGATTTGTATCGGCCGTTTCCATTGTTGCTGAACATGAGCATTAATTTGGTGGCTCATCTAAAAAGCAAGGAAGGCGTTCAACGGCATGCCATTGTGCAGGTCCCAGCTGTGCTAGAACGGTTTATTCGATTGCGGACCAAAAATGGCGGTCACGTCATTGTGACGCTTGAGCAAATCATTGAAGCGCATATTGGTCAATTGTTTAAAGGCCACACCGTTCTGGCCGTTTCGCCTTTCCGAATTACACGGAATGCGGATTTGTCGTTCGAGGAAGAAGGGTCGAGGGATCTTTTAAGCGTGATTGAAAAGGAAATTCGCCAACGAGGACGCAAGGCTGTCGTTCGTATGGAAGTTGAGCAAGGACGAATGGAGGAGTCCATTCTGTCATTTCTATTGAAGGCGCATGCCATTGAACGTCGAGATGTCTTTTTCGTCAATGGCTCGCTTGATCTGACATGGCTCGATCCATTGTATGGCGAGCTCGAGCCGTTTTATGATAAGCACGTCTTTCCATCCCTCATGTCACAGCATCCGAAAATGCTCGGTCGTGATGAAGACATCTTTGAAGCTGTACGGAATCGCGATATCCTTCTTCATCATCCGTATGAATCGTTCCAGCCTATTGTTGATTTTATTGAGAAGGCGGCAGACGATTCGGAGGTCATGGCGATTAAGCAGACGCTCTACCGCGTCAGTGGAAAATCGCCGATCATTAAAGGCTTAAAGCGAGCCGCAGGCAACGGCAAGCAGGTGACAGTACTGCTTGAGCTCAAGGCGCGTTTTGATGAGGAAAAAAACGTACATTGGGCGAAAGAGCTTGAAGAAGCTGGCTGTCATGTCATCTACGGCATGGATCAGCTCAAAACCCACAGCAAAATCACACTCATCGTCCGCAAAACGCCTCAAGGCATCGAACGCTTTGTCCACCTTGGGACAGGGAACTACAATGACCAAACCGCAAGAATATATACCGATCTAGGGCTGCTCACCTCATCGCCTGCGCTTGGAGAAGATGCCACACACTTTTTTAATTACTTGAGCGGTTTTACAGAAGAACCCGAATACAACGAGCTTTCCGTGGCTCCATTTGCCATTCGTGAGGATCTGATTTTTTGGATTGAGCAAGAGATGGTACGACACCGTGACAATGGCGATGGGTACATCATAATGAAGGTGAACTCTGTCACCGACAAAGAGCTGATCGTCAAGCTCTACGAAGCCTCTTGCATGGGGGTAAAGGTAGATTTGATTGTACGCGGCATTTGTTGCTTGCGCCCTGGCATTCCAGAAGTGAGCGAACACATTCGTGTCTTCAGCATTGTCGGTCGATTTCTAGAGCACACGCGTATCTATTACTTCCGCTATGGAGGCGAGGATAAATATTTCCTATCATCGGCGGATATGATGACGAGGAATATGGAAAAACGCGTGGAGATCATGTTTCCTCTGAATGATAAGGAAATTAAAGAAGAAATCAATGCATGTCTCGAGATCATGCTGAAAGACAACGTCAAAAGCCGCTATCAAGATGAACAAGGCAGCTACCACCGCGTTCAAGCAGAGGGCAAAGCCCCGTTGAACAGTCAGAGGGTCCTTTTTGAACGCGCCATTCAGGCGGTGCATCAGGATGACGCTGTAAAGAAGCCGAAGAAGAAATAAATATGTAAAACCAGCATGAGTTTCGATCAAACGAAGCTCATGTTTTTTGGCGTATTCTAAGTGGAGTTCTCAACTTCCACACCCTAATTTAGGGGACACTCTTAGATAAAGATTGGTAAACCTGCAATTCAATGTTGTGGTTGCTTTTTATACAAGCTGCCATACGCTCGCTTTCCACGGGCGAACTGCGAGCCTCCTCGGCACTTCGTGCGCTGTGGGGTCTCGCTTAGCTCGCTTGTCCCGTTGGAGTCTCGCTAGTGGCTGCTTTTGATTCTTTTTCTTGCTCAGGCATGTCTCGCAAATATTTGTCATGAAATTTACTCAACCTAGCTAATTTCATATGTTGAAGGATTCTTTGCTTTTAAAATAAAGCTTCTTTATCTTTTGGAAGTGTAGGGTAGTGAACATAGTCCCTTCACTATACTGAATAAAGTAGGTGTTTTTCTCTTTATTTCAATAAACCTATCTCATATTGTCTCCATTAAGGCACGATCAGTTTTTAAGCTGATTTTAACGCTGCGAAAGTTGAATAAAGATGTAATTCGGCTTTAATACCACACAAAAAGCCCCTAATCCAACCGTCTGGATCAGGGGCTTTTGAGTGTCACTTCTTTTTCTTCGCTTGCTTGATCACATAGGCTGTGAAAAACAAGCGAATTGCTGTGCCGATGTCAAAGGTGGCAATTGCAAGAAAGGCAATAGTCGGAAAGGTCCACAAGCCGTTCATCATTGTGCTTTCGGCAGCCACATACAAAAACAGAATGCCCATTACTGAGTAGATGACCCCGTACACCGTTGGAGACAGGCGGCGCATTTAAAACCCTCCGGTGAGTTGAAGCAGGATAATATTGAGCTGTTCCTGATATTCTTCAAGCATTTCTGGGTCTATCATCGATTGTCCAACGACGACAAACAAGTTCATTAGCCCGTGGACGAGTATTGGGATAATAATGCGTTGTGTGCGTACATACAGGAAAGCAAACACAAAGCCCATGGATGTATAAATTAACAGGTGCGTAAAATCCATGTGGAGTACGGCAAAGGCCAGCGAACTGACGATACCGGCAATGAAAAAGTTCGTTTTCTTATACACTTGACCGAAAATGATTTTGCGGAAAATCAGTTCTTCAAACACTGGCGCGAAGAAGACCATGTAGAGCACAAACAATGGTGCGGCTTCGTAAATGTTCATTAGACCTGCTGTATTTTCCGACCCTACAGGAACCCTGAAAATATACGTTTCAATGGCAGCTGCAATCATTTGTGAGGTTAGCGCCAGCACGACGCCTAGGAAGATCCAGAGAATGGATTCTCCAGTGCTCGCTCCTCTGTCCCGTTTCCATATCCCAATCTCTCGTTCCTTCCGTAGCAACAGGAGGGTGACGATGAAGCCGATGACAGATGTAATCAGCAGAGAGTATGCCGTTAGCTCTGCATCTGAAGAAACATAGGGCGCGACGCCATAGGCGACCGGCAGAACCCCGAATTGTACAAAGAAGAATGTAGCAATAATCCACCAATACCGTTTTGGCATATATGTACCCCTTTTGCATGTAAAGTTATGTTTGTTGTCACTTCCGTTAGTTTAACATACCCGATTTGAAAAGGTTCAATCAAAGACCTTTGATCAATAGGTTGTCTTAGAAATGACGGCTGAATAATGTCTTCCCAACATCCAGTATATCAAAAGGAAGTAAAAATTAGACCAATTCATTGAGGTGATCGCGATTTCACCGCTTGCAAAACAAATCAGTTCCTGTCGAATGTTTTTTCAAGGTTCTCGCTTGCAAAACGTTTGGAGATTCTTTATCATAGGAACTGAGTTTAGCACTCTCATCGAACGAGTGCTAAAAAGGAAAATCGAACCATATTCAAGGAGGTCGTTTCACTTGTTAAAGCCGTTAGGTGATCGCATCATAATTGAGCTAGTTGAATCTGAAGAATCCACTGCAAGTGGCATTGTATTGCCAGACTCTGCCAAAGAAAAGCCACAAGAAGGTAAAGTTGTTGCTGTTGGCGCAGGAAACGTGAAGGACAATGGCGAACGCGTCGCATTGGAAGTATCAGAAGGAAATCGTATCATCTTTTCAAAATATGCGGGAACTGAAGTGAAATACCAAGGCACTGAATACTTAATCATTCGCGAAAGCGACATTCTTGCAATCGTAGAATAGCACATAGTGGCCACCAGTTGGACAGGCCTTTACATCGAACGAAAATTTAAGGAGGATTTTACTTATGGCGAAGGATATTAAGTTTAGCGAAGACGCTCGTCGTTCCATGCTCCGTGGTGTGGACGCGCTTGCTGATGCAGTAAAAGTTACACTCGGACCAAAAGGACGTAACGTCGTTCTTGAGAAAAAGTTCGGTTCTCCATTGATCACAAATGATGGTGTAACGATCGCAAAAGAAATCGAGCTTGAAGATGCATTCGAAAACATGGGTGCAAAGCTTGTTGCTGAAGTGGCAAGCAAAACAAATGACGTTGCTGGGGACGGAACAACAACAGCAACCGTTCTTGCGCAAGCGATGATTCGCGAAGGCTTGAAAAACGTAACTTCTGGCGCTAACCCAATGGGCATTCGTCGTGGGATCGAGAAGGCAACTGAAGTCGCTGTAAAAGAACTTCAAAGCATCTCTAAGCCAATCGAAGGCAAAGAATCCATTGCACAAGTGGCATCTGTTTCTGCTGCTGACAATGAAGTTGGTCAATTGATCGCAGCTGCAATGGAGCGCGTTGGAAACGACGGCGTTATTACCATTGAAGAGTCTAAAGGGTTCTCTACAGAGCTTGAAGTTGTCGAAGGAATGCAATTCGACCGCGGCTACGCATCACCATACATGGTGTCTGACCAGGACAAAATGGAAGCTGTACTTGAAGATCCATACATCCTTGTGACAGACAAAAAAATCTCTAGCATTCAGGAAGTTCTTCCTTTGCTTGAGCAGGTTGTTCAACAGAGCCGTCCAATCCTTATCATCGCTGAAGATGTTGAAGGCGAAGCATTGGCGACACTCGTATTGAACAAACTTCGTGGCACATTTAACGCTGTGGCTGTAAAAGCACCTGGTTTCGGTGACCGTCGTAAAGCAATGCTTGAAGACATCGCTGTATTAACTGGCGCAGAAGTAATCACAGAGGACCTTGGTATCGACTTGAAATCCGCAACGATCAACCAGCTTGGTCGCGCATCTAAAGTCGTTGTCACAAAAGAAAACACTACTGTTGTTGAAGGTGCTGGACAAGCAGACCAAATCGCTGGTCGCGTAAGCCAAATCCGTGCACAAGTAGAAGAAACAACGTCTGACTTCGACAAAGAAAAGCTTCAAGAGCGCTTAGCTAAGCTTTCTGGCGGCGTTGCTGTCATCAAAGTTGGCGCAGCGACTGAAACTGAATTGAAAGAGCGTAAACTACGCATCGAAGACGCCCTTAACTCTACACGTGCAGCAGTAGAAGAAGGCATCGTATCCGGTGGGGGAACAGCGCTTGTAAACATCTACAACAAAGTCGCTGAAATCGACGCTGAAGGCGACATAGAAACTGGTGTCAAAATCGTTCTACGTGCCCTCGAAGAGCCAGTTCGTCAAATCGCACATAACGCAGGCCTTGAAGGCTCCGTCGTTGTTGAGCGCTTGAAAAACGAACAAATCGGTGTTGGCTTCAACGCCGCTACTGGTGAATGGGTCAACATGATCGAAGCCGGTATCGTCGATCCAACAAAAGTAACACGTTACGCTCTACAAAACGCAGCATCCGTATCGGCAATGTTCCTCACAACAGAAGCCGTGATTGCTGACAAGCCTGAAGAAAACGCTGGTGGCGCTCCTGATATGGGCGGCATGGGCGGTATGGGTGGAATGGGCGGCATGATGTAACAATTCACCGGAAAACCCTTGTGCCCCAAGGGTTCCGGCGTTTGAAAACAGCCTTTTTCGAGAGAAATATCACATAAATATCACATTTCTCCCGAGAAAAGTTCAGCTCGCCCCAATATTGAGGATGGCACCGAAGGTCTCTGCGACTCTTTTCGTGTCATCCTCTTTTGTTTTCTTGGTAACGTGAGTGTATATCTTTAATGTGGTTTTCGCGTCCTCATGTCCGACCCGTTCCATGATGCTTGGTAAAGCTACTTTCGCAGCAGTGAGCATTGAAATGTGTGTGTGTCTAAAAATATGTGGTGTAGCCTTTTTGGTTTCACTAATGGAAGTCTTGTCCAAGAGTCTTTCCATACGTGTAATTAATGTTTTTGGTATAAAAGGATAACCGTTCGGTCGAGCGAACATGAAGTTTTCATCATGGTATTCTTCTGGCTCGGCAAGTAGACGTAATCTGCTTTGTTGCACTTTCAATGGTCTGAGCATCTCCATAATCTCATCTGCCACAGCAATAGTCCTTACTGACCCCTCCGTTTTTGGTGGCGTCAATTCGTATTTCCTCATATTGTTATCTTCATTATAAAGCGTTTTTGTTATTCGGATTGTTTGTTTAGCAAAATCACAGTCCGACCATTTAAGAGCGCACAACTCTCCTGGGCGCATCCCTGTAAATGCCATTAAAAAGAACCTTTCTTTGTCTAGGTCTAGACCATGCTTTGTTGTTGCTTTTAAGAATTGATTTAATTCGTCGACCTCCAAGTATTTTTCTTCTATCGTCTCTTTTTCTATCTCCTCTACTGAACGCCTTTTTTTAGGAACGATAGCACCATCTGCAGGACTCATCTTAATCAGCTTATCTCGTATAGCATATTTGAAAATCATACCTGCACATGAATTGACGCCGCTTATCGTTGTTCGAGCGTAATCTTCATCGGTTAGATCAATTAATATATTTTGATACATTTTGTGGCTGATCTTCGCTATATTAACGCTGGCAATGTACCTACATAATATGTTGATCTCTTTTTGTCTTATCCTGACAGAAGATCGTTTAACTCCACTTGCTGCATAAACAAGGATCCATTCATTAGCGACCATCTGAAATGTTTTTTTCCGAACTCTCTTCTCATCGATAAGATCCTCACTTAATTCCCGAAGCGCCTTTTCTACTTTACTTGCAGTTTCTTTTCGAGTTTTTCCACGTCTTCGTAACTGTCTCCGCTTGCCAGTTACAGCATCGGTTGGACCGTCAGCAACACATTCCCAGACACCTTTTTTTACCTCTCTACAATGCATTTTTCTCACCTCCTTTCATTAAAGGCTTTCACAAACTAGCCCATTACCGTCGCCGTCCAATCCATGAGGGTCGTTTGCAGGGTCGTTCGCCTCATAAAATGTCTGTGCATCCTTCTGAGATTCAAAGTCACTACAATTTTTGTCTTCAAAATCAACTGATTTTTCGTCAAGCTCATCTGTTTCTACTTCGACTGCTACCGTAAACCCGTCTTCTGTCACATGGCCAGGTATACTCCAGATGCCAATACCTTCGTCGCGAGCGATTTCCTCAGCGGCAACAAAATCATCTTGATATTTATATGGAGGATCGTACACATACGCATACCGAGCGAGTCCTTCTTCAAGCAACATCTGATTATAGTTCTGTCCATCGATCCATATGTACCCTAGCAAACGATCGTATTTGTCTTTAATAGGACCGTCGTATTCCAATTGGACTACTTCACCCGCGAGAACGTCCTTAGCAAATGCCGATGCCTCGGGTCCGAACAGTTGAACAGGCTCATTCGGATGCACTGTTTCAGGGGTATCTACCAGTAACAAACGGACTGATTCCTCTTTGCCATCAAAACTAATCTCTATTGTGTCGCCGTCCACAATCCGTGTAACTGTTGCATTCACAACTTGGCCATCGTCTTGTATTTCAGCAACGCTTGGCATATCGACAGATGGAGCTTGTTGGCATCCAGTTAAAAACAGACCGATAGTAATAAGTAAGTGTGATTTCTTCATTGCCTTGACTCCTTTTAAGAATGTATGTTCGTGTTGAGGGTTAAAAATAAAAAGGCCAGATGACCTCACAGGTTTAATATTTTTTCAAATGTGCAATTTCACGAGGGACGCCATATAAAGTGGCAGCATCGGAAATCGTTAGTGCAGTATCCCCCAGCTTGTACAACTCTTCATCGTGCATGAGTAGCTCTACAGCAAACATATTTGCTTCCTGTTCCACTTTGTCCACTGAATAAAGCGTCTTGTGGCGAAGGAAAGGCGTATTAATCTCCCGATGCAATTGCGAGTGTCCTAATTCATGAGCGCAGGTAAACGTCTGTTCTGCGCAATTCAAATTGGAATTCACAAAAATGTACTGAGCTCTTCTAATGTATTTGTAAAACCCCATGATCTCTTCATGCATGTCTTGTTTAACTACAGAAATCTTCTGCTCTGAAGCGATTTCAAAAGGGTTGTTAGTCCTATATCTGTTAATTAATAAATTGACCCTCTCTTTAATCCACATACTGCTCATCCCCTAAAGCTTGTCGTCGTTTTTTCTATGTTTTTTTGGGATGTACTTTTTGTTGATTCGTGTTGTTTGCCTTTCAGCATACTCCAAGGCTTCAAGTAGTGACTCAATCGCTTCTTCACTCATAGGCTCCCCGGAAAAACTTAACCCTTCAGTGTCGTTGCCGGCCATTAAGTCTTCTCGCATTTTCTTCATGCGTCTAGCGATGTCGCGTTCATCTTTATCTGTAAGTACATCATCTTTCTGCGCCATCTTTTCTTGGTCAGACTTTTCTTCTTCATCTTCATTTAAAAGGTAATCGACTGTCACACCGAAATGGTTTGATATTTTTTGTAGTGTCGCATAATTCGGCTGTCTTTTATCGATTTCATACATACCTAGGGAGCTTTTCGAAATTTTTATTTTGTCAGCCAGATCTTGTTGTGACAGGTTATTCTTTTTTCTTAAACGAGATATTTTTTCACCCAATGACATCGTAATTTCGCCTCCATGGCGTATTTATATCACAAATTGTGATCAAAGAAACTATAAATCACAAAAAGTGATCGAAAATCATTGACAAGCCACGTAGTGTGATTTAATATGTGATTAAGAGTTGTTCACGATATGTGATCGGAGGTGCAGAATGATCAACCATACTATGAGAAAGCTTCGAGGCGAATTATCACAAAGAGATCTAGCTAAAGAACTCGGAATCCCTCAATCTACGTACGCGATGATTGAAACGAACCAACGTTTCCCTCGAAGGGATTTGCAGATGAAGTTAGCCAATTATTTTGATGTCACAGTCGATGAGCTTTTTTTTAATCAAATCGATCACGAATCGAGATCGAAAACAAATTCAGCCTAAGGAGGTGATCACATGATTTCAATGCAGTTTGAAAAACAATTCATAGAGCAGCTTGCTGAGCAACTATCAGACCGAGTCGCTGAACTTGCAATCGAGAAAATGAAGGATCGTTTGAATAACAACCTTCCATATCTAATGACTAGAACGCAAACTATGGAATTTCTACAATGCGGTTCTACTGTCATGGCCGAACTAATGGCACGACCTGATTTTCCGGTTTTTGATGAAGCTGGTAAGAAGGTCCATACAAAAAAGCTGTTGGCTTGGGTTGATAGTAAAACACGTGGTCCACAAGCAGAACCTCGATTGCAGAAGCAACTCGGGATTGTCTAACTACATTATCTATGAAACAACTAAATATTTGGAGGCGAACAAAATGCAGAACAAAAACCAAGGAGGGCGAATTTATCGGGCGTCAGCGATAAAGGATATCTTGAGAATTGCAAGGGAGCGCAGTTGTCAAGCAGAACGGCGCACCAAAAAGTGGTTAGCGGAAGAACTTGGCATTACGACAGTCAGGTTGACGGGAATTGAGCAAGGCACTTCACAGGTTCCATTGGATCTAGCGATCGCTTGGTGCGATGCCGTAGGGGACAAGGTGGCAAAGCAAAAGATCCTCTACATATATGGAGTTGCCTTACCGCCAACGGATCCGCGCCTACTGGAAAGCGTGCCGGCACAATTTATCAATTTTCAATCAGAGTTACGTGAAGCGATAGATCAGATTGAGATATTTAAGCAAGTTTATTTAGATATTCGACCTGGACGACCATTGAAAGAAAATCATTTGGAAGTTGCAAAAAGAGCAATGAAGCAAGTAATGGATGTAAAGCAAGCAAGTCAGTGTCTGTCAGCTGCAGTTGAAAAAGCAATTGGTATAAGTGTTGAACAAACCATGAGCAGTTGGGTGCAACAAGCGGTTGCAGATGGTGTTGTTATGAGGTCCATCGATGACTACGAGGACTATGCTAAAGACAGGATGTACGAAGAGCACGTTCGTGAGTTTCTAGGAGCTCAGGGGGTGATGGCATGAATCCAAACGTGATGCCTGGTGAACTAGCGGAGTTTAATCGATTGAAAGAAAAAGTAGAGAAGCATCTTGAATGGGCCCGATTGGATAAGGACGAATTAACCACAGAAAAGTTTCGTCAGTCGGAAATTTACGTTTTTCTTGCTTATCAATGCATGCAAGAAATGGAGCTCATGATTAAGAGAAAAGAAGAACATGATCGTGAGGTCGCAAAAGCGATTGTTGCAAAGCATTTTGCACGAGGAATCAGAATCGCAGTTGTTAGGAGAGGTTCATTTTGAAGATCATGCCTAAGATGTGGTTGGCAATGAGTGATTTTGAGAAGCAGTTGTTGTTAAAAGCTTACGTAAAGACAAATAAAAAAAGAGACGCTGTTTAAGCGACCCAATTACCTAAAACAATTGTAACACCGCATCACTCGGCAGGCAAGTTCCTGCCGTAATGCTTAGGAGCAGAACCCTCCACTGCACGGCAGCCTAGGCATTACGGTGTGAATTTCCCACCAATCCTATGAAAGGAGAGTCAGTATGGCATCGTTACGAGTTGCAAAAATTTCATTGCGAATCGAAAGAATCTTAACCAACTTGCAAGAAGAAACAGAGCTTCATGCGGACCATGCGAATTTCCCTATGAAGGTTTGGCATGCAAAAGAACTATTGGAGTATGTGTCACAGCTAGAAGGAGAACTAAACTTCTACGAAACAAGGGGTCTATGGAGTGCCATTGATGTTGCTTCCTCTGAAATTAACAAATTAGAACAACGGCAAAGTAATTCGGCTGACCCTAGCAAGAATGAGAAGGAGGATAACGATGACTGACGCACTATTGGATGGATTGTTGTGTGAGTCCTGCGGAGACTTGATTGACGGTGAGACAACAGGCTATCCGCGTAAATGCGATGACTGTGAGGAGGAATATTAATGCTTAAAGACACGCAGGAACAAGAACCATCTGTCCTTTGCAAATGCGACGTGTGTGGAGACGACATACACGAAGGCTACGCATACCGCATCATTGACGACCGTGTGATCTGTGACAACCACGATTGCATGTACAACTTCGTTTTGAAAGAAAGTGTGGTGATTAGCGCATGAGTAGGTTACAGCAAATACGCAGGAGCAAGGAAATTGCTTTCTACATCGTCTGCCACTTCCGTGTGTTGGGCGAAGAGGCTGTATATCAATTGTCCAATCGTTTCAACGTTTCCGAACAAGAGATTCAGCGCATTTTTGAACAAAACAAAAACGACCAGCTGGCAGGCTGATCGCAGAGGGTCCATCTATAGGTTTGTACCCCTATTATAGGGGACCCTCCCAAAATTGACAAGGAGGATGAAAATGACAGCACCTAACGTATTGATCTCTACGGCTGATATGGACCGTAAAGAGTGGCTTGAGCAACGCAAAAAAGGCATAGGTGGCTCAGACGCCTCAGCCGTTGCAGGGTTTAACAAATATCGCTCTCCTATCCAAGTGTACCTTGAGAAGATCGGAGAAGCTCCAGACATGGACGAACCGTCAGAAGCTGCATACTGGGGCAACGTTATGGAGGATGTTGTTGCTAGAGAGTTTGCGACGCGAACAGGGATGAAGGTCCGCAAGCGTAACGCTATCCTAGTCCATCCTGAACACACATGGATGCTCGCTAACGTTGATCGCTTGATTGTCGGCAAGAACGAAGGGCTTGAATGCAAAACAGCCTCAGCCTTTTTGTCGGCACAATGGGACGGCGAAGAGATACCGGACGCCTATTTACTCCAATGCCAACACTATATGGCCGTCACAGGATACGACGCATGGTGGATTGCTGTACTGGTTGGGGGCAACAAATTCGTACACAAGCGCATTGAGCGAGATCAAGAGCTTATTGATAACTTGATCGAGATTGAACGAGCATTTTGGGAAGACCATGTGCTTGCTGCTATCCCTCCAGAAATGGACGGGTCGGAAGCATCTACGGTCCTGTTAAGCGCCATGCACCCTATGTCGGAGCCTGACAGCAAGATTTCCCTTCCTGCTGAATCATCCACTCTGGCAGAAGCATTGCTACAGGTGAAATCCGAATTGAAAGACCTCACTGAACGCAAAAATGAATACGAGAACAAATTGAAAGCTCAGATGGGATCGAATGAGAAGGGCGAGGCTGGCACTTACACAATCCGTTGGAAAAGCTACACGCAGAACAGAGTGGATAGCAAACGCTTGAAAGAAGAGTGCCCTGACATCTATACACGTTACTCCAAGGAAACGAATGCACGGAAGTTTGAAGTCAAGGAGGCGGCTATCTAATGGCTACTAACCAATCAATGAAAAACCAAATGGCAAACAAGCAGAACAACGCCAAGGACGCACCACAGGATCCCAGTAAAACGATTGCGGCTTATATGAAGAAGATGGGCCCGAAAATCGAAAGCGCTTTGCCGAACCACATCAATGCTGATCGAATGGGGCGCATCGCCTTAACAACCATCCAGCAGAATCCTGCGCTTTTAGAGTGTACCATCCCATCACTTTTGGGAGCGACACTACAGGCTGCTCAATTGGGGTTGGAACCTGGGCTGATCGGTCATTGTTACTTCGTTCCTTTCAACAACAAAAAGAAGGGGCCGAACGGTAAAGATGTCTGGCAGAAGGAAGTAACGTTCATTATCGGATACAAAGGCATGATCGACTTGGCACGACGCTCTGGACATATCGAAAGCATTTATGCTCAGGCGGTCTACAGCAACGATGAATTTGAATATGAGTTTGGGCTAGATCCTAAGCTGGTTCACAAACCTTCATTGTCTGACCGTGGTGACTTCTTCGCGGTATATGGCGTAGCCAAGTATAAGGATGGCGGCTTTCATATTGAGGTATTAGGCAAGGACGAGATTGAGAAAATCCGCAAGCGCTCAAAAGGTGGCGAGAAAGGTCCTTGGGTAACGGACTACGAGGAAATGGCAAAGAAAACCGTTGTTCGTAGGATGTTCAAATATCTGCCGATCTCCATTGAAGTACAGCAAGGAGCAGCGCAAGACGAGACGATCAGGAAAGACGTCACAGAAGAAGCTCGTTCCATCAATGAAGATATTTTCGACATGCCGACGGGTGATCCACCAGGTGAACCAGAGCCTGAACCCGAAGCAGAGCAACCACAAGAGCCTGAAAAAGATTTCAGCGATGATGAGATCGACGACCTGTTCAAGAGTGATAAGAAGTGATCCACATACAGATACCTGAAATATACGTAGGACTGGCTCAGGGGTTTAACGACCCCAAGAGCGCCTACAGTAAGTACGTGAGGAATTACATCAGTTACACAGAGCCTTACCTAGTGCTCAAGAAGATAGATGGTAGAGTCGCCATCTGTGAAAGGAAGGAGAGGGACGAATGAAATTCTTCAACCAACGTAATGCATTTTATGATCGGCTCGAAGGAAATCAACTGTCATCATCGGCAATCAGCTTGTGGTACGCATTGATGTACACAAATGACAAGGCAGGATGGACAGACGAGTTTTCGGTAGCCGCATCAGTATTATCGTTACGTGCCGGGGTTTCAGTAAGAACCCTCTCAACTGCTAGAAATGAACTGAAACAAAAAGGTCTGATTGATTTCAAATCTCGGAAAGGGAACCAAGCGGCAATCTACACCATTTTAGACTTGTGCGCAAATATTGCTCGCAATCCTTCCGACAATGCTTCCAACAAACGTTCCGACAATGCTTCCGACAGTCCTTCCACATTACTTCAAGAGAATAGAGAAGAAGAGAAAAGAAAAGAAGGTGAAGACGTGCGCGAGAACTCTTTCACATTTTACGAGAAAAACTTCGGTGTCTTGAATCCATTTATCTCAGAGTCAATCGGCAAGTGGTGTGACGATCTGACAGACGAGCATGTTGTCGAAGCCCTTGAAATCACCCTGAAAAACAACAAAAACAGCTTTCGCTATGCCGAAGCCATTCTGCGTGAGTGGCAGTCTCTCAATCTACTGACCATCGAAGACGTGAGGACTCACGAATCCCATAAGAATCAAGGACGCAAAGGCAAGGCTCGTCCGAAGAGCAACGGCAATGTCGCTCAGTTTTCGGATTACTCGAAGTACAATTTACCGTTTTAGGAGGGCTATCGTGAAGTCATTACAGGAGACAAAAATCTTTCGAAACCCTGCTAACAGAGTGCTTGAAGAGTTTGTTTGCGAGAGGTGCAAACGGCATGTTAAACGCATGGAAATGGTCATTCCTGTCGGTCCTCGTAAGGGCGAAAAAGTGGTCAATGACATGGGGTGCAAGTGCGAGGACATTCAACTGGCTAAGGAGTCGCAGGAGCGTTATAAGCGCTTGAAGCAGCAGAAGAAGCTAGAAGTTTTTGATCGCTTCTCCCTCATGAATAAGGACCTTGAGGACGCATCATTCGATAACTACAATCCAGGGGCGTTTCGTGAGCAATACGAGGTTGCTAGACAGTACGCCAGAGAGTTCCCCAAGAACGACAAGATCAATTTGTTTTTTCAAGGGAGCTTTGGCACGGGCAAGAGCCATCTGTCAGCCTCAATCAAGCATGAGGTGCAAGCGAGAGGCTTTACAACCATCCTGATCAGCGTCCCAAGGCTATTTACGCAGATTAAGAGCAGTTGGTCGCATAAGGAATTTACTGAGGCTGACGTGATGGAAGCTCTTGCAACGGTTGATCTTTTGATCGTGGACGACTTAGGGGCAGAGGATTCCGATGCAAATTGGGGCAGCAGTAAGCTCTTCGAGACGCTTGACCAAAGGGCAGGACGTCATACCATCTACACAACCAATTTGGGCAAAGGTGAAATGACTGAGGATAAAAAGAAGGCGCGCAGATTTTCGCGCTTGATGGGCAAGTCGCAAATCGTTGTTATGAACGGCGAGGACTACCGAATGAAAGATTTAATGGGGT
This sequence comes from Aureibacillus halotolerans, assembly GCF_004363045.1. Lineage (NCBI taxonomy): Bacteria > Bacillati > Bacillota > Bacilli > Caryophanales > Bacillaceae > Aureibacillus > Aureibacillus halotolerans. Next base: position 29,273 of record NZ_SNYJ01000022.1, read on the forward strand.
GAATTAGATGTGCAAGCAATGCAACGGAACAGGCGACATGTCAGTTGTTACATCGTCGTCATTGATCATACAGCCGTGTGTCTGCTGCTCAGATAGCGAGCATGAGGCACGGAGGCGGAAGTCCATCAGGGACATAGTAGATTTAAAACGCAGAATCGCAGAGCAGGAGGCATTGGCTGTTGGCTGAGTTGTTACAAAGCGTTAAGGATCAATATATCAATCAGTTGCTAGATAGCGAGTATTACGAGCATGTTGACGGGCGGCAGCTTTATGAGTTGTCGGTTGCAGAGTTAAAAAATCTATTGGATGAGGTGAGGGGATGAGTGATTTCTGCTTAGGTCAAAAAGTCTCGTTCGCCCGATCCCTAGTAAAACAAAAGGATTACGCTGTCGAGTATGACAACCTGACTGACGAGGAAAGAGAAGGCATTACATTAGAGCGCTATAAGGCTAAAGCCCACGGCGATAAACAGGGGTTTGTATCAGGAAAAAGGACGATGGTGACAGCGTTTGATTTAACAGAAGTTAATGACGAGTTTGATGGATGGCGCCTCACTCAAACGCATCAACAATGGGAAACGGTGTATCTGGTTGCTTGCGATATGCGGAGGCTTTACAGGGTGCGTGAAGAGGATTTAGTGGAGGTGTTGGTCAATGGAGACTAACAAGATTTATCAGGGTAATTGCTTGGATGTTCTAAAGACGTTACCGAACGCATCCTGCCAAACGGTTGTGACCAGCCCCCCCTATTACGGGTTGCGAGATTATGGTGTCGATGGACAGCTTGGGCTTGAAGAAACCGTTGAGGAATACGTTTCTAACCTAGTGAAGGTCTTCAGGGAAGTGCGACGAGTGCTGAAGGATGACGGAACAGTTTGGCTCAACCTGGGAGATAGTTACGCTGGCAGTGGAAAAGGAGCGACCAAGGATAAGGGGCAGCCGAAACACAAATATATTCCGGATCCCAAAAGCATAGCTACAACCTTACCCAAAAGCCCTGCTGGTCTTAGTCCGAAAAACCTCATCGGCATACCTTGGCGCGTTGCATTTGCTTTGCAGGCAGATGGTTGGATTTTGAGGTCTGATGTTGTTTGGAACAAGCCTAACGCTATGCCTGAGAGCGTACGTGACAGACCTACAAAGGCTCATGAGTATATCTTTCTCTTAGCCAAAAATCAAAGTTACTACTATGACAATGATGCGATAAAAGAAAAGGCGGTCGATGGTGATCCAAACCCACCGAGAGGTTCAAGGGGTGTAACGTCATCCCCGAACCTAGGGACTCGAAAGCAAGACCTGCTTGGAAAGCGAACCTATTCTGGTTTTAATGCTCGATATAAACCTTTGCTGAAAAGAAACAAACGTACAGTGTGGACAGTGGCGACAAGACCAAGGAAAGAGGCTCATTTCGCCACATTCCCAGAACAGTTGATTGAGCCATGTGTTTTATCAAGTTGTCCTGAAGAAGGGGTTGTATTAGATCCATTCTTCGGAGCAGGAACCACGGGAAAGGTTGCGATGCGCTTTAATCGGAGGTACTTAGGTATTGAGCTTAATCCAGCGTATATCAAGATCGCTGAAAATTATCTATCTGGTGTGCAGATGGAATTACTAAATGAATTGTGAATGGAGTGGTGGAAATGAGCGAGAAATCTATTGGAAAAGTTGAGATAAAGGATCTTGTAGAGATCAATGTGGCTGAAATCAGAGAAGGTGATTGCTTTGTTTGGGAAGGCGAAGAGGTTAAAGGCCTGACCATCGGCAAGCGGTATGAAATTTTTCTTCACAAAGGAAATTTCGTTCATAAAAGGGATGATGGCACTCCTTTAAGCGCAGAAATAGGTTTTAAAGACAAACGGTATTATCGCAGGGTAAAACCAGTTCAGCCGAAAGAAGATGACCGTCTCAGAGAAGATTACGAAGCGCTCAAGAAAACACATTTGGCGCTACAAAAGGCTCATGATAACCGCGTTGAACGCGTAGAGGCGCTTGAACGGCAGAACAAGGCGTATCAGACTTTGCTTTTATGTGAGTGGGAGGGGAGCAAATGAGTAGCATCCGTGAACAGATCCTTCGTACTCAAGCGCTGGAACTTGCTCGAAAACTAGAATTGAAAAGCAAGCAGATACAGGTTGAGATTGGCAAGGCTGATCCATACAAAGAAAAGGTCCCATTTATGGAGGTCAAGGTTGGCTTGAAATTGGCGAACGACGCATTGGAAGACATGGCTTTGGTAGTTGGTCGTTGGGAAGGCATGGCAGAGGAAGTGAGGTGGCGTAAGGATGAGAAAGATTAAATCCTCGCAAGCCAACAGAGGGATGCCATTCGAGCATCTGATCACCGTATCAAACGACATGTACCACCGCAAGGGCATTGCAGTCATTAATAAGCGACCAACGCCAGTCAAGGTGCTCAAAGTGACGGGAAATAAACTTATTGGGCATTACGAGGCTCCAAGTACGGTTGATTACGACGGAGTGTACGCAGGTAGAGCCATCTGTTTTGAGGCTAAATCAGTCCATACAGATACTAGATTCGAGCTTAAAAACCTTCATGCCCACCAAGTACAGCACTTGCAGGATTGCGAGGCACAAGGAGCTGTGTGCTTCCTGCTGATCGAGTTTGCGGTTGAACGAAAGGTGTTCTTGTGTCCCTTCTCCAACATCCTGTTTTACGTCATGGGCGCTGCTAGTGGAGGACGCAAGAGCATACCGCGCGCAGACTTTGATAGTTTTGCGTACGAGGTGAAGTCTGGACGGGCGGCGCTTGATTATCTGGCTGTATTGGACAGCATAGGCGGTGTTTTCCGTGACTCGCAGAGTGGTTGAAACAAAGGCTGTTTCGGCTGATCGAGAACGCTTGCTGGTGGTTACTGTTTACGAGGAAGGCATTAACAAAGAGTTTATCAGGCGCCAAAACATCTACAGCAAGAGGCATGATGTGCTTGTTAAGAGTGGCAGTCAGTACGATTTCAAAGATTAGGAGGGTGACATGGCAAAGAGTGATGTGACAAAAATGCTTGAAAGGCGAATTTACCTTTCCACACGAAAACTCGGAACCTTCGCCTGTTTTGAAGTAACAATCGGCAAAGAAGGTCGAGAACGAGTTGATTATATGACCTACGACACGAAAGGCATCTGGCGCTGTTATGAGATTAAATGCTCTGTATCTGACTTTCGGAGCACCGCCAAAAAGACGTTCGTCGGTCACTACAATTATTTTGTTCTGACTCCTCAGCTCTATGAAAAAATTCAAGATGAAATCCCTGTAGGCATCGGAGTGTATGTATGGGGGGATTCGGTTAAAAGAGCTAAGCGACAAGCATTGATGGTCGATGAGGACATTTTGAAATATTCCATGATTCGTTCGCTACATCGTGAAGCTACGAAGTCATATATGCAGAAAATAAATGAAAAGAAGGCGATCGCATGGTAGTGCTATCAGTTGTTCAGCCCGAAAAAGAACTCACCCAATTGGAGTGGCAACGCAAGGTGATTTTGGAAGAGCATGAAGAGGCGAAAGAAGCCAGTTTAGAAGCATGGCGTAAGGAATTGAGGAATCGGATTGAATAACCCAACGGCATACAACCATTTGGTCGAGGTTTTTGGCGAGGACAAAGCAAAATTGATTGGATTCGGAGGCTTTACATTTGAGGCGGTGCATTATCTCTCAAACGAACAAGCTGCGGCAGCGGTGAAAATGATTGAAAAAGAACGCGCTGAGAAGGCAGCGAGGGAGGAAGAAGATGGGCAAACCGATCACTCCTAGCGTAAACGATCTACTCAAACTGTCTAATGACGAATTGAGAGAGGCGCTGGTGGAGCTTAACAGCATGTCGTTGAGGCATCTGTGTCGTAATTGTATTAAAACCATTCATGATTATAAAGAACACGTGAAATACGAGGATAAAGAGAAGCAAGAGTTGCATGGGATCCTGAATAACATCAGCGACATTATTGAGAGGGGGAGACAAGGTGAAAGTTAAAGTGGGTGATTTTTATGCTAATGAAACAACGAGCAGTCTCGGAAACGAAAAAAACATTATGTATGTTAGAGAAAAAACTGATTATCCAGGGATTTATAAAACGGAAAATTTGTTTTTAATCGACGAACGAACGGTTGATCTGTATCGAAGTGAATGGGTTGAGGATTTCGTTGAAAGGCACGCAACAAATGCCGAGATAAAAAAATACCTTGAAGAACGTCAATCATACGTGAGTTTAAGGACTTATAGCGAGGTTGTTACAGGAATCAAAATACAATAAAAAACGCCCCTCCTGGGACGCATACCTGTAGTAATTATACCACAGGAGGGGTCAACAGTGAAGAAAATTGAGGTTGACGCACAGACGATGACGGCCAGTATTCCGGCGGATGAAAACAGTGTATATGTCGTTAGAGACGGAATGGTCTATCAAGTCTCTTGCCCCTCATCTGGTTATGGAGAGCACGAATTGAGGTGGCTTGGCGGTAGAGTAGACACTTGCAAAGAAATTAAAACTCATAAATTCGGAGCGTGATAGCATGGATCAATTAGAAAAGGTGTTCGACTTTGATGGCCATAATGTCCGCACTTGTTTAATAGACGGGAAACCTTGGATTGTTGCAAAGGACGTTGCAGACATTCTTGATTTCAGAGATACAAACGCAATGACGAGACACCTAGATGATGACGAATCCATACACGTCCAACTGACGGGTATGAACATGAAGTCAACTCTCGTAAGCGAATCAGCCTTATATTACGCAGTTCTTAGAAGTAAAAAGCCAGAGGCGAAACAATTTCGCCGATGGGTAACAGATGAAGTGCTTCCGTCCATACGAAAAACAGGGTCCTATGAATCAAAACCAAGCTACATGATAGATGATCCCATCGAGAGAGCGCAGCAGTGGATAAACGAGCAGCAGAAAGTGAAATTATTGGAACAGAAGGCAGCCGAGTATCAGAAGAAAGCCGCTTATGTTGACCAAATACTAATGTCGAAAAGCACCGTCACAACGACGCAGATCGCCAAGGATTACGGCATGAGTGGGCAACAAATGAACCGTATCTTGCATGAGCAGGGAGTCCAGTATAAACAATCAGGTCAGTGGCTCCTTTATAGCAAGCATCATGATCAGGGATATACCAAGTCCTCCACCATTGATATTGTCCGGTCTGACGGTCGTCCAGATGTCACCATGAACACCAAATGGACGCAGAAGGGACGCTTGTTCATTCATAGAATTATGGAAAAAATGGGTTATAATGCTTTAGTGGATAAAAAAGAAGCTGTTTCATGAAAAAATTTAAGAACAAATATATATGGGGCATAAAATGTCACCATAAAAAACAAAAGGAGAATTAAAAATGAGATCAGATGCGATTTTTGATGAAAAACAGCCCGATAAATATAGGTATTGGCTTGAGAGAGTATGGGATGAGAACATAGAAAAGATGTTGTTTATCCTTTTAAATCCTAGTACTGCAGATGAGGCATATGATGACAGGACTACGGAAAGATGTATATATCATGCGAAACAGCTTGGCTATGGAGGTATGGAAGTTGTAAATGTTTTTGCACTTAGGTCAACTGATAAGGGCGCGCTCAAAGTTTGTTCCGATCCAATTGGGCCAGGTAACGATCAAGCAATTATCAAAGCAATAATTAAAGCGAGCTACATTATAGTGGGTTGGGGAGAATATGGTTCAATTAACAATAGGAACGTTATTGTGGAAGAGATGTTAGCGGATAAAACTGATTGCACTTTTTGTTTTAGGAAAAATAATGATGAGTCACCGGTTCACCCACTTTATGTGTCATACAGTACAAATCCAATACCATATTTTCAATAAGCCTAACCAAGAACTGGAGGGCACTGAATGAGCGTACACGCGCTTGTTTAGTGTCCTCTTTTTGTATTTAGAAAGGGGATCGCCATGAAAACAAAACGTAAGCCGAAAAAAGAGCAAGAGAAGCTGTCTGTGAGCGAGCTAAAGCAACTCATGGGTATGGGTCGCCAAACGTATGAACGAAGATCGGGAGCAATCCGCAGAAAGGGTGGTAAGTGATGTTTGATAAAGAGTTTACCGAGTCCTTAAAACGATTTGCTGATGGCGTCAAAAGGCTGCACGACAAAATAAAAGGCATCGCCTGCAGTGTTGCTTGGATTGATGAAGAGTACAAATATAAGTCGGATCGGTACCCACATGAGCGCCAAGGTTGGCGAACACAGCGTTTTTATATGACTAGCCAGGTGATTGACCGTAAACCGAAAAGAATAGCTGCACGGACAAGAATATAAGGGAGGCTATATGATGGGTTTAAGACTGGATATTGAAATGAGCATCCGATCCTACAGCTTTTACAAAAAAGAAATTCGTCGTCTCCAAAGAAGCCTTGTGTACCGTTTCCCGAATCCTCATGCTGGATTGGTAGCGCAAAGTGGAATTGATTCAGTGATGCCTCAAGGATCGCCAGGGAAATCATTTCCGGAACTTGTTGAAATGGATCGGAAAGAGCAGCGTCAATTTGAAAGGCTGCTAAGGTTTGAAGAACTGGTCCACGCAATCGAGAAAGATGCCGAATTGCTAGAGAAGGAAGAGGATCTAATCCTTTATGAGTGCATGATGGACGAGATGAGTTATCGAGAGATAGCCATCCACATGGGCTATAACAGGAATAAAATAAGGCAAATGAAAGAAGAAATGTTATCTGCCTTGTGCCAAAAATGCCAAAAGTGCCAGATGTTGCACGTTTTGACAAGCGAAAATTCGAAACTGTATGATGGGAGGGAGGTAGGCGCGGCAACGTCGTAACGCCTTTCTTCTGTGTAAAGATAAAGATTATAACGCCCTGCGGGGTTATTAGCGTAATAAAAGTCTAGAATTTTGGTGCATTTTCCCTTACCATTGTTTTGAAGGGAGAGATTATTTTGAGTAGCAGAATATTATACACTGCAAAAGATTACATCGAGCTGATAAATGCTGATCATCGGGGCGGGCAATTATATCATGATATTTCAGAAGAACTTCAACGTATGCTCGGTGATTCAGATGACGACAAAGGATTTTACCCTAAAGGAATGCATTTAGGAGATAACAAAAAAACAAAGCTCGTTGATTGCGAAATATACTATTTTACAAGCAAAAACTTGTTCATTTACAAGCCTGGAATTGATGGTCCTTCTACAATTAGAGTCAAGAGGTTGAATGATATTAAAGACATTTCACTGACATTAGATAGTGAACACAGTGATGAAGCAAGACTTGAGCTTGTCTTCGATAGCGGCGATATATTTGAATTCGATTCAATTAAGGATGCTCACGAGGATTATAAAATTCGCTACAGCAATAGAATTAAAGAAATATACAATAACCTTATCTAACAAGCGCCTACACTAGGTGCTTTTTTCTTTGGTGAATTGTCGAATTATGTCGGTCATTTGCTGTAGATATATGAAAAGTGTTCCCTTATCGTTATGTGTAGGGGGTGAGTAATTTATGGCAAACGAACAATTGAAAGCGCAGTTGTTAGCATCTTTGCTAGAAGATGGATTTATTGACAGAAAGAAAAACAATATCGAAAATGAACAACTAGGACCATTAGTTGAGGAAATGAAAAAGGAAAATCTTATCGCCAACATTGCTGTGGATCGTGCAGGACAAGGAAATAAGGTTGTTTTCGTCAACACTCGCGGTGCAGAAGTAACCAGTCTTGGACATGAGCTAATCCGGATATTCCAATAAATATAAAAGTTTTTATAGCATCCTACGGGGTGCTTTTTATTTTGTCTAAGGAGGATTTAGATGAGCGAAGAACAGAGATTGAAGGACATTAAAGAGGTGTCTAACAAGTGGCTTGGAGGTTTTATCCGCGGGGATTCTGCTATGAGTGATATTAGTAATATTATGGAAAAAGACTATGTAACAGTAACAAATGCTGTAATAACGGCTGTTGAAGGCAAGCCTTTGGCTTCTATTGGTGATGCCACTCTTTCGTTCTCTTCACGAAGATAGATTCCAAAACAAACTTAATATAAGGGGGCGGCGGTGAATGTAGATGGCAAACGAGAAGCAGACGCTGGCTCACAAAGATTACGCAGCAGGCTTGAAATACAAAGAGATTGCAGAGAAGCATGGCGTTTCAATCAACACTGTGAAGTCGTGGAAACAACGTCATGGCTGGACGAGAAAAAAGGGTGCACACAAAACAGAAAAGGGTGCACACAAAAAAGCAGGTGCTCCAGTAGGTAGCAAGAATGCTTTGGGCAACCGCGGGGGCTCTGCTCCTGCCCGTAACCAAAACGCAAGCACCCACGGACTCTTTGCAAAGTTCCTGCCGGCAGAGACACGAGAGATCATAGAGACTATGCAAGAACGCAGCATGGCTGACCTCATTTACGATCAGATCGAAATACAGTTCGCGGCTATCATTCGGGCGCAACAGATTATGTACGTTCGGGATCAGGAGGACATGACGAAGGAAGTCAAAAAGACCGAGAAGTCAGAAGGCGATAATTTCAGCGATGAAAAAGAAGAATGGGAAATACAATTCGCTTGGGATAAGCATGCCACCTTCCTGACTGCGCAATCCAGAGCCATGGGAGAGTTCCGAAGTCTGGTAAGGCAATTCGATGAAATGGCCCACGCTGATGACGAGCGCCGTTTGCGACTTGAGCAGATGAGCCTGAACGTCGAGAAAACCAAAGCCGAAGTTGATAAAGCCAATAACAACAATGATGATTCAATTAATATCGTGATTTCACGGGCTAGCCGTTCTGAAGTTGGTGATGTCGATGAATGATGCCGTTGAAACAAAGGTCAATCCTCACTTTGAAGATTTTCTTTTTGACTGGTCAGAAAAAATTCAGGTCCTTGTCGGGGGATACGGAAGCTCTAAAAGCTATAATACGGCGCTAAAGATTATCCTGAAGTTGCTACAGGAAAAGCGGACAGCCCTGGTCATTCGTGAGGTGTTCGACACTCACCGGGATTCCACGCATTCCTTGTTCGAGGAGATCATCATGAAGATGAGGCTGGATGACAAGATAAAGTGCCCGGTGTCTCCGATGCAAGTGAGGTTTCCTAATGGCAGTAAGATCATTTTCAAGGGTATGGACAAGCCCGCGAAGTTGAAATCCGTAAACAACGTCTCCATCATCTGGATTGAAGAGTGCAGCGAGGTAAAGTACGCAGGTTTCAAAGAATTGCTCGGGCGGCTTCGTCATCCGACATTAAGGTTATACATGATTTTATCGACCAATCCCGTTTCTACGGACAATTGGTCTTTTTTGCATTTCTTCAAGGATGATCGGAATAAGCGGCTTGTTCTAGATGATGAAGAACTTTATAAAAAGCGAATCGTCCGTACAAACGGCACCTATTACCATCATTCATTGCCAGATGACAACATGTTCCTCCAACAAGACTACATGAACCAACTGGACGAAATGGAACAGTACGACCCTGATCTATACCGCATTGCAAGGTTGGGGCGTTTTGGAGTCAACGGCGTTCGCGTCCTGCCACAGTTTGAGGAACAGCCTCATGAAGATGTCATGAAGGCAATCCAAAACATACGTAAGCCGCTGTTTCGTGTAGGAATGGACTTCGGATTCGTTGAATCGTACAACGCCATCGTTAGGCTTGCCGTGGACACCGAGCGTAAGTATTTATACATCTACTGGGAGTATTACAAAAACGGTATGACGGACGACAGGACAGCCGTAGAGATCGATGAATTCCGTCAATCCGGAGAGCTTATTAAAGGCGATTCCCAAGAGGCGAAGACAATAAAATACTTTAATCAGTTAGGATTTAACATGATGAGTGCCCTTAAATTCCAAGGGAGCCGACTTGCTTACACCAAAAAGATCAAGCGTTTTAAAAAAATCATTTGTAGTAATGAATGCACAAACACCATCTACGAACTGAAGGACCTAACGTTTGCCAAGGATAAAAATGACGCAATCATTGAAGATGAATTCAGCATTGACCCACATACGTTCTCTGCCATCTGGTACGGCCTTGATGATTATGAGGTCACTGATCTCAAAGAAAAGAAAGAGCGTGGCAGACCAAGCAGAGAAAGGAGGAAACGCCGTTGAGCAAAGGAAACGTAAGAGCCCGTGTCGTTAAAGTACAGGCACCGTCCTCACAAACCAAGCAAATATACGTGGACGAGTTTAGTGGCATGTATGGCGACATTATTTCTCCGCCTTACAACCTGAAGGAGTTAAAAAAGGTATCAGAGCACTCCACCATCCTACAGCAGTGTATGGAAGCTTACAAAACGAACATCGTCGGCTTTGGTTTTCAGCCCGAATATACATTTGATTACAATGGCGAGGACGTTCAGGAAGACATTCGACAACAAGCAGACAGCGAATGGGTTCGCCTTGAAGAGTTTGTCCAGTACCTAAACTTTGACGACTCGGCAGAAGCCGTTCTTGGGCATGCGATCGAGGATCGGGAAGCGACAGGCAACGGCTTTGTCGAGATTATAAGAGATGGCCGTGGATTACCTGCAGGGATTGAATATGCGGATGCCCAGTTTATACGAGTGTGTCAAAAAACGGTTCCCGAACAGGTAACTGTTGTTGTGTTGGAGGGTGGAAAGCCTACCCCTACAACTCGTTGGCGACGGTTTAGAAAATACGCTCAGCAAATCAACGGACAAACCGTTTACTTCAAGGAGTATGGAGATCCACGAATTCTAAATCTAAAAACAGGTAAGTTTGATGATTCGACGCCTGAGCATTTACAAGCCACTGAGTTTATTCATCTCAAGGTGGGCAGTGGCACGTATGGTGTTCCTCGTTGGATTGGTCATCTTGTTCACCTTTACGGCGCACGAAAGGCAGAGGAACTAAACTTCCTTTACTTTAAGCAAGGGCGTCATACGCCTGCAGCAGTAACTGTCGAAAACGGTCTATTGTCCGAGGATTCGTATGATGCTCTCCAGGAATACATGAACGATATTGAAGGCGTGGAAAACGCCCACAAATTCCTTGTAATTGAAGCTGAAGGACATGCTACTGAATCAACGTCTACTGATGGCCGTGAAGACGAAAAAATAACACCTGTGAAGGTGCAGATCAAGTCACTAGCTGATATGCTTCAGCAGGATGCATTGTTTTTGGAGTATGACGAGAAAAGCCGTAATAAGCTACGTTCGGCTTTCAGGTTGCCCCCGTTGTATACAGGCGAATCTCAGGACTATAACAAGGCGACGTCAGATACTGCTAGAAAGATCACCGAGGAACAGGTTTTTCAGCCACAGAGAGAGGGCTTGGCTAGACGGCTTAACACATTGTTTATGCCTGATCTCGAATTATCAAAAGTCCGCTTGAAGCTAGATGGCCCTGACTTCCATGATCCATTAGAGATTGCTACTGTCCTTGCTCCTTATATCACCGCAGGAGCTGTATCGCCTAATGATTTACGTGATTCAGCAGGCGAAGTGTTAGGCAAAACGTTGGAAGAATGGCCAGAAGAGATTTACAACCGACCATTGAGCCAAGCGCAAGCATCACAGCAGCCTAACCCACTTGAAGGGATCCTGAAGGCTGACAAAAACGGTGAATCTGAGCTGGTGTCCTTGCTTAAAGACATGAGAGACGTGTTGGAGGGCTTGACCAATGGCAAAAGTGAATGAACTGCTAGAAAAAATGCAGGCGTTTATCCTAAAGGCTGAGGATGACCCGATAGAAGATGTTCCAGAGTTCCCGGGTCTTGAAAAGCTAGGGGATATTATTGAAGACTATGAAAAAGCAGTAGCTAAACTGCTAAGGCGGCAGCGTAAATACTTTCTTGACGAGATGAAGTCATTTGTCTCAAAAGATGGTGAGACGCTTGCCGCCTTACTCGTTTATTTTCAGACCAACCTATTCGCCGCTGATGAATTTACAGAAGGTATGGCCGAGGAATCAAAAGCGTTTTTTGAAATGACGACTGATGAGGTCGCCACAATGGTGATGGATGCCGTTGACAAAGATATTCCTTACGAGGAAGCATCTAACATGACCAAGCAATGGATTGAGGAATGGTCCGAGGAATTAGCCGCTTTGATGGTTCTTAATACGAATACAGCGATCGAGCAAGTTTTGTCTAATGCCATCGACGAGGATCTTTCTATCAATCAAGTGGAACTCCGTTTGAAGGACCTTCCTGAATTCAGCCGTACACGGGCACGAACGACGGCCATTACAGAAATGCTTACGGCTGCTAGTCAAGGGCAGGACGAGGCATACAGGCAAAGTCCTGCTGTCTCTAAGAAAAGATGGCGACACAGCGGAAAAAAGAAGAATCAAGCTCGAGACAATCATGTCCGTATGGATGGACTGGAGGTTGACACAGATGCCGAATTTTCAATAGCCAGTTCATCTGAAACGGCCAGATACCCACGGGACACAAAGCTTTCAGCGAAAGAGCGTGTGCGGTGCAAATGCATCATTCAGCCTGTTGTTGATGAGGATGTGTTGGGATTGTCGGTTGAGGAAAGAGAAGAAATTCGTCGTGAAGTTATGGAAGGAAAATAGAAAAGCATTGTAGTTTCTCATAATTGGATAGTAAAATAAACCCATAGAAAATAATGGGGGTATTATATGAAGCTACCTTTTGAATCTTGGTTAGAACAACAGAATATAGAGAATGAAGCTCTAGAATTATTTAAAGAGGGAATTTTATGTTATAAGAATTCGGCTTATCGAGCAGCTTTACTTTTTTCTTTTTTAGGCTTCCAAACCATCTTGAAATACAGAGTGCTTGAATCCCAACAACCTGCGATTCTTACTGAAGGACATTGGGAGGCGATACAAAAAGATTTACTAGATGATGACGAGTGGGATACTAGGTTGATTCAACTTGTGCGAGCGAATCACGATAAGAATATATTCTATGTCTCCGAAGATTTAAAGAGTCAATATGAATATTGGAAATATAGAAGAAACGATTGCGCTCATGCTAAAGGCAATAAAATTAGTGAGGCACACGTTGAAGCATATTGGCTATTTATTCAATCGAATTTCTATAAATTTGTTGTCCTTGGTGGCTTAGAACATATTTTCCAACTCATAATCAAACACCATGATTTGAGATATACATCAGCTGATGAAGACCCACAAATAATACTTGATAAAATTGAATCAGCTGTAAAGCCAGAAGACTTACACCTCCTCTTGAATAGGTTGGTAGAACATGTGGAGAGTGATCCTTTAGGAATCCCAATTAACGATAGTTTTGTAGCAAAGTTTTTTTACCTTCAAGAAAACTACGTTAGGGAGTGTGTGAAATTTTTTGTTAATCATGATATGAAGTGGATTATCGGGCTACTAAGATATGACTCAAATATAGTGACGTTTTTTAACCAGCATGGGGCCTTTATTCGGAACCTTTGGTATGACCATCTAATTACTGAGCAAGACTATATTATTTATTCGTCCTTACTGAGAAATAATATGGTCCCTGATAACCAATTAGAAGAAGCACACGAAAAAATGATTAACAGACTTCCTACTGATATTTTTAGAAATCGTGCATTCACAGAACCAGCAGCACTAGTCTTTGAGCAAAAAGGTTTTTTTAGTAAGTTAACAGAATTAGCTTTTGGTACTGATTTGAACTTAGATAAATGGAAGTGGTCAGCAAGAAATCGGTATGCGATTATTTTCTATTTAGAACGTTATGGTTTCACTGAGCATATTGCAACTAGAATATCCCGAGTTTTAAATGGTTCGTATCCACCTTTTGATTTCAAGTTTAAGTTCGATGAATTCCTAGAGAATAATGAAGAGAGGAGGTTGGAATATGAAAGGTATACAAACGAACAACTTGAAGAATAGCCAAACAATTGAAAGGGGGTGAAATAAATGCCAAGGGAATTAAAAGATGCCCATATTACACATGTGAGTTATGTGGACAAGGGCGCTAACAAAAAGCGCTTTTTCTTGTCAAAAGCTGCAGAGAAACAACAGGAGCCGACCTTCAGGAAAGAAGTGAAGGCGATTGTTGCTAAAGAGGACAATGATCAGCAGTTGGTATATGGTGTTGTGTATGAGCCTGATGAATATGATTCGCACGAAGACATGATGAGCGCGCCTGAAATTGAAAAGGCGGCTCATTTTTTTATGCAGGAGGCGCGAAACATCGACACTCAGCATGATTTTGAAAGTGGTGTCGGTGAGGTGGTCGAAAGCTACATTGCTCCTGCTGACCTTGAAATAGGTGGCGAAACAATCGCCAAAGGCTCATGGGTGCTTGTTACTAAAGCATCAGACGAGATTTGGGAGCAGATCAAGAAAGGTGAGATCACGGGTTACAGTATGGCAGGTACTGCCGAGGCCATTGAAAAGCAAGCTAAAGAAGGGCCCACTCAGCCGGACAACGGCAAAAACGAGACGGGGCTTTTTAATTTGCTGAAAGGCTTCTTCACTGGTGAACAGGTTCAAAAAGGCGAGGTTCGTGAAAAATACGAAGCAGATCGTCGTCAACGAGAATTTTGGGCTGCGCAAAGCGCTTTGGACTCAGCTATCTTCAAGTGGGGTCACCATTGGGACGACGATAGACCGGAGTCTGATCCAGAAAAAGTGCGAGATGCACTGCAGGACTTTGTAGATATTGCAACAGAGGTCCTTACGAGATCGACTGACGTCCAAAAAGCCATTGGCGAACCGCCTACTGAGATTGCAAAAGCAGGTCGAAAAGTGTCTGCCGGCAATATGAAAAAAATCAACGCAGCGCTTGAAGCTTTGCAAGAACTTAAAAACGAGGTTGAAGGAGAGGAAGACGACGTGAAAAAAGAGGAATTGGAAAAAGCATTGCAAACGGTAGTAGATCCTATTATTAAGCGCTTGGATGCCATTGAAAAAGGCGAAGGAGACGGCGGAGGTACTAACCAAATTACCGAACAAGATCAAGTTCTGGCCATGCTTCAAAAAGCTGTAGAGCCACTTGAAGGACGTATTTCAGCCATGGAGAAATCTCGTGGAGCATCGCAACAGCGTGAACAGGACCCGAACAGCGGTAACACCCATGTAGCCAAAGGCTATATGTCTAACTTTATGTAAGCAACGAAAATAAAAGGAGTGAACGAGAATTATGACAATCCCAAACAGCGCACTTTTGAACCAAGGTCCACAGTCAATTAAGAAAGACCTATCCATCCCTATGGGGCATGATCACGCTTATGAATTTTTGGTAGATACGATCAACAATGCCTCTACGTTACCTAAGCTAGTACCAATTTATAGAGGCGACAGCGCAGGCAACATTGATGCATTGAGCGTTTCATCCCGTCGCTTGCGTGAGCACTCGAAAGACCACCAACCAAATGGTGTTGGCTCAATTAATGATAGAAAGATTCCTTACAATGTACGCAAAGTATTCTGGGATGAATGGCTCCAGGATGACGACGTTTGGTATAACCAGCAATCACGTGGAGAGAACGTCGAACAAACAATTATTTCAATGATTCAAAAGCAACTTGGTGTTGACTTGCAGGACCTTGCCTTCAACGGCGATACTGCAACACCAGTGGAAAATCCTGACCACGCCTTCCTGTCCATTTTGGATGGATTTGTGAAGAAAATGAAGACTTCGGACAACGTCACTGACTTGGTAGATGCCGAGCCTAGATTGCTCGATTTCGTCAACCACATTCAATTGCTTCCTGAGAGATACAAAAATGCACACGATGACATTACTTGGTTTGTATCTCGTAACACGCACGATAAGCTCTTGAGCCAAGCGACTATGAGACAAACTGGTTTTGGTGATGCAGTGCTCCAAGAAGGCCGTGTCACTCGTTTGGCAGGTTACAACTTGGAAGTTGTGGCATCTTTGCAAGGTGGTTTCGCTGCACTAACACCAGCGGCAAATCTTAAGCCTGTATTTACGCGCCAAGTACGTTATAGCCGTACTGCTGACGGAGCAACAGCGGTTGCGAAAGATGCCACATACCACATTATCTTTGCTTACCTTGATGCGGTTGTCCGTGAAATCGATGCTGTGGCTTACATGACAGGTTCAAAGCTTTAATATATTCAATAAAACGATCGGAGGAATGGCATATGCCTTTCGAATTAAAACAGACTAAAGGAGCGCTCCACATTGGTGAGGGGCGCTTTTTCTATCCAGGCGAAAAATATGAGGCGGACGATGTTCCTGTATCTATCCAATCTAGTTATTTCAAAAAGGTGGATGGACCTGATAACAAAGCGCAGACTCCGCCAGTGCAAACAGATAAAGAGCCCAAAGCTTACGATGAAGGATCATTGAAAAAGCTCAACAAAGATGCACAGGAAAAAGCAATCGAAGAGCTTGGCGGTAAAGTAGAAGATGCGAAAAACGAAGGTGAGCGCATTGCCCTTATCCTTGAGCTACAAGAGGCTAAAAAGAACGATACTGGGGAGTGATTGCCATGCTTATTACGGTTGAAGAATTAAAGGACTATACATCCTTTGACGTCGTGAAACAGCGGTCAAATGACGCCCTTGCCAACGACATATTAGAGGCTCATGTTGAGATCGTTAGCATGGCAGGGCATGACTTTACTGGTGAGGACTATAACCCGTTACCGCCTACTGTTGTTCTGGCTGCTAAGAAGCTTTCGCAGTTTCATGCGTTAGTAAATTCTGATGCGGCCTTAACCAAGGGTTATCAGAGCGAGAACATAGGTAAATACTCGTATACGCTTGGTAAAGATGGTTTGCAAAAGCCTGATGTTAGCCAAATGATAGCACCGTACGTAGTAGAAAATGAGACTCCGCCCCCTGCCTCTAAGCCAAAGTTTAAGATGCGATCACTATGAGCTTTGAAAGCCTATTAACTCATCGATGCGATATTTATCATCTGCAAAATAGCGCAGCCGAAAGCAATTATGGCATCCCATCAGAGCACCTGCAGCAACGCGAGAGTTATAACGACACTCCCGATGCATCGCAGGTGCCTTGTTATTTCGAGGAAAACAGCCAATCCATGTCGCAAGGAGAACCAGGTCAGTTGCTTAGCAGAACCATGCAGTTGTTTTTCCTTCCCTCTGCGGATGTGCGGGAAAACAGCAAGGTCATTTTGGATGGCCGTTCTTACATCCTGCAGGTTCCGAACAAGATTCGAGGGCATCACATTGAAGTCGAAGCGGTAAGGAGTAAAAATCTATGACCAAGTTTGGATTTAAAGGCATGGGGAAGCTCCTTGCCGACCTTGAAAAAGCAGAGAAGGGCATGGACAAACAGATTAAAAAATGGTTTGAGGGCATCGGCTACGAATTTCTAGCGATCGTTCAGGATGAAATCATCCGCACTGGAACAACAGATACACGCGCCCTTCTACACAGCTTTGAATACCGCGATAGTGCTAACGTTTATGAATTTTCACGAGGCGGCATGGAGCTGACAGTAGGAACTCGCTTAGATTACGCCACTTACGCCAACGATGGTCATTTCACAATCAATCCTAGTACGGGCAAAGATCGTAGATGGGTGCCAGGTAGATGGAAAGCAAACGGCTCATTTGAATACGATCCAAACGCCAAGACAGGCATGCTCCTAACGCTCAAATGGGTGGATGGGTCAGGCTATTGGGACAATGCAATAGCGATCTATGAGCGTATGTTCAAACGATCGCTAGAAAAGAAAGTCCAGCAATGGTTGGACGGCTTAGGGCGGTGAATAAATGCAGGATGAATTGGGGTCCATAAGTTCTTTTTGTTATGAGCACTTCCCTGGTGGATCACCTATGATTTACACAGACGAATTGTTGGATGGCTTTGAACGACCATCGCTCTATTTTCCGTTACCGTCGGGTACCGATGCGCCTGACACGCTTGATTCATATCTCATAACGTACACGCTGCGGATAAAGGTATTTCATGATACCCTTCCAGACGCTCAAAACTGCGCTGAGAGCATCGCTCAGTCAATTAGGTCGCAAAGGTACATGATTCCCCTTAAAACTTCAAACGGAGACAAAGTGGGCGAGTATATGCGCATAAGAAAGGCAGACGTACGAGCGGGAGAGATGGAATCAGCAACGCTTATCCTGACGTGGGACACACGTTATAGGTATCTCAGAGAGCAATATGAGAAGATGGGCCGTCTCATCCTGAATGAGGGGGTGAAAGCATGAGTGAAAAAACGAATGAGAAAAAGGAAGCGCCTAAAGCTGAGGCATCAGCTGAGGGCGTTTTTTCTGTAGAGCAACTTAAAGAGCACAGCCAAAAGTTATTCGATGTGCAGCCTGAGGTTTTAAGCGGCGCTTTACACGGTGTGACTGGTGAACTCACTAAGGCACATGCGCTTTTGAAGCTAAATGGATTTCTAAAGAAAAAAATATAAGGCGGTGATGATATATGGCAGGTGGAACGTTTACAGGATACAACAAAACACGTCCTGGTTTATATATGAATTTCGTAAGTGCTGCGCAAAACCGTATCGCAACAGGCGAGCGTGGCACAGTATTACTCCCCCTTGAACTTGACTGGGGCGCACCTGATCAGTTGATTACGATCGAGACGGAGCAAGATTTTGCATCCAAACTCGGTTACAACATGACAGACGAGCGTGTGTTTCCGGTTAAAGAAGCAAAGAAACGAGCATTGACGGTGCTTGTCAGTCGCCTGAACGGTGATGGAGTGAAAGCTTCAGGATCTTGGGGCGAGGGTTCAACGGCAACAGCCAAACATCCAGGCATTCGGGGAAATGCAATTCGTGTTTCCGTCGGGCCAAACATCGTCGATGAGACGAGCAAGGATGTACGAACTTACGTAGATGCTGCACTTGTAGATGAACAGACCATTTCAAGTCCTTCTGACATTAAGCCTAACGATTGGGCTGATTTCGCTTTTACGGCACTTCCTGCCGATACCGCAGGCACTCAGCTTGAAGGTGGTACAAACAGCACAGTTACAAATCAAAGCTACGTCGAATTCCTAGCAACGGCTGAAAAAGAATTCTTTGATGTCGTGGGCTTTCCGGTCAATGATGATGCGGCTAAAGAAATGTTTGTTTCTTTCATTAAGCGCATGCGAGATCAAGAGGGCAAGAGGATTGTCGGCGTTGTTCCTCGTTACTCTGCGGACCATGAAGGCATAATCAACGTGGCCAACGCTGTTGAGATCGATGGTCGTCAATTGACACCATTAGAAGCCGTTTATTGGGTCGCTGGTGCTTCAGCAGGCGCTCAGATTACTGATTCAAATACCTACGCTGTCTATGATGGTGCAACAGATGCTGTTCCGCGCATGATAAACTCGGAAATTGTCGCAGCACTCAAATCGGGTGAGTTCATCTTTGTTAATGATGGTGATCGAATCAAGGTCGAGCAAGATATCAATTCTCTTGTTAATCCAAGAGAAAAGCAGAATGATAGATTTAAAAAGAACCGTGTGATTCGCGTCTTAGATGCCATTAGCAATGACTTTCGAAGAGAATTCAGCACCAATTATATCGGTAAGGTGGACAATAACGGAGATGGACAAACAAATTTAAAAGCAGGAATGGTAGGATACATGAAGGTTTTCCAAGGCGAAGGAGCCATTCAAAATTTTGTGCCTGATGATGTGTTCATTGATCCAGTCAATTCTGTTGGCGATCAAGTTGTAGCTGGCATTGCAGTTCAACCAGTAGACAGCATGGAAAAAATTTATATCACTGTGGAGGTGATTTAATTGCCGAATTTCAGAGCGCAGAATACTATTGCTGGAAAAGAAGGGCGTATATTCATTGATGGAAATGAAATGGGGTACGCAAAAAGTGTAGAGGCAACGATCGGGAAAACCAAATCAGAAGTGCCGATTCTAGGGCGTCGAATGGCAGGCCATAAAACAACAGGCGCTACAGGCACAGGAACACTGGTCCTTTATAAGGTTACTTCGACTTTTATCAGGCACATGTTGAATTACCTTCGGACTGGTGAAGATTTATACTTTACGCTGCAGTTCGTCCTAGATGATAGGAGCTCTGGAAGAGGAACAGAGCGCGTCGTTTTGTTCGACTGCAACTTTGATAGCGTAGAGCTTGGAAAAATCAATGTAGAAACAGAAGCTCTTGAGGAATCAATTCCTTTCACTTTTGAAGACGCGGACTTACCAGAGGCACTAAGAGGCACTTTCTAAGTGTCTCTTTTCTTTACCCAAAACAACGAAATTCGGAGGTTAGAAAATTATGAGCGAAAAGCAAACTAAATCAATGGCGTATTTTATGAAAGGGCAGTCTCCTGAACTACCAACATCGAAAGCAGCAGTCTCCAACCGTTTTAAAGATGAGGATGGCAACATTATTGAATTTGAGTTCAAGGCGATTGGAACAAGCCGTGTGCAAGAAATCGGTGACATGTGTACTAATGACAAAGGTGTATTTGATAATCAACGCTTTGTTAGCAGAGTTGCTGTAGAATCCACAACGTATCCCAATTTTAAAGACGAGGACTTGCTTAAAAGTTATGGCTTGCAGGATCCTATTGAGGTTGCTGAGCAGGTCTTAAATATCGTTGGTGATTTCAACCGTTGGGTAGGCCAAGCGCAAAAAGTCAATGGAATGGTTGATTTTGACGAATTGGTGGAAGAGGCAAAAAACTAATAGCGTCCCAAGACAGGGACGCTCTCGTTGCTCATTATGCTATTCATCGCATGAAAAAATTACCTCACGAGATTTGGAATCTTCCTGATCGTGAGAAGGCTTTTGTATATGCATCGATCATCGTGTATGCAGAAGAAAACAAACAAAAATGATGTGAAATTTGTACCAAACCCTCCTTATTTTTGGTGTTATACTGTCGATAAGATCAAGGGGGGTCTTTTATGAACGAATACGGGACGATGAAACAAGAAAAATCGGAATATAAATTTGCTAAGGCAGGCATGAAATATGCAATACTTTCGACAATCCCGATGTTTGTTTGCATTTGGGAATGGTTCGGAATCGGGTGGGCCTTTGGCGGTTTAATAGCCAGTATTGCGTTAGCTTATGTAAAATACGTAGGTTATGCCATGTGCTTGCTGTGGATACCATTCGGGTGGGTCCTCTTCAGAGATTTAGGAGTAACTTGGTGGTTAACCTTAATCATCATTATAATTGCTTGCTTGTATTCTCTTATCAGATTCCACACTTGGAAAGAATTTAATGACGGGAAACATTTTGATTAGGACGCTACCCAAGCGTCTTTTTTTATTGGGAAGAAGGTGGTTTAGTGGCGACGTTTGAAGCGATATTCTCAGCTAGGGACAAAATGAGTCATCCTTTTAGAACGATGACACGTCGAGTGAAAACATTTGATCAATCTGTCAATAAAAGCAGAAACGAATTAGAACGATTTGGGCGCATGCACGTTAGACCGAAATTGAGTGTGAACGATCGCGCAAGTAAGCCAGTTCAAAACGTATACGGAGCTATTAAAAGATTGAACGGGATGACAGCGACCGCAACTGTAAAATTGAGAGATGCGGTTAGTCCGAAATTAGATGCTTTAGAACGAAGATTAGATACAATGGGTACTTTTGCAATTGGAGCAGCAGCTGGGGTAGGTATTTCAGGTGGTGCTGCCATTGGCGCAGGTCTAAGCACGGGAAAAGTTAACGCTAGGGTTAGTGCGTTAACTGGTATGGATAAAGGCATAGCAGGACAACAGATTGACTCTATCTATTATCAAGGCATGGCAGGAACTAGCCGTGACGAAGTGGCACAATCTTATGTAAATCTTTCACAGCAAACAGAACTAGAAGGTAAAACTCTTTTATCTGCAGTAAAAACAAATAGCCAAATGGCTCAACTGTTTCAAAAAGACGCATCCGAATTCGACAGATCATTTTCAACGATGAATAGCACAATGAAAACGGGTTCAAAAGAATTCGCTGACATGTTTACCTACATTAACAAAAATGCAGGGGATAAAGCGGACGATTTGTTAGACACCATGACTGAATATGCAAGTACGTTCCAAAAATTAAAAATACCAGAAGAAAACCTCGCATCTGGTTTAGTCGCAGGTTCAAAGGCGGGCGCTTGGAATTACGATTTGATAGCTGATTCTGTTCGTGAATTTGGAATTCGTAGTTACGAAATGACAGACGACCAAAGAGCAGCTTTAGAAAAAGTTATGGGGAAATCGGATGCCCAACAATATCTAACAGGGCTGGGGTCCGGAAAAGTTAGCGGTATGGAAGGGCTTGTAACCCTTGCAAGAGATCTTTCTAATATCAAGAACGAAACGACTAGACAAAAACTTGCAACCGAATTAATGGGGACACAGTTTGAAGATTTAGGCGCACCTGTCATGGCCATGGCAAAAGGATTAGGGCAGGAAGCGCAGTATGGCGGCATGTTCGCCCAACAGTATAAGCAGTCTAAAGACGATCCAGCAACTGCGTTTGTGAGAGCTCAAAGAAGTGGCGAAATGATGGTTCAGCAAGCAGGAAATAGCATGCTTCAAGCCACAGCACCTGCAATGGAAAAGTTTAATGGGTGGCTTTCGAGTCCAAAAGGGCAAGAGGCAATGCAAAATGTATCTGAAGGGATGGCTGATTTAGCAAATCTGGCAACCAACACCTTGATACCGGCAATGCAATTCACTGCTGAGAACTTCGGAATAGTATCAAAAATTGCATTAGGACTTGCTGTATCGTTAGGGGGATTGTACGCCTTACAGAAATTTAAAGGTCCGGCGGGGATGGTCTTCGGAGCAGGAAAGAAATTTGGAAGAGGCGTAGGCCGAGGAGCAAAAAAACTGGGACAGGGTACGCGCGATAGATTTAATGGAACCACTGCTCGCAATAAGGCACGTAACAACCGCCTTGCCAATAAAAATTCATGGAAATACGCTACTCCACAAAATCAAAAGCCAGGCACTAAGCCGAAAAATAAGCCTCCTAAGAGTGGTGGAGGAAAAGGTGGAGGCTTTGGTGGCGGTATGGGTATCCTACCAGGCGCAGGCGGTTCAGGCAAAGGCATGTTGTCAGGCGTGAAGGGTGTGGCTAAAAGAATACCAGGATTAAATCTACTTTTTACAGCATCAGAATTTGCTGGTGCCAAATCAGCCGGAGGTAAAGGTGCAGCTATTGGCGGTGGTATCGGAGCTGTAGGTGGTGCAGCATTAGGAGCTTTATTAGGTCCAGTCGGAGCAATTGCAGGAGGCTTTCTTGGCGATTTTGCAGGTCGTTGGGCAGGGAAAGGCATTGTGGCTTTAGGAGAGCATATGCAAATTGGAAAGGCTGTTGATGCAGTCAAAGATTTCTCAAAAGATGTAGGCAAAGGTTTCCAAAATGTAAAGCGCGATGCTCAGAAATGGCTTGGAGGCGTAGGTGCATCGATCGGTGGATGGTTTGGCTTTGGCTCAGACAAGGCTAAAGAAGAACTCGGTAAGATCAGAACCTACACCGAAGCTGAGAGAAGAGCAATGGCAGAAGCGTCTGCTGCGTTCAGAGCCGAGGCATCTAAAGCTGTAGACGCAGTGATTCGTCAGTTCACAACCCTGCCGCCAGGCATTGCGGCAATTATCGACATGATCAAGCCTGCTGCAGACTCAGTTTTTGCTTCACTTAGCCAGTCATTTCAGGCATGGGGCGCAAAGTTGGGTATCGATGTTCAAAATTCGTTTGCCAGTGCAAAAGCAAAAGCTGATAATTTCGCAGCTAGTATCAACACCGTAAAAAATAATGTTACAAACACTGTGTCAAACATGGGTAGTGGCATCATGGGCGTGTTTACAAGCCAAGCTGACGGTAGCCATGCTAACGGCATTTCGAACATTCCTTTTGATGGTTACAGAGCCATTCTTCATAAGGGGGAAACAGTTCTACCTGAAGAGGAAGCCAATCTAATCCGTACAATGGCTTCTGGTCGTGGAAGTGGGACAGGGCGCTCTGGGAATAAATCTGTCACCTTCACTGGTGACATGCACATTTATCAAGAAGCGGACGAAAATCGACTAATGAAAAAGATTGCCAAGTTGCTTGAGGACGAGGACGGTGTTTCAGGCAACGGCACATATGCGTTATAAGAGGTGATTAAATGTACGAATTCCACCTGTCTTTCAGAAATAACTCCGAAGCAATACAAATTCCTGTCCTCCCAGGTCAAATTGATCTAGGCAACGATTCGCAAGATGAATCCGTGCAGATTAGCGGGCTAGGGGAGACAACGAT
The DNA here is from genome assembly GCF_004363045.1 of Aureibacillus halotolerans. Lineage (NCBI taxonomy): Bacteria > Bacillati > Bacillota > Bacilli > Caryophanales > Bacillaceae > Aureibacillus > Aureibacillus halotolerans. The sequence continues at coordinate 53,388 of NZ_SNYJ01000022.1, forward strand.
CATACAGGACCCAAGGCTCAAAACGTTTTCGTTTGAGTCTTTTTTTCCGTCCAAATGGAGTCCGCTTTGTAACGTTCCTGCGGTCGTTCGACCGTGGGAGATAGTAAATACAATTGAGCGATGGAAAGACAGCACAGAGCCAATCAGGTTCATCATTACGAACACGCCAATAAACTATGCCGTATCCATCCAGTCATTTAATTACTACGAAAAGGGTGGAGAGGTCGGCGACTTGTATTACACGTTAGAGCTCAAAGAATACAGGTTTGTGAAAGCGAAAAAAATCAAGACAGATGCCAAGGGCAAAGGCAAAAAGTCGAGTGGTCGTCCTGATACCAAAAAATCAGGCAAGACTTATACGGTTGCTAAGGGTGACTCGCTTTGGAGGATTGCAAAAAAAGAGCTTGGCTCAGGTGATCGTTATGGGGAAATCGCTAAGCTCAACAATATAAAAGCGCCCTACACCATCCAACCTGCGCAGAAATTGAAGTTGCCATCATGATTGGGCTACTTATAAACAATAACGGTCAGCAACTCGATTTAAGTGGAACGGTGCAGGAAGTTGATTGGTCAGGACGCAAGTTTCAGGCGCCGAGGCAACTCAAAGTTACTTTAAGAGGCGATAGTTTATATGGTGAGCTCATACAAGTGGCTAGCGGAAGCCCTGTAACGTTTTCATGGAAGAAGAAGCAATTGTTCCGAGGTTACGTGTTTCGCTACGAGGTGAACGAGCAGGGCATTGTCACAATGATCGCTTATGATCAGATGTATTACTTGATCAACAACAGCGATACGTACACATTTGAAAATCAAAAAGCATCTGCCATCCTTACACGAATCTGTAAGGATTTTTCTTTGAAAATAGGGTCCGTCGCAGATACAGGCTATGTCATTAAATCGCTAGTACAAGAAGAGCGGCCATTGTATGACATTGTTCTCAGGGCGCTGGATACTACGTTCAAGCAAAACGGCCAGCGTTTTTATTTATTTGATCAAGGCGGTAAAGTCCAATTAATCAAACGCAGCCAACCTGCAGAGATGTGGGTTATCGAAACTGGTGGGAACATTACTCATTACAGTTATTCAACATCGATTGAGGAAGCGGCTAATCGTGTGAAGTATGTGAGAACGATCGAGGAAGAAAAGAGAATCGTCGTTGTTGAAGAAAACAAGGACCTGCAAAAGAAATGGGGCGTCCTGCAGCACTACGAGAGCGTAGTGGATGACATAAATGAGGCGCAGATAAGGACAAGGGCAAAGACCATGCTCAAGAAAATGGCGCAGGAGAAACGCTCCTTTGAGCTCACAGCGCTTGGTATTCCTGACATTATAAGTGGCGGTGCTGTTCAGATCAACGTGGAAGATTTGGGCATCAAGAGCCGTTTCTATGTGGACCAGGACGCGCACTTTTTTAAAGGGAACTATCACAGCATGGACCTTACTCTCACGTATACAGATGAATTGCCGGAGGTGGGTTTTTGAAGCAGCAGATAACCAATATAGCGATGAAAGCAATGGCTGAATCTAGCCCAACGACATTGAAGGTCGGCACCGTTAAAAGTGTAGGTCCTGTCGTTGTCGAGTTTGGTCCAAAGAATTACACACCTGCAGGCGCTGTCCTTGTTGCCGAGGATTTAATTGAAAAAGTTTATACGGCTGATGTCGAGCCAACAAATATTGCAACCCATGGGAATCACACGCACACAGCGACCGTCACAAGAGAGGGCCTTAAAGTCGGTGACAAAGTGGCCGTCATCGTTTACAACGGCGGACAATCCTTTTTCGTGGTGGATAAGGCGGTGACAGCATGATTCCTGAAACACAAATGCCTCAGCCTGAAGCGCTGAATGAAAATGAGCAAGAAACGTTACGGACGTACGCGCTAGATTTTAGCGATGGTCGTGTAAAGGGGAAAATAACAGGCAGGGAAGCCATCCAACAGTTTATCCGTAAAGCCATCCTGACAAAGCGTTACGCCCACGACATTTATTCTTCTGACACTGGTTGTGAGACGCATACTCTTTTAGGCCAAGGGCACACCGACGGCTATATTCGGTCGGAGACAGAGCGGATGATCACAGAAGCATTAATTTATGATGATCGCATTGAGCGCGTGTATGACTTTAACGTGACCATTCAGGATGACACTCTGATAGTTAATTTTAAAGTAGACACAGTTGAGGGACTGATCGAGCAACAGGAGGTGATTGGCAATGTTTGAAGATCGGACGTTTGAGAATATCCTGCAGGAATTACTGGATCGTGTACCTGGCGATGTAGATAAGCGTGAGGGGTCGATCATATATGATGCTTTGGCTCCTACAGCTGCACAACTCGCTCAGGAGTACATTGACCTTCGGAGTGTCCTTGACCTCGGATTCTATCAAACCAGTCATGGTGAATGGCTTGAGAAACGCACAGGTGAGCTTGGCGTATACCGAAAAGAAGCCACGCCATCTATACGAGAAGCAACGTTCAACATTTCGGTAGAGGTGGATGAACGTTTTTTTGTTGAAGGGCTTTATTTTGTTGTGATCTCAGGTGGGTTATCGGTAAGGCTCGAATGTGAAACTGCAGGAACTGTTGGAAATGACGTTGAGGGCGAATTGATTCCGGTCAATACGATTCCTGGACTTGAGCAAACAACCATCGGTGAAGTCCTTATACCGGGCACAAATGAGCAGACGGATGAGGCATTGAAACAGGAATATCATCTACGTCGCAGCAGACCAATCACGAGTGGAAACAAATATCAATACGAACAATGGGCAAAGGATGTCGCAGGTGTTGGAGGTGTTCGTATCTTTCCTCTTTGGGATGGTCCAGGCACAGTGAAGGCGGTTCTGATTGATAGCAACAACGAACCACCAACGCCTGAGCTTGTGCAGGAGGTACAGGAATACATCGACCCTGTCCCAGGTATGGGCGAAGGAGAGGCACCCGTAGGAGCACATCTGACAGTTGTCCCAGCACGTACGAAACCCATCGACCTAACTGTATCCGTCCAAATCATGAGTAATTTTACAATTGAGCAGGCGGTTGAGGAGATAACTATTGAGTTCCAGGACTTTATAAAACAGATGGCATTTACCGAAAACGTTGTCCGTATTGCTAAATTCGGAGCGCGAATCCTTAACACCGAAAGTGTTTTTGATTACGTGAACTACACGCTGAATGGGGCAGAAAATAACATTCTCCTTGCGGAAGATGAAATACCTTCAGTGGGGCAGGTGGTCGTGAGTGAAGCGTGATCAAATGGCTGCCTCTCTACCTCAATTCTACGAGACGTCAAGAGAATTCAACAATCTATTAGATTCGCAAGCAGATGGGCTTGAAATAATACAAAAAGATATAAATAGTGTCTTGGATCAATTTTTTGTGGATTCAGCCACATGGGGGCTGGCACAGTGGGAGAAAGGGTTATCCATTACCCCATCAAAGACAGCTACAAATCGAGAAAGGCGTTCCGTAATTAAATCGAAGCTCAGGGGATCCGGAACGACCACCATTGGATTAGTTAAAAATGTGGCTGAAGCGTATACCGGAGAGGTGGATGTAGAAGAAAAATATACAGTCTATGAAATCACTATCAAATTTGTGGGAACTTTAGGCGTACCTACGAATCTTGAAGATTGTAAAAATGCTTTACGTGAAATCATTCCTGCACACCTTGCCTTATCTTTCGAATTTATTTACACAACATGGGATAGCATGGATGCTTATAGTCTTGCATTTGATGGACTAGACGCCCTTTCCCTAGACTGGACAGAATTTGAAACCTACGAAGGAGGCTAATCATGGCAGAGACTGAACGATTAAAAGTTAAGAAATTCGAAGGTAATGAATACGTCCAACGTGCTCGTTTTAATGAAAACTATGATCAAATTGATTCGGGAGTTGCGGAAGTCGAAGCAGGACTGAATCAAAAAATTGATGCAAAAATCCAAGTCACCGACAACCCACCTGCAGTAGCAGACAGGGAGCCCGGGGCATTTTATTTTAATGTGACCGACAAGCAGCCAATTGGCAATGGTGGAGATAGTAGCACTATGAGAGTAAGTCCAACAATGGGCATAAAAAAGAAGGAGGAATGAGACGATGGCAAACATTATACAAATCCAGCTGCTTGATGAAAACACAGGGGAGGTACTTGAAACCGTAGTACCTGAAACGGAGGGTAGGGCTGTTTTGCTTGCGGATGGCACAGACCTCCAAACCTATCTGGAGGGACTTGTCCTACAAGAGGGCGCACAGGGGCCACAAGGTGAACGAGGTCCTGCGGGTCCTGCTGGACCAAAAGGAGATACAGGTGACGTCGGAGCAACAGGTTCGCAAGGTGAACAGGGGTTACGTGGCGCAACAGGAGCTACAGGTCCCAAGGGTGACAATGGAGCGTCTGGTCCCACTGGACCTAAAGGCGATACAGGGATCCAAGGACCAAGAGGGCTACAAGGCGACCAAGGACCAAAGGGTGACACAGGTAATACTGGCCCACAAGGTCTGAGAGGTCCAGCAGGAGCTGACGGCATTGATGGCGACCAAGTGCGTTATGGCGCAGATTACGCAAGCGCATCGACCGTTAAAATGTTCTTCAAGAAGTTAGTATAGGTAGGAGGTGAACGGTTTTGGCTGAAACTCGTAAAATCAGAATTGAGGATGATCAAGCGAATGTGTATCATCCTCATACGACAAGCGATGTGGTTTTTAATAGCGATGGTACGACAATCAAGGATTATGTAGATAGCAAGAGTAATAATTCGGAAGTTGCTGTTGGAGAACTTAGAACTGAGCTTGATGCGGTAAAGTCATCTGTCAGTGATGGGAAAAAGATGTTGGCTGCCAGCATTGCTGACAAAGAGAGTGTGGCGGCTGATGCGGATGGGGATGGGGTATCTACATTTCAAGAATTGTCGGAAGCTGTGCAAGCGATTGAAGTGGGCGATTATAGTATTGGAGATAACATAAGAACCCAGAATGTAAAATATCTTACTTCGCAATGGGAGATTCCTTTGCAATCTGATGATGTGAGCATGGTTGATACTGATGATCAAAGCAATGTTTTTGCTATTGTAGGAAAATCAATTAAAAAATTTGATAAATCCGGGAAAGAGATCTGGACAGTTAATGCAAATGTTAGTTTCGGCGGGAAAATCTATGTTGATCAAAATAATATTGTATACGCCGTAGGGCATCAAACAGTTTACAAATTTGATAATGATGGCAATCTAGTGTGGGAATACACTTGGCCTAGAGCAATTTACGTTTGGGCACTTGCGGTAGATATATACGGAAATGTCTATGCAGGAGACCAGGACGGATATTGTCAAAAATTAAGCAGTGACGGCACGCTTGTGTGGGCATATTTTAATTATGCGTCAAACGAAAGAAGCAGATCGATTGATTGCATCGATGTTGACAACGAGGGCTATGTTTACATCGGTACAAGAAATGATACACTCATAAAGCTCACGCCAGCCGGCAGAAGAGATAAATATCTTTATAGTGAAGCAAGAGTGACTGAGGTTGTGTTGTCTTTAGACCAAAAACATTTTTACGTTATTGCAAATTTGGGAGAGATTATTAAAATAAATCAATCAGGAGAAGTTTTATGGAGTGTAAATGCTGCCTCTGTGTATCCACGAATCGACATTGATCAAGAAGGATTTATTTTTATAGCGTCTCCTGGGAAGAGTGTAGAAAAAATAGACTCAGATGGCGGTTTGATATGGTCGAGAAAGGGATATTCGAACTCCAATACCAGCAATTTTGTGGCAGTAGATAAGGATCATTTTGTTTACACCGATGTCCAAGGCGGAAGCGGAAGACAAATCGAGAAGTTTTTTGATGGAGTTATGATAACTGGCTAAAGGAGTGAGATTGATGATTTTAATTCCAGATGAGTTTGGAAGAGTCATACTAGAGACCTTTCAACCGACAGAAGCACAACGAAAGGAAGGAGTAGAAGTAGCAGAACTACCCAAACCAGAACACCGTGAAGGTAAAGAACCAGTTCTTTATATCAATGAACAAGGTCAACCATATTACAAATATGTCGAACGCCCTCTCAATGAAACTGAAAAACTCAATAAAGAAATTGATGCTTTGAAAGCCGACCTAGAGGCTAACCAACTCGACAATTTCGAGATGATGGCCACGATCTACGAAATGATTCTGGCCAACCAGGCACCACCTGAAGGAGGTGATCCAAATGGCACAGTCTAACCCACTTATTAAGGCGTATGTCGCTCTCGTCAAAAATGACCGTAGGAGTCTGACGGAGAGTGACACCGTTCCAATTGTTCCAGGCACAATCAGAGAAGAAGTAGCCGCACGAGTCAATGAATAGCTTTATCCAACGCCTAAAACTGGCGTATTTTTTATGCCTACTAATATTAAAAGGAGATGGTCAAATGTTTGTTGTTGTATACGCTACTCTTGTTATCGCAGGTCGTCGCACGTATGAGCAGGTTCCGGATGGTCTTAAAAATGCGGTTAAGACAGAGCTTAACAGCATGGGACTCGACGAAAACGGTCAGCCCGTGGATTAAGTGTAAAATAAAGGAAGGAATCCCTCTAACACTGTCGAATGTGCAGGAAAGGGGGAGTTCATATGATATTACGTGTCATAATGCCAGAGCATAATGACAATGGAAAAGTTTTGGAGTTGTTCGATGATATCGGAGCCAACCGTCTGCCTTGTGTTGGCGAGCATATCGTGATAAAAACGTATGTGAACGAAGAGTATGAACGTGCAGTTTTCAAAGTCAAAAACGTCTATCATGAGTACGAGCAATCAGCTTCAGAAGGCAGCTTGAATATGAAAAAAGTTGTCTATGTAGAAGTTGAGCCGAATTTCTCCCACTTCCGTTATTGGGAGCAAGAGCATAAAGAAATTCAGTCATAACTGTTAAGGCGCCTACGGGCGTCTTTTTTGTTGTCTCATATCTCAAAAACATTAATTCCTAAAGGGTGAACAAATTGACAGAACGGCATCAGGGGGCACAACCGCCCGACAATACAGAGAAGGAGGCGGTAGAAGTGGAGGAAGCGGCAATGAGAGATGTGATTAATAATCATGAGGAACGTCTTTCCGCGGTCGAACAAAATTACAGCGATCTCAGCGCATCGTTAGAGAAAGACCGTATGGAGCGTCAGACGAAGGATGCGGAAATGCAAAAACAGCTCTTGGAAGTCCAGACGACCGTTCTTAGTCAGGGAAATGAGTCACGGTCCATGATGCAGAAGTTACTGGACCACAACATGGCGAAAGATAAAACAGAATACGAAAATGAAATCTACCTTAAACGCCAACAAGAGAAGCGCCTTGAATACCGCCAAAAAGAGCTATGGAAGAATATCGGTAAGGTTACGGGGTGGGCTGTTGGTGGCTCTAGCTTTTTGTATTTGGTTTATGAATTTCTTACAAGGATGTGAGCAGCTTGTCATTTATTGAGGAACTAGCGCCATATGCAATCAAACACGGGAGGGCATCTAATGTCCTGCCGTCTCTTATTGTTGCCCAAGGGATCCTGGAGAGTGCTTGGGGCGAGTCAGTGCTTGCTGTACAGGCTAACAACCTATTCGGCATCAAAGTAGGTGCTGGGTGGGAGGGCGAGGTTCATCGCAAGCGCACAGCCGAGCATAAGGCAAACGGCGAGGTCTATTACATTTATGCGGATTTTAGAGCCTATCCAACACTTGAGGGCTGCGTGAAAGACCTCTGCCATAAATACACTCACGGCACTGGTTGGGAGTCACACAATCGCTATGCTGCAGTAATCGGAGAGAGGGGCTATAAGCGTGCGACTGCAGCAGTTAAGGCAGCTGGTTACGCCACTGACGTTGAGTATCCAACCAAATTAAATCGCATAATTGAGCAGTACGACCTTACACAATACGATGGGGAGCGTGACATGATGTACAAATTTGAGCGTATCAGTAACCTGACCGATGCCCGGACAACTCTTCCGCATCATAGTTGGGAGACTTATGACAACCACGGCATTGCCAGCAAGAAATACATTGCCATCCACCACAGTCTTACTAAAACCGGGAGCGCGAAGGCTTATGCAAAGTATCATGTGGAGTATCACGGCTGGCCAGCCATCGCTTATCATTTTGTGATTGAGCAAGATGGGGAGATTGTCTGGTGCCACGACCCTGGTATCCTTTCCTACCACGTTGGTGACAGCAATCTTCAATCGCTAGGCATCTGTTTGACAGGGGATTTCCGCACACAGGAGCCTACTGCTGCACAGGAGGCGTCACTTAGGTTGCTTGTGACTGCACTTAAACAAGATTTGCCGAATTACACGGACACACTAGGTCACAATGAGCTGCCAGGGTATTCGTGGAAACAGTGTCCGTGCTTTGATTTTAGGGCTGTGCTGGATCATAAGGTGTTGCCCATCAACGATATTTCGAATAAAGATGGCAACGAAATTGAATACTGGGCATCAATATTAGAAACCGAAAGCGGCACATGGGCGTACAAAAAGCTCTGTGCTTTTTTTAACGTCCAGGGGAGCAAAGAAATCAACACGAACCAGTTTGATTATTTGAAGAGTCTCATTGAAATCGGCGGTGGTGGCGCAAGATGGGCAGAGCAGTATATCGATGGTTATCTGAACGTCAACCAAGTCCAGTACCTCGCCAGTTTGATCAACAGCGACAACGCCGGTAAAAAATCATGGGCGCTCTCTGAGCTGCCTAAATACTTGTAGGAGTGATGAGAAATGAATGAAATCATGAATCAGTTCGTGGATTTTACAGGAGTCGAAGGGGCTTACATTGCTTTTGTTGCTCTGGCAGTGACGCTAGTTGTGCAAGGAATAAAGAAGAGCTTTCCTGTGCGGAAGAATTTGCTTCCAGTCATCGCATTGGGTGTCGGGTTAATCGTGGCTTTCCTATCGTTCCCCTTTACAGACCTTGAGCTTTCTGTGAGGTTGTGGGTCGGGGCTGTTGCAGGGTTTGCAGGCACAGGACTGTTCGAGACAATTAACAAGCGAGAAGGAACTACAAAGTAAAAATAAAAATGAGCGTTGACATCATTAAATTATATGATGTTAGCGCTCATTAGCTTAACTCTTACCCCCAAAGATAGTAGTAAATAGCTTATGGATGAGAAGCAGTATTAAGTAGAAAAAAGCAAAATTAAATAATAATCCTAAGATATTTAAAGATCGGTATTCGTAATCTGAACTTAAAATAAGCCAAGCTGCTGGAAACCCATAATCACGAGTAAATGTGTTGTATTGATTATCATTCATGTAGTAGCCTAAATCAGTAAATGAAGTACCAAACACAAGTAATATACTCACAATTATAAGAGTTAGTCGTTTGTTTTTTACTAATGTCATAGTTCCCTCCTGACATGGTTCTAAAGTGCTAAATATGGTATTTATTCCATTTTGGTCTTTAAATCTATTAACTCGTATTATACAATAAGGTTAACTTACTTGAAAGGTGATGATTCGAAAGATGAAGAAAATTATGTTGATTATGTTGTCAGTTGTTCTATCATTTGTCGCTTTTTCCCCTCTCGTAAATGTCGCTTCTGCGGATTCCTTAAATGCTCTAGAAATGCAAGCAGTTAAAGAATCTGCTGATAAGGTGGCAAAGAAATATGGTTTTGATGAAGTTGTTACAGGTGATGATCTACCAAACGATGTGAAATTATTGGAGTTTGATAGTTTTGAAGATTTGGAAGAATTTCTTGATGAACAGGCAAGTAAACCTCAAGCTGATATTGAAGTAAATAATGAATCGAAAAGTATTAGCGACTCTGTCCAACAAGATGTTTCAAATTCAAGTATCAGTCGTATAGATGATGATCACTTCCTTTTATTTGACGATGACGGTATTTTTAACCATCCTGCGAATACAGTATTAAGGGTTGATTTTGCATACACCACAAAAAATATGTATTCGAATGGTATCTGGTTTGATAGTATTACTGATATTGATGTTAACAGTCTTTCTCCAATATCTACTTGGGTTAATACTCTAAATCCACGTGCAAAAGTTTCAATAATAAATGGCCAGTATGCAACCTTTCGCATTAAAGGGTATCACCTATTAGGTGTCGCTGTAAAAGGCTTTGAATTGGGCTTTAAAGCTTTTAAAGATTATGATGAAACTGTTAGAGAAAAGTCTAATTAATATTTGATAAAAAGAAAAATAAAATACGAGTAGTATATTGGCTCCTGGAATTTCTAGGAGCCTTTTTGATTCTGTTTACACATCTTCGTGATTGAGATATTCAAATCTCCGTAAGATTACGGGGCGGTGCTATTCTGACATGCAGGGGTTGGGCTATTTTTTGAGGCAATTAAATAACAGAAGGTCTAACTAAATAAAAATAATCATAAAAAAAGCGCGGCTCACTCTCCCAAGTGTAGTTCGCGCTCTCTAATTAATTCTTTTAATTCCTCTAAATCCTCTATAGTAGCCATGTTCTTCACAAATCCTCTAGCAGAGGAGCGCGCTGCATACATTCAGACTCGTTGGAACAAGAAAGAAAAAGCAATAATGAGAGAGAGTATATTCTAAATGTTGTGCACTCTGATTATTCTTTTATTTAGAATGTTTTTGTTGAAAATGATCGAATTAAATGTTATTATTTGTCAGAATATAAGCTTTGGTATTAGGAGTGGCACTGTGAATAAAGACGATATACTTGAATACCTTAAGGGGAAAATACCTGATTACTCCAATCAACAAAGACAACACGCATTGCAATTTTCACTGTACGTTTATCCTTTTTTGATGAGAGGGGAGCAACACCCGTTTATAAGTAACCTGGTAAATGCTTTATTTGAGATTGAGGAGAAAATCCCAGGTTATTCTTCAAAAACAATAGATTGGATCAGTAAAATAAAGAAAAAGCACTTTGAACAAATGATTCAAATCTTAGGTGAGGTTGGAGTTTTAAGAAAATTCTCTTCAATCGCAAAAGAGCATTCTATTGAGTTAGAGCCAAGAAAAAATAAAGGTAAAAATCCAGAGTTTAGGGGTATTCTTCAGGAGAGGTACATTTCAATTGAAGTTAAAACAGCAAGTCTATTTGAATTTAATGACAATAGACAGACTGGTTTACAAATTACTTCTCATTTAGATTATAAGGATTATTCATCTGTGAAAAACCACGGGAAGATCATTAATCCATTATCTCTTAAAGTAAAAGACTATTTACACAGTGCAAATGAAAAATTTAAAGATCATAAGAAAAATAACGAATACGTTGATGATCTTTGTATTTTGTTTATAATATGGGACGACTATATCAATGAACCTTTAAGTGCCTTGATCAACCCAAATAGCGGGCTATTTACTAAAAAATCATTTTCCGCTGATTCTAATTTTGAAAATGTTGATGGTGTAATCATTATTAGAAACATACATCAGTTATTTAGGAATCTTAGATTCGGGGAAATAGTTGATTACGGTGTAAAAGGATGGTTTGATCCATTGAACTTTTCTAATCCGTCAGTTCCACCGATATTCGTTCAAAATCCTACCGGAAAGAGGATTAGCAAAAAGATTTTTGAGCGGTTTAACGCATTTGAAACTGATATATTTACTAAAATGCCAATAGCGGAATATAGACCAACAGATTTTGTAGATTGGAAAACCGGAATTTCAGTCTCGGGGCTGTATTCTGTTCCATCAGATTTGAGAGAAATAGTATTAGAATACTTTATAAGAAATAATAGTTCGCATTTATGGCGTTCATATAGCGACATTGCATTGTTTGGTAATATCGATGTCGAAAGAATATATGAAAGCGCTATTGAAAATAATGAAGATTCTCCTTTGGATTATGCACTTGAAACCATCAAAACCACACTAAGAATGCAACAGCAAATCCAAAGAGTAGCACTCGAGGAAAATGCAGTAGTTGATACTCGTAGAGTGAATTTAAATAATCAATTTAGATTGCACTATCATTTAAATAAAATGACTGGACCTAGTCAAGATTGCCCATGCAATTCTGGAGTGACATACAAAGAATGCTGCAGTAAAAAATTGAGACATTTTCACTACACGAATTATTCAGATATATAAGATCATCAGCCATTTTGGTTGGTGGTCTTATTTGATAAAGGTTGTTTAATGAAGTCTACCATTTCTGAGTAGTTTTTGATAAGAAATTCTTTATCTCCACGATAGGCCACCTAACCAAATATGAATTCACCATAAAATCACACCTTGTAACCGAACGCATATTCGCATATAATAAGAACAAACGTTCTCGGAGGGGATCAAATGCAAATAGGAGATAACGCGACTATCATTTACATGGCAGCAGACGGTTCCTTGTCCAAAAGGCGCATTAAAGTTCTGGCTCAGACTGAAACTCATATACGGGCACTTTGCTATGCTCGACAGCAACAGCGCACATTTAAAAAGGAATCTATATTAGGGAGTCAAAAGTCATATGCTTAGCGACCAAGAACGAAAGCTGAGAGTTATTTTACGAAATATGTTTCGGTATCACGATGTTGTACCAGCAGAACTCTTAGAGCCGAAAATGGGACAGTCTGTCGATGAATTAATTCCTTGGCTCGTTAGCCTAGAACAAGAAAAGAAGATATGCTGCAAATCACGAAATGGCGTGAAACTCATTTATAAGGTAAAAGAGAACCCACATAAAGAACCGGAAGCATGGTGGTGATTTTGTGCGGAGGGCCCCTTAAGCTATTAACACAATTGTTTGTCGATCAATACATATTTGTGTTACTATGACAATAGTTCTTTAACCCTTTCTGTTAATTCTTTTGTCAAAGGAGCATTTCATGGATTTCAAATTTAAAAGCAAAAAGATGAAAAAAATATGCTCGGATAAGAGTAAGATGGACAGGGAATGGGGAACATATAATGCTAAGAAGTTGCAGATAAGAATTAATCAAATTAAAGCTGCAGACTCTTTGGAAGTTTTATTTACTTTACCTGGAGCTAGGTGTCATCAGTTGAAAGGGAATCGAGATAATCAGTTCGCAGTAGATTTAAAACATCCATTTCGTTTAATTTTTGAGCCATATCACGATCCCGTACCTTTAAAAGAAGATGGGGGATTCGACACGGCTAAAATTACTGACATATTATTATTAGAGGTGAGGGATTACCATGATTGACGAAAAGGTGTACGATTGCGAAGCTGACTTTATTATCCCCCCTGGTGAAACATTGCTTGAGACCATCGAAGAATTAGATATAACCCAGGTGGAATTAGCAAAAAGAACAGGAAGACCGGTTAAAACGATAAATGAGATTATTAAAGGGAAGACAAAAATAACTCCAGATACAGCTCTTCAGTTTGAACGTGTACTAGGGGTCCCGGCTTCCTTGTGGAATAATTTAGAAAAAGATTACAGAGAATTGTTAGCGAAAGAGGAAGACAAAAAGAACCTAAAAAATTCGGTCGATTTTTTGGATGAATTTCCCATAAAAGAAATGATAAGAAATGGATGGATTAAACATAAAGAAAATGATTTTAACCAAGTAGAAGAGCTTTTTGAATTCTTTGGTGTTGCTTCAGTCACATCTTGGGAAAGCTTTTGGGAGCCTCAAGTTTCTTTCAGGAAATCAACCGCTTTAAAAGCTGATAAATACGCTGTTATTGCTTATTTGAGAAAAGCAGAGATAGAGGCACATAAAATTGATTGTTCTCCTTATAAATCCGGTGATTTCAGAAAAATAATTGAGCAAATAAGAGGGCTAACTAAAGAGAAAAATCCTGATATTTTCATACCGAAAATAGTTGAGAGTTGTGCATCAGCAGGCGTTGCAGTGGTGTTTTTGCCTGAATTGAAAGGAACTAGATTAAGTGGTGCTACAAAGTGGTTAAATAAAGATAAGGCCATGATAGTTCTTAGTGCACGTCACAAAACAAACGATCATCTTTGGTTTACATTTTTTCATGAAGCTGGCCATGTGTTGTTGCATAATAAAAAGAGTACTTTTGTAGAAGGTAATGCCAACTATGAGGATGACGAGAACGAACAGGAAGCAAATAAATTTTCAGCAGATATTTTAATTCCAGAGGATAAGTACGATAAATTTACGAATTCAAATACAACACTTAGTGCAGAAAAAGTAACTAAATTTGCGGATCAAATCGGAATTCACCCAGGAATAGTTGTTGGAAGGCTGCAAAGAGACAAGATCCTTCCTTATAGTCACTTGAACAAATTAAAAGAAAGATATGAATGGAAAAAATGAGTCTCGTTCGAAAGATCGGCACTCATTTTTTCGTGTTCAGGGGTCGGTATCATAGTTAGACAAGAGCAAGCGTTATAATGGTTGGCATCTTGCTCAAAAGAAATAATTTAAAGACCCCCAAATGGGAGCCTTTTTTGATGTTATGACCACGCATTGACCACAAATAGTTAATAACCCATTAGGTTCTATTTGATTAATGATCAACTTGACCGCCTTTAACGCGCTTCTTTAATTAGCTTAAATATCTTCATATATCCTATTTATCACACGGAACATATGAACGTAAGAAATACGGCTGCTAATTACTCATCACAACTCATATCTTCAGGGCGTTAAACCCTAAGGTACGAAGCTTCAATGTGATAATCAGTGTGATAATTTAAAATATCACATAAATATCACGAAAATCTCGAAAAAGAACGTATGTTTGCGAAAATCGAGAAATGAGAATAAGCATTAAATTGGGGCATTTTTTCCGGAGCGAAATGTAATGAATAACATCAAGACTCTTCTATTGTATGGGCGGCATGATGTAATAAAACACTAAGAAACCCTTGGTGTCCAAGGGTTTCAGTGTTTTTTCATCATCATACTCAAGGAAAGGGTCACATATAGGTCACGTTTTTCCTTGAAAAAGCTTAAACTGCTCTAATATAAAGAGGATGGCACCGAAGGTCTCACAACTTTTGGTGCCATATTTTTTTAGTTTTTTTAAGAGACGCAAATTGTGATTTTAATTGTTCGCAGACTGTTTAAAAAGTGAGAATAATTCTTACAGCCAAACTGACAAATGCAGAGATCATGGAATGCTTCAGGATCAATAAAAATGCGACAATAAACGCCTAATGCAATGACGAATAAGAATTAGGTCAAAACAACCTCTGCTCTCGGTACCGCTGTCATTGTAACACCTCTTTTTTTCGATAGTTGTAACTTCTAACTATTTATTCCTTCCCTTTCAGCGTAGCTAAAACACATCCCTCATTTTTAAAAGATCCCGATGCATTAGTTTCTTGTTGTATACGAACGTGGCTCCACAAGAGCTGTAGGTTTGATGTTTCGAGTACAGGAATATGTGTGCTATTCAAAAAAAGAAATGGACAACTAAAAAGAAGTGAACCGTAAATTGGTTCACTCTGTCATCTTATGGGCGAAAATATCCTCTTTTAAATTCATACCTTTCTAGTTCAATCTTCTGGTCTTGATTAATCGTAATAGTAGCATATATCTCTCCAAATGCCTCTTCCGGTATAGTAGTATTTTCGATTATAGTCTCTTTATTTGTTATAAGTTTTATGGGATCCAAGTCTTTGTTAAAAGAAAGAGAAATATCCTTTTGGATTTCTATATTCTCTTTTAAAGTTACTAAGATGCTACTACTTTTTTTGAAATCTGGATTTGCAGATTTGTAAAGTTTTAAATCTACCTCGTAGGTATTGTTTTCACCGAAAAGACCATTGTAATAGTATGTGTCAGAACCAAAAGGGATGCACGCAGTAAGAATTGACAGTGTCAAAAGAATAATAGATAATTTTGTTTTCACTCATGAACGCTCCTAAAAATCTATAAATTAGTTCACTAATGTTGCATAAATAATTTCATAAAATTCTGTTCTCTATTCATCGCGGGTAAAGCAAAAAAAGGAGAACCTGAACGAAAGGCGATCTGTC
>NZ_SNYJ01000023.1:0-18111 GCF_004363045.1 Aureibacillus halotolerans
ACGTGGAGCTGACGGATACTAATCGATCGAGGCCTTCTCTTCAATTGATTTTTGTTTCAACCGTGTGTGTCGGTATCTAGTTTTGAAGGATGATCTTTTTTCAAAAAAGCTATTGACTTTTCGAAAGAAAAGCGATATACTCATCCTTGTCATTTTAATAAATTGTCTGGTGGCGATAGCGAAGAGGTCACACCCGTTCCCATGCCGAACACGGAAGTTAAGCTCTTCAGCGCCGATGGTAGTTGGGTTTCCCTGTGAGAGTAGGACGCTGCCGGGCAAAACAAACAGAGAGGTTACGCAGGATGCGTAACCTCTTTTTGTATTCTATTCTTTATGAAACTTGAAAAGACATGAGTTGCTCTAGTGCGCATACACTGTTTTAGTAGTAAGAGGAGGGATATGAATGGAAGGTAATGAATGGATACACATTATTGAAATACCAGAAGATTTTCATGTTATGCTTGTACGTATTCTTGTCGCTCTCGTGTTAAGCGGACTTGTTGGTCTGGAACGGGAAGTAAGCAAAAGACCAGCAGGATTTCGAACGCATATATTGGTTGGTATGGGTGCTTGTATGATGATGCTTCTATCATTATACGGGTTTGAAGAGTTCATTGAGAACTATGACAATGTTCAATATGATCCAGCGAGGATTCCTTCTTACGTCATTAGTGGTATAGGCTTTTTAGGTGCAGGCACGATTCTTGTGAAAGGGGCAACGATTCGTGGGCTAACGACCGCTGCTTCAATATGGGTTGTTGCAGGACTAGGCTTAACAGTAGGCGCAGGTCTATATACATTAGCTATTCTTTCAACTGTTGTTGTGCTGTTAAGCTTGATGTTTCTCAATCGATTAGAAACACTCCTTTTTAAGCATGGTGCAGAGGAAATCATTCATATCGTTGTTCCAAAAGATGGGCAGCATTTAGCGGAGTTGTTACGTATTATTGAAGACTATGGAAAGATTCGCAATGTGAGAACAAAGGATTTAGTTGCTGGAGACGGGAAAGAGCGACTAAAAGAATACAAGTTCACAGTTTTGTTTGCTGAATCTGAAGGACGCATTAAGGTGTTGGATGCATTGTCCATCGTGGAGGTTGTTAAAGAAGTCTATTAGATATCAGATGATTAAGACATTTCGTTGAGGACATAATGAAGAGAAGGCTTCATATTTGCAAATGGTTAGCGATCGAACGTATAATAATCATCATAGTCAAAAATAGTCAAAGTCCTGAATTGAAGGGAGGGAAACGATGAAAAACATCTCAGACATCATAGAAGACTACCTTAAACAAGTTTTTCAGTTATCTGAGAACGATGCGGTAGAAATTAGGCGGCATGAAATAGCAGATCGTTTTCAGTGCGTACCCTCTCAAATTAATTATGTGATTAAAACAAGGTTCACTGTGGAAAAGGGCTATATTGTTGAAAGTAAACGTGGCGGTGGAGGCTACATTCGGATTACGAAGATTGAGCATGAGGACCACCTGCATATGCTAGATCAAATGCTACGATTGATCGAAGGAAACGGATGTACTCAAGCGTCAGCGGGGCATATTCTTGGCCGTTTATATGAGGAAGGGGCATTGAGCAAGCGTGAGTGTCAGATTTTATTGAATCTCATGGATCGTTCTGTGCTTGATTTGCCGATAGAACAACGGGATATATTACGAGGCAGAATGCTTCAATCTATTCTGCAAACTCTTAAATATAAAATGTAAGGATGGGGGAGCTACATGGAGTGCGAAGTTTGTCATCAACGCTCCGCTACAGTTCATTTTACACAAATTATTAATCATGAGAAATGGGAGAAACATTTGTGTGAGGTATGCGCTCAGGAGCGAGAAGACCAACCGTCTCAAGGGCATCACCAAGGTTATACCATTCAAGATTTATTATCAGGCATCTTTGGTTACGGACAGGACGCATTCGCGTTTCATAAGCAGAAACAGCACGTCACGTCGAATGAGCCTCTTTGTCCAAAATGCAATATGACCTATGCACGTTTCCTCAAAACAGGAAAATTCGGCTGTGCCCAATGCTATGATACGTTTAAAGACCGATTAGATCCTGTTTTACGACGTGTTCATGCAGGGAATACAACACATAAAGGGAAAATTCCAAAGCGTGCAGGACAGGAATTAAACGTAAAACGGCAAATCACTGAGTTAAAAACGGCCATTCACGAGCTTATCGATAAAGAAGAGTTTGAAAAAGCCGCGGTTCTTAGAGATGAAATTCGTTCCTTACAAGGGAAGTTGAAGGAAGGGGATCAGTAACGATGTCGTTGCATAAGTTTATTCAACAGGCGTTAAGTCCCTGGCATCTAAAGGGAGGGCCCGATAGTGATATTGTCATGAGCTCCCGTATCCGCTATGCCAGGAACCTGAATCGTTATTCCTTCCCGACCGTTGCAGGAAGCGAGGAATTGCAAAACGTTCTAAACCAAGCGAAAACAAATGTAATGCCCCATGAGTATGGGGATGTTGGGCGTTTGTCTATGCTAGAAATGAGCGACCTTAAAAATATTGAAAAGCGTGTCCTGATGGAAAAACAGCTCATATCTCCCAATTTGGCTGGATCAGAGAAATCCTCAGCAGTATTGCTGTCTGACGAAGAAAACATTAGTTTGATGGTGAATGAGGAAGATCATTTTCGTTTGCAGTGCTTGTTCCCTGGTTTTCAGCTGACGGAAGCGTTGGCTGCAGCCAATCAAATGGATGACATCTTAGAAAATCATTTGGAGTACGCATATGATGAGGAAAAAGGATACTTAACAAGCTGTCCAACCAATGTTGGCACAGGCATGAGAGCATCCGTAATGATGCACCTTCCCGCACTAATCATGAGTGGAAGAATGAATACGATTATATCAGCAATTAATCAGCTAGGCATTGCGGTTCGTGGAATTTATGGAGAAGGCTCTGAAGCCCAGGGAAATGTATTTCAAGTGTCGAATCAATTAACATTAGGAAAATCTGAAGAAGACATCGTTGACGATCTGCAAAGTGTAGTTTATGAGCTGATCCAAAAGGAACGGGAAATGCGAGGCGCTATGCTCGATACATCTCGGGTTCAATTGGAAGACAGAGTGTGGAGGTCCTATGGCATTTTGTCACACAGCCGTGTCATTCAAAGTGCTGAGGCTGCTAGCTGTTTATCAGATGTAAGGCTAGGCATAGACCTTGGTTTCATTGACGGTCTGTCTCAGAGTATACTTAGCGAAGTAATGATTCTAATGCAGCCGGGGTTTCTTCAGCAGTATGCGAACGAGGCCCTCGAACCAAAAGAAAGAGACATTCGAAGAGCCACATTGATTCGAGAACGTGTAAAGCTCGAAAAGATTTAAATATAAATTTTGGGAGGCTGATCCGTATGATGTTTGGACGATTTACAGAACGTGCGCAAAAAGTGCTCGCGTTAGCACAAGAGGAAGCCGTACGTTTAGGACATAACAATATTGGCACAGAACATATTCTGCTAGGCTTGGTCCGCGAAGGCGAAGGCATCGCAGCAAAAGCTTTATCCGCTCTTGGACTAGGCGCAGAAAAAATACAAAATGAAGTCGAAGCGTTAATTGGGATGGGGCAGGAAGCATCTCAAACGATTCATTATACACCTCGTGCAAAAAAGGTCATTGAGCTATCAATGGATGAGGCCAGAAAGCTTGGTCATTCCTACGTGGGCACAGAGCATATATTGCTTGGATTGATTCGCGAAGGTGAGGGTGTTGC
Organism: Aureibacillus halotolerans; assembly: GCF_004363045.1. NCBI lineage: Bacteria > Bacillati > Bacillota > Bacilli > Caryophanales > Bacillaceae > Aureibacillus > Aureibacillus halotolerans. The sequence continues at coordinate 3,735 of NZ_SNYJ01000023.1, forward strand.
TGCGCGTGTATTGAATAATCTTGGTGTCAGTCTCAACAAAGCACGCCAGCAAGTACTCCAGCTTCTAGGAAGCAATGAAGGAGGAAGTGGTAGTCAGGCAGGCTCTGCGGCGAGTGCAAGCACGCCTACGTTAGATAGCCTGGCGCGTGATCTTACCGCCATCGCTCGTGAAGACCATCTTGATCCTGTGATTGGCCGAGGAAAAGAAATCCAGCGTGTTATTGAAGTCCTCAGTCGACGCACAAAGAACAATCCAGTTTTAATTGGCGAACCAGGGGTTGGGAAAACCGCTGTTGCAGAAGGGCTCGCTCAACAAATTATTCAAAATGAAGTTCCAGAGATATTACGCGATAAGCGTGTGATGACGCTAGACATGGGTACCGTTGTGGCGGGTACGAAATACCGTGGTGAATTCGAGGATCGTCTCAAAAAAGTGATGGATGAAATTCGCCAGGCAGGTAACATTGTTCTTTTCATTGATGAGCTTCACACGCTTATTGGTGCAGGCGGTGCAGAGGGGGCAATTGATGCTTCCAACATTTTAAAACCATCCTTGGCACGCGGGGAGTTGCAATGTATTGGTGCCACGACCCTAGATGAGTACCGGAAGTATATTGAAAAGGACGCGGCCCTTGAACGTCGCTTCCAGCCGATTCAAGTCAACGAACCGACAACGGATCAGTCTATCCAAATTCTTCAAGGGTTGCGTGATCGTTATGAAGCCCACCACCGTGTGACGATTACCGATGAAGCTATTGAGGAAGCCGTTGCGCTATCAGATCGTTACATTTCTGATCGTTTTCTTCCGGACAAAGCCATTGACCTCATTGATGAGGCGGCTGCCAAAGTCCGCTTGCGTTCGTATACAGCACCACCTGATATGAAAGAGCTTGAACAAAAGCTAGAGTCGATTCGCAAGGAAAAGGACGCGTCAGTGCAAAGCCAGGAATTTGAGAAGGCAGCGTCGCTTCGCGATACAGAGCAGCGTTTACGTGAAGAGCTTGAAGAGACGAAAAAAACGTGGAAGGAAAAGCAGGGGCAAGAAAACTCAGAAGTCACCAAAGAAGACATTGCCCTTGTGGTTTCCAGCTGGACGGGTGTGCCCGTATCAAAAATCGCCCAAGAAGAAACGGAACGTCTCTTAAATATGGAAAACATTTTGCATAACCGGGTCGTTGGGCAGGATGATGCAGTCAATGCAGTCGCGAAGGCCGTACGCCGCGCAAGAGCAGGCTTGAAGGATCCGAAGCGTCCGATTGGCTCGTTTATCTTCTTAGGCCCAACAGGGATCGGGAAATCCGAGCTCGCGCGTGCGCTTGCTGAATCCATGTTTGGCGACGAAGAAAACATGATCCGGATCGACATGTCCGAATACATGGAGAAGCATTCCACTTCTAGACTCGTTGGATCACCTCCAGGCTATGTTGGTCATGAGGAAGGTGGGCAGCTGACGGAAAAAGTTCGCCAAAAGCCTTACTCAGTCATTTTGCTTGATGAAATCGAAAAGGCGCATCCAGAAGTGTTCAATATTTTGCTTCAGGTTCTAGAAGATGGTCGTCTCACCGATTCAAAAGGGCGGACGGTTGATTTTAGAAACACGATCGTTATTATGACATCAAACGTTGGGGCGAGTGAGTTAAAACGCAATGCGTATGTTGGTTTTAACCTCCAGGATACGGGTCAGGACTATAAAGAAATGAAAAGCAAGGTGATGGAGGAGCTCAAGCGCTCGTTCCGTCCAGAGTTTCTTAACCGTATTGACGAGACGATTGTGTTCCATGCGTTACGCAAGGAGCATGTGAAGGAAATCGCGCAAATGATGGTGAAGCAGCTACAAAAACGCTTGCTTGACCAGAACATTGATTTCCATATGACACCTGCAGCACTTGACAAGGTAGCTGAAGAAGGCACTGATTTAGAGTACGGCGCACGTCCGCTACGTCGAGCTCTACAGAAACAGGTTGAAGATCGCTTGTCTGATGAGCTTCTCAAAGGCAACATTGAAAAAGGCCAGAAAATTACCTTAGGTGTGGAAAAAGGCGAGTTTGTTGTTCGCACAGAAAAACCAGTTGCTTCAAAATCATAAATCATTCAATAGCGAGAAGTCCTTATGACGGGACTTCTCGTTTCTTTATGTGGTTCAAGCTGATAAACTACGATGAGAAGGCGTCTCGTTATAATGAATCAGGAAAGAGCAGTCATAACAAAAGGGGGTTCTGTCATTGGCAAAAACAACTACGCAGTTTGTGTGCCAGGATTGTGGCTACGTATCACCAAAATGGATGGGGAAATGCCCAGCTTGCCAGGCATGGAATACGCTCGTCGAGTTTCGTGAGGCGAAAGCGGGTCGGGGGAGTTCAAGGGGCCACTTCACAACAGGGGATACGAATGTATCCGCTAAGCCAACATCCATTACAGCTGTTGAAACGATAAAAGAACCGCGTTTTATGATTGAGATGAACGAAATGAATCGCGTCTTAGGTGGCGGTGTTGTGCCAGGCTCTTTAGTGCTTATCGGCGGAGATCCGGGCATAGGGAAGTCAACCCTATTATTGCAGATCTCGGCACAGGCAGCGAGAAGCTCACAGAAGGTATTGTATGTGTCAGGAGAAGAATCTCAGAAACAAACGAAATTAAGAGCCGACCGTCTGCATATTCTAGAAAAAGAGCTGTATATTATGTCTGAGACAAACCTTACGTTCATTTTACAAGCGGTGGAAGAGGCGCAGCCGACCATGGTGGTCATCGACTCTATTCAAACCGTTTATCATGATGAGATTACGTCTGCCCCAGGCAGTGTTTCTCAAGTACGAGAATGTACAGCTGAATTGATGAAACTCGCAAAAACCAAAGGCATAGCCATTTTTATTGTCGGGCATGTGACCAAGGAAGGGGCCATTGCTGGGCCGAGACTGTTGGAGCACATGGTGGATGCAGTCCTTTATTTTGAAGGCGAGCGGCATCATGCTTATCGTATTTTGCGAGCGGTTAAAAATCGGTTTGGCTCAACGAATGAGATGGGCATTTTTGAAATGAAAGAGGAAGGTCTAAAAGAGGTAACCAATCCGTCCGAAATTTTCCTTGAGGAGCGATCAAAAGGAGCGTCAGGCTCAACGGTCGTCGCATCTATGGAAGGCACGCGTCCGATGCTTGTTGAAATACAGTCGCTTATATCACCGACAGCTTTTGGAAACCCTAGGCGGATGGCGACGGGGATGGATCATAACCGTGTGTCGCTTATAATGGCTGTGCTTGAAAAGCGAATGGGCATGCTCCTCCAGCATCAGGATGCGTATTTAAAAGTTGCAGGCGGAGTAAAGCTAGATGAACCGGCTGTCGACCTCGCTGTTGCTGTCAGCATAGCCTCAAGTTTTAGGGACCATCAATGTCGGGCAGGGGACATCCTCATAGGTGAAGTTGGTTTGACAGGAGAAGTTCGCCGCGTTTCAAGGATTGAACAACGAGTGCAGGAAGCCGCCAAGCTTGGCTTTGAGCGCGTGATTCTTCCTGCGAGAAATATGAGCGGCTGGCAGCCTCCCAACACAATTGAAGTCGTTGGGGTAGAAACGGTTGAGGAGGCGATGCAGCACGCACTAGGAGGCGCTTAATTGAAGTTACCAGACGATGCTGCTATTTCTTTAAAGCAAATGCTTGGTTATATATCTCCTGGCACGCCTTTGCGAGAGGGCATTGAAAATGTATTGCGTGCCAATACAGGGGGATTGATCGTTGTTGGTTACAATGAAACAATGCGACGTCTTATGGATGGCGGCTTCCGTATGGATTGTACATACACTCCATCCGCCTTATATGAGCTAGCCAAGATGGACGGAGCAATCGTCCTGACAGATGATGGCGCGCGTATTCTTTATGCCAACACCCAACTCACGCCTAATGTGTCCATTGGAACTTCCGAAACAGGAATGAGGCATCGAACAGCGGAACGTGTATCAAAGGAAACAGGGAAACTAGTTGTCGCCATCTCTCAGCGTCGACAAGTGATTACGCTGTATCGAGGCGTGGAAAAATATGTCCTTCGAGATATAGGTGTCATTCTAACGAAAGCAAACCAGGCGGTACAAACATTAGAAAAGTATAAAATTGTCTTTGATCAAGCTTTAACCGATTTTAGTGCGTTAGAATTTGAAAAGCTCGTTACTTTATCTGAGTTGCTCGTAGTGGTTCATCGAATTGAAATGCTTATGAAAATTCGCAAGGAAATTTTGGAATACGGTGTCGAGCTTGGTGTTGAGGGCCGGCTCATCAAGCTGCAGTTAAAAGAGATTCTTTCTGAAGTAGAAAAGGAAGCCTTGCTGCTTTTAAAGGATTATTGCCAAACAACGAGCACAAATGCACAGCAGATTATTGATGTTTTGCAGGAAGGACGAGGAGCGACATTGGTAAAGGATCAGGTCCTCGCTAAATTGCTTGGTTATCCTTCATCTATGGAAAACAACAAAATGATTACACCAGCGGGTTATCGGCTGTTAAGCAAGGTGCCCCGTTTGCCTGCTACCTTAGCTCATGCAATTATTAACCAATTTGGCGATTTCAATCAAATTGTATCCAGTACGCAGGAGGCATTCACGAAAATTGAAGGTATAGGTGAGGTGCGTGCAAAAGCGATCGCAGACGGCATTAACCGCTTAAAAGAGCAGGTCATAATGGATCGTTCAATGTAAGAAAACGGTCCATTTGGTGGCTCAAAGGGTAGTTGACAATAAAATAGGCTGTATGATAACATATTTAGTTTATTGATAATTGACAGAATATTTAACCCGTGCTAAGCTAAGAATGGGGAAAAGTAGGCTCCAAAATCTTTTTTAAAGAAATCGTTTCAAAATGAATATTTTGTTAATAATGGTAGAGGAGGTGATAGGTATGTTAATGAATACAGTTCGGCTGTTTTGGGTCGTCATTGGTGGAAGCCTAGGTTATTTGTATTACCCTGAAATTGTTATCCGTATGACAGATCAAGTGATGGATGGATGGTTGTACTCTCCGTATCTCGGGTTGGTTTTAGGCGCTCTTATACTATTTCTTCTTACATTTCGTATCAGCCGTTCAATGGCAACAGGTATTCGAATGCTTGAAGAGAAGTTAGTAGGTGCACCTGTCATTGATGTCCTGTTTGGAAGCTTAGGACTGCTTGTTGGGTTATTCCTTGCATTTTTGGCATCACTCCCCCTTCACGATCTTGGGAGTCAATTAGGTACGATGCTGTTTTCGTTTGCTGTTGTCTGGCTCACGTTCATTTTAGGCTACTTAGGTTTTCGGGTTGGGTATAAGAAAAGAGATGAATTGTATAATCTATTTGCAAGAGCGCAGCGCGATAAAAAGAAAGTGAACCCGGATGAAACTGAGGATAGGGGTCATGAGCTTAAAATTTTGGATACAAGTGTCATTATAGATGGACGTATTGCGGATATTTGTAAAACGGGGTTCCTTGAAGGGACGTTAGTCATTCCTCAATTTGTCCTAGAGGAATTGCAGCATATAGCAGATTCATCGGATGTACTTAAGCGGAACCGAGGTCGTCGTGGACTTGATATTTTGAATAAAATACAAAAAGAATTAAAAATTAAGGTTGAGATTTACGAAGGCGATTTTGACGATGTTCACGAAGTGGACAGTAAGCTGGTCAAATTAGCCAAGCTTGTCACAGGTGTTGTGGTGACAAATGATTTCAATTTAAATAAAGTATGTGAGCTTCAAAATGTAGCTGTTCTTAATATTAATGACCTTGCCAATGCGGTGAAACCCGTTGTCCTTCCAGGTGAAGAAATGACGGTTCAAGTAATTAAGGATGGGAAAGAACAAAATCAAGGCGTGGCTTATCTTGATGATGGAACGATGATTGTTGTGGAAGAAGGTCGCCATCACATTGGAAAACGAATTGAGGTTCTTGTCACGAGTGTGTTGCAGACGTCTGCAGGTCGTATGATTTTTGCGAAGCCTAAGCTGCTCGAAAAGGCGCTCTAATTTCAGGCTGATGAGAAACGCTCGCTTTCTTTGTTGCATTGTCTTGAGCGGTGCTCATTGCCCTTATGGCAACTCCGCTCCTCTCAAGGCTTCGCGCCTTGAAAGACAAGCGTTTTCATTCAGCCTGAAAGGTAGGGGATGAGAAACGCTCGCTTTCTTCGTTGCATTGTCTTGAGTGGTGCTCATTGCCCGCAAAAGCAACTCACTCCTCTCAGGCCTTCGATCTAGGTAAGCCCTGCAAAGGCATCGCTTTGACTAAAAAGCACTGCGAATTTTAGAAAAGCAGTCCATTCCTCATCCGAGAGTGGGCTGCTTTTCTCTATTCGTTTTTTAAGCCGTACCTGAGCAAGAAAAAAGAGTCATAAATCAAAAGTTGCCACTAGCGAGACTCCAGTGATAAAAAACACGATAAGGTCTTCTCGAGTCGATGATGCACTTATGCCATTTAGGGTGAATCGAAGTATTCTGACGAAGCTGTCTGAGGGGCATCAAGCTTCTTATGCTAGACAAGCACGACGCAGTTTGTCTTAAGCTAAATGGAACACAACTGAAGTGATCGTATGACCTTTCCATCCTATGAAATGGAGGGATTCACGAAATTCCAGTTTCGCTTCCATCGTACTCCTTGTTTCATACGATTTATGGTATAGTATTGCATATGCGAACAGTATAGCGTCATTATGATTGATAGTGATATATTTTCTGGCTTTCGCCCTTGGGCGTTGGCTATTTACGTTCCACATATGAACGATAGACTAAAGGCAGGTTGCTATGAAATATACAGTGGTGATTCCCGCGGCAGGCTATGGAAAACGGATGAAAACCAAACAAAGTAAGCAGTTTTTATTGCTCAGGCGCAAGCCCTTAATTGTTTGGACGCTAGAATGCTTCATGGCGGACCCCAATTGCGAAGAGTTGATTGTTGTCATCAATCGTGACCATGAGCAGGACATGAAGCAATTGCTAGCACAGTATGAATTGCAATCGCGAGTCCGCCTTGTGCATGGTGGAAAAGAGCGTCAGCACTCTGTGGCACTTGGGTTAAAGGCTGTGCACTCAGAGGCAACAATGGTGCTCGTACACGACGGAGCGCGACCTTTTGTTACACATGCGATGATTTCAGAACTGACAGCGAAAGCTTCTAAAGTTGGCGGAGCGGTTCCGGCAGTTCCCTTAAAAGATACGGTGAAGCGTGTGACTGGCGATGTCATCCAGGAAACCCTTGACCGCTCTCAACTATGGGCGATACAAACCCCTCAAGCGTTTTTGAAACCTGTTATAGAAGAAGCGCATCGATATGCAGAAGAGGCAGGTTTTCTCGGTACAGATGAAGCGAGCTTAGTAGAGAAAATCGGCAAATCTGTGTCAATTGTTGCGGGGTCGTATCGAAATATAAAAATTACTACGCCTGAAGATTTAGTTTTGGCAGAAGCTTTTATTGAGGGAGAGGAACAATGAGGATAGGACAAGGGTTTGATGTACATCAGTTTGAACAAGGCCGACCACTCATTATTGGTGGTGTTGATATCCCTCATTCGATGGGGCTGGCGGGGCATTCGGATGCGGATGTATTGCTTCATGCCATTTCGGATGCATTGCTAGGTGCTGTAGGGGAAGGCGATATCGGCAAGCATTTCCCTGATACGGACCCAAAATATAAGGATGCGGATTCGAAAAAACTGCTCCAGCATTGTTATGGCCTGGTGAAAGCAAAAGGCTTTACACTAGGTAATTTAGACGCTACGATTATTTGCCAGAAGCCAAAAATGGCACCCTACATTTCTACGATGAATGCGACGATTGCGTGTTTGCTAGAAAGCGAAGTGGTTAATATTAATATAAAGGCGACCACAACGGAAGCGTTAGGTTTTGTTGGTAGAGAAGAAGGCATTGCGGCACAAGCCGTTGTGCTTTTAAAGAAGGATGACAATTAGTAAAAGCGATCTTGAGAAGACAAAAAGAATCACTACTACAATAAAGAAGGTGAATGGAATGACAGTGCGTGTGCGATATGCACCAAGTCCAACAGGTCATTTGCATATAGGGAATGCGAGAACAGCGCTTTTTAATTATTTGTATGCGCGAAGTAAAGGCGGTACGTTTGTTATTCGCATTGAAGATACGGATGCCAAACGGAACGTGGAAAACGGGGAGCAAAGTCAGCTTCAGTATTTAAAGTGGCTCGGCATGGACTGGGATGAAGGGGTTGACAAGCCAGGTGAATTTGGTCCATACCGTCAATCTGAGCGGAATGATATTTATAAAACGTACTATGATCGTCTTCTTGAGGAAGGCAAGGCGTATTATTGTTATTGTACAGAAGAAGAGCTCGAGCAGGAGCGTGAGGAACAACGTGCGCGCAATGAAATGCCGCGATACTCTGGGAAACACCGTGACTTGACCGAGGAGCAGCGTCAGCAGTACGAAAAAGAAGGACGCCAACCAAGTATTCGCTTCAAAGTGCCTGAGGGGCAAGTGATCCGCTTCGATGACGTCGTCAAAGAAGAGGTGTCTTTTGAGACAGACGGCATTGGCGATTTTGTGATTGTGAAAAAAGACGGCATTCCTACATATAATTTTGCCGTCGCGGTTGACGATCATTTGATGGAGATTACGCACGTGCTTCGTGGCGACGATCATATTTCCAACACGCCAAAGCAGATTATGATTTTTGATGCTTTTGGCTGGGATAAACCTGTGTTTGGTCATATGACATTAATTGTGAATGATCAACGAAAAAAGTTGAGCAAACGTGACGAATCCATCATACAATTTATTGAGCAGTATGAATCTCTTGGTTATTTACCTGAAGCGTTATTCAATTTCATTACACTCCTCGGATGGTCGCCACAAGGGGAAGAAGAGTTGTTTACGAAGGAAGAGTTTATCGACATCTTTGACCCAGCACGTCTGTCCACGTCACCTGCTGTGTTTGACAGCCAAAAGCTTGCTTGGGTGAACAATCAATACATGAAAAAAGCGGACTTTGAGAGGGTTGTCAATATTACGCTTCCGCACCTCGTAAAGGCAGGTAGACTGCCTGAGCATATGGATCATGACACCCAGCAATGGGCACGAGAGCTCATTGCTTTGTACCAGAATCAAATTAGTTACGGGGCTGAGATTGTAGAAGTGAGTGCGCTTTTCTTCCAGAAGGAGATTGAGTACTCCGAAGAAGCCAACGTTGTCCTTGCTGAAGAGCAGGTGCCAGAGGTTATCCATGCGTTTCAGGAAGAATTGAAGGCACTGGAGGCGTATGAGCCTGCAGAGATTAAAGCAGCCATTAAACGCGTTCAAAAGGCGACGGGACATAAAGGGAAAAAGTTGTTTATGCCAATCCGTGTGGCGACAACGGGTCAAACACACGGACCAGAACTCCCTGAGTCAATTTATCTAGTTGGCAAAGAGACTGTGCTAGCACGATTGGCAAGTTCTTTGTCTTAATTGCAAGAGACCAATCGAGTGTGACAAATATGAAATCGTTGACGAGGATACAACGGTCGTATTGGCTAGTCCCAGAGAGAGCCTGAGTTGCTGAGAAGGCTTACCTGCTACCGTCCGTTTGCCCCTTCGAGAGCCTTTCCGAACACCTGTCAACAGGAGAAGTAGGAAAGGACGGTTCCTGCCGTTATAGGAGTAAGCTGGGCGAAATGAAAGATCGCCAAGCAGAGTGGAACCGCGCCATAAAGCGTCTCTGTAGCCTCAATCAGGCACTGAGGCGTTTTTTGGTGTCTCGTCGCGCAAGGCCATCATTGGAGATCAACCTCTCATCACTAGACCAACAACCTCTGCGAGTGCACCATGCGATGAGAAAAGCTTTTATCGGGGGAGGAGAACGTATGTGGAGTGTCATTAAGCAGGACCTTGACGTCGTCTTTGATCAGGATCCTGCAGCGCGAAATAAATGGGAAGTGATCTTGACGTATTCTGGGCTCCATGCCATCTGGTTTCATCGATTGGCCCATGTCTTTTTTAAGCGTCGTCTCTATTTTGTTGCGAGAGTCATTTCGCAGTGGAGCCGCTTTGTGACAGGTATTGAAATTCACCCAGGGGCAACGATAGGAAGGCGTGTATTTATCGATCACGGCATGGGTGTTGTGATTGGGGAAACCTGTGAAATCGGAGACAATGTAACGATCTTTCAAGGAGTGACACTCGGGGGGACTGGCAAGGAAAAAGGCAAGCGGCATCCGACAATTGAAAGCAATGTGTTGATTGCTGCGGGCGCAAAGGTGTTGGGCTCCATTACTGTAAGAGAACATGCAAAAATAGGTGCCGGTTCAGTCGTTCTTCGCGATGTACCGGAAAATTCAACTGTTGTAGGGATTCCAGGGCGTATCGTCGTTCAAGATGGCGTTCGTTTAAGTAACCAGCTGGATCATTCGAATTTGCCTGATCCGGTTTTAGAGAAATTTAAGCAGCTTGAAAAAGAGATTCGTGAGCTGAAGGAAGAATTGCACGAAGCAAAGAAAGGGGCGTCATTATGAGTTTGCATTTATTTAATTCGCTCAGTCGAAAAAAAGAAGCGTTTGTCCCTCTAGAAGAAGGAAAAGTAAAGATGTATGTCTGTGGTCCGACCGTATACAACTACATCCATATCGGCAATGCGCGACCTCCCATTGTGTTCGACACGCTACGCAGATACCTTGAATTTCAAGGCTATGATGTTCATTATGTCGCCAATTTTACAGACGTTGATGATAAATTAATTAAAGCAGCGAACGAACTTGGCGAGGATGTTCCTACAATTGCAAATCGGTTTATTGATGCATACCACGAAGATGTGGAAAGGTTAAATGTAAAAAAAGCAACAACACACCCTCGTGTGACTGAAAATATGGAGGACATCATTGCCTTTGTTAAGGCGTTGGTGGAGAAAGACGTGGCGTACGAATCGAATGGAGACGTGTATTTCAAAACTCGTTCATTTGATGGGTACGGAAAGCTGTCTCATCAATCCGTCGATGCGTTGCGCTTAGGGTCGCGCATTGAGGTTGGCGAGCAGAAAGCAGACCCACTCGATTTTGTGCTCTGGAAAGCCGCAAAACCTGGTGAGATCAGCTGGGAATCTCCGTGGGGTCATGGACGACCAGGCTGGCATATCGAGTGCTCGGCAATGATTAAGAAGTACCTTGGCGACACGATTGATATCCATGCGGGTGGCCAAGACTTGATTTTTCCGCATCATGAAAATGAAATTGCCCAATCGGAGAGCATCACTGGAAAGTCATTTGCAACATACTGGCTTCATAACGGGTACATCCAAATTGACAATGAAAAAATGTCTAAATCACTTGGGAACTTTGTACTCGTTCATGATATGCTCAAGAAATACGACGCACAGGCGATTCGCTTCTTCCTTCTGTCCGTTCACTACCGCCAGCCAATCAACCTTAATGCTGAAACGATTGAAGCGGCGACGAATTCGCTTGAGCGTATCCAAACGACGTACCGAAACCTCCAGCACCGTCTTGAAAAGACAGCCGACCTTGCGGATGACAACGTATGGATGGAAAAGGCTGTGAAGGCTATGGATCAATTTAAGGCAGCAATGGACGACGATATGAATACAGCCAATGCCATTACAGCTATATTTGATTTCACCCGTGAAGCCAACGCGTATATTGAACAGAAAAACGCTTCAAGCGCTGTGTTGAACCAATTTATTGATACATTCGACATGATGGCAGGTGTACTTGGTTTTGTCTTACAAGAGACCGAACTTTTGGATGACGATATCGAGGCGTTGATTCAGGAACGGCAGATGGCGCGAAAACAAAAGGACTACAAGCGTTCTGACGACATTCGCGATCAGTTGAAAGCGCAGGGGATCGACCTTGAAGATACCCCACAAGGTGTCCGTTGGAAAAGGGTTCGGCAATGACAAAGGCGATTGATATCATGTCTTTAAATGGGGTGACGCTGGCATATATGGGTGATGCTGTATATGACCAGGTCGTCCGCCATCATCTCCTGGAGTTAGGGCTTGAAAAGGTAAATGACCTCCATAAGACAGCCACGACGTATGTTTCAGCGAACGCACAAGCCTTTATTCTATTTAGGCTCATAGAAAACGATATGTTGACGAATGAAGAGCGTGCTGTCGTCAGGCGAGGCAGAAACGCTAAGTCAGGTGCCCCGCCAAAATCAGCCGATGTACAAACGTATCGGCACGCGACAGGGTTCGAGGCGCTACTAGGATACTTGTATTTAAACGAAGAGAATGAACGGCTAAAGCAGTTATGTGCGCAGGCCTTTTCTTTTATTGAACAGCGAGACGGAAAGGTGTGAACAAGATGGAGGAGCAAGAATGGATTACAGGTAAAAATCCAGTCATTGAGGCATTACGAGCAGGGCGCTCTATCGAAAAGATTCTGATTCAAAAAGGCGCTCAAAAAGGCCCAATGAAAACGGTACTGAGCTTGGCAAAGGATGCAGGTCTTGTCGTTCAGGAAGCCCCAAAAATGAAGCTTGATCAGATTTCGGAGCATCCACATCAAGGCGTGGCAGCGCTCGTGGCTGCCTACACGTACAGCAGCATCGACGATATTTTAGCCAAGGCAGAGAAAAAAGGCGAGCTTCCTTTTGTTCTATTATTGGACGAGCTTGAGGACCCTCACAATCTGGGTTCAATATTGCGAACCGCTGACGCTACGGGTGTTCACGGCGTCGTCATTCCAAAACGGCGAGCGGTTGGTCTCACGCAAACGGTAGCAAAAACAGCCGCAGGAGCGATGGAATATGTGCCTGTGGCAAGAGTGACAAATATTTCGCGGACCATTGATGAGCTTAAGGAACGAGGTTTTTGGATTGCGGGAACGGCTGCCGATGGTGATACGGACTACCGAGCACTTGATGTCAATATGCCTTTTGGGTTAGTGATTGGCAACGAAGGCAAAGGGATGAGCCGAATCGTCAAAGAAAAATGTGATTTTCTGGTTAGCCTGCCGATGAAAGGCAACGTATCCTCGTTGAATGCCTCTGTAGCTGCCGCGTTGCTGATGTATGAAGTGTTCAGAAAACGTCATCCTTTAGGGCAATAAAGGATGAACGTTCTTTTAGTAGATGGCTATAACATGATTGGTGCTTGGCCGGAACTTGCCAGGCTGAGGGAAAAAGACTACGAATTGGCAAGGAACAGGCTCATTGACATGCTATCTGAATATCGTGCGTATACCGGCTATCGTGTCATCATTGTGTTTGATGCCCATTTGCAAAAAGGAACGGAAAAAAAGCATACGCGAGCGAACGTTGAAATCATCTATACGAAAGAAAACGAGACAGCAGATGAATACATTGAAAAGCTTGCCATCTCCTTACGAAATATAAAAACACAAATTCATGTGGCAACGTCGGATTTTACCGAACAATGGAGTATTTTCGGTCAAGGCGCATTGCGCATCTCAGCCCGAGAGCTCTTAAGGGAAATTCAAGAAATTAAAGGGGATATCGGGCGATCAGTAAAAAAAAACCATCAGAAAAAATTGTCGAATCGGATCTCGATGTCAGAAGATGTCGCACAAATCTTTGAAAAATGGAGGCGTAGAGACCGATGAGAGGTTGACGCCTTATTTTTAATTGCTGTATAATTATTCTGAAAAAGAGCAAAGAGTCGGAGGGATATGAGTGAGCCTGCATCTTGACAAATTGGACATACGACCATTGGAAAAGATGGAAGACGAAAGTGTTGTTGAATTGGTACAGCTTGGAGACGTGGAAGCCCTTGACTATCTAATTAACAAATACAAAAATTTTGTCCGCGCCAAAGCAAGGTCGTATTTTCTCATCGGTGCCGATCGTGAAGATATTGTGCAGGAAGGTATGATCGGGTTGTTTAAAGCCATTAGAGATTACAAAGAGGACAAGCTTGCCTCATTTAAAGCCTTCGCAGAGCTTTGCATCACTCGGCAGATCATCACGGCAATTAAAACAGCCACTCGTCAAAAACACATTCCACTTAATTCATATGTGTCCTTGGACAAGCCTATCTATGATGAGGAATCAGATCGGACATTGTTGGACGTGCTTACAGGGACGAGAGCGTCGGATCCAGAGCAGATGCTGATCACTCGTGAAAAGTTTTATGACATCGAGGTAAAAATGACCCAGCTTTTAAGTGATTTAGAGCGAAAAGTTCTCGCGCTCTATTTAGATGGTCGCTCATATCAGGAAATTTCAGTCGATCTAAATCGGCACGTCAAGTCAATTGATAACGCACTCCAGCGAGTGAAGCGTAAGCTGGAGAGATACCTCGAAATCCGTGAAATTACCTTATAAAGTCATTCGCAGCTTGCGGACAGCGTAAAAAATAGAAAAGTATTAGGTTGTATGAAAACGCTTGTCTTATATCAAAGTCCAAAGACTTGAGAAGAGCGGAGTTGCCACAAGGGCAATG
>NZ_SNYJ01000023.1:18207-60042 GCF_004363045.1 Aureibacillus halotolerans
AATGAGCACCGCTCAAGGCAAAGGAACAAAGAAAGCGAGCGTTTGCCAACAAATGTACTCAGGCTGAATGAAAACGTTTGTCTTATCTAAGCGCAAAAGCTTGAGAGGAGCGGAGTTGCCACAAGGGCAATGAGCACCGCTCAAGGCAAAGGAACAAAGAAAGCGAGCGTTTGCCAACAAATGTACTCAGGCTGAATGAAAACGTTTGTCTTATCTAAGCGCAAAGACTTGAGAGGAGCGGAGTTGCCATAAGGGCAATGAGCACCGCTCAAGGCGAAGCAACAAAGAAAGCAAGCGTTTGCCATCAGCCTGATCGTGTTGACATGCTTAACAAGCTTATGATACAGTTTTAACGTTGTGTAAAATGCTGGCACGCTTTATGTGCCAAGCAAGTGATGTGACGATATATGCGAAAAAAGGTTGTATTGGCCTGTGCGATTTGTCAGGCGCGAAACTATACAACGACGAAAAATACATTGAGCGGCGCGCGCCTGGAAATTCAAAAGTTTTGCAAGCGATGCAATGCGTATACAACTCACCGTGAAACCCTTTAGGGATCGGCTAAGGTTTTATATGCGCCTTCATTTCAGAACTCGTCGTCTTCAATTCGTTGGAGGTTTATGAATGGGAAAAATAACAAGCTTCTTGCGCGATGTTGTGAAAGAAATGAAAAAAGTGAGCTGGCCGAAAAAGAAAGAGCTTTTTCGATACACAGTGACTGTTTTAGCCACCGTCGCCTTTATGACTGTTTTCTTTGCAGTAGCTGATTATGGAATTAGCGCCGTTATTGATCTTATCATCGGTGAATAACCTAGTTCACCTGTGCAATAATGGTAGATATGAGGATACACTAAAAAACCCGAGCCTTCGGGTTTTTTACACTATATGGACAATGGAGTGAAGCCGAAATCGGCCCGACACTCATTAAGGGAGGGACAGACGGCTTAGGCCGCGCAAACATGGAGAAGAACTGGTATGTCGTTCACACCTATTCCGGTTATGAGAACAAAGTGAAAGCGAATTTAGAAAAACGCGTTGAATCAATGGGCATGCAGGACAAAATCTTCCGCGTTGTTGTCCCGGAAGAAGAAGAAACAGAGATTAAAAACGGGAAGCGGAAAGTATCAAAGAAGAAGGTCTTCCCAGGCTATGTTCTTGCTGAGATCGTTATGACAGATGATTCTTGGTACGTCGTTCGGAACACTCCGGGTGTGACGGGCTTCGTAGGATCAGCAGGTTCTGGCTCAAAGCCAACACCGTTGCTACCTGAAGAAGTTGAACAGATTCTTAAGCGAATGGGGATGGAGGAAGCGCGAACGGGTATTGATTTTGCTGTGAAAGAAACCGTGCGCGTCATGGAAGGACCATTCGCTGACTTTACAGGAACTGTTGAAGAAATTGACAATGATCGTCAAAAAATCAAAGTTCACGTGAATATGTTCGGACGAGAGACGCCGGTGGAGCTTGATTTTGAACAGATCGCTAAAGTTTGATTGAGGCTTTCTGGTAAAATGTCTTGCGTCTGCAAGATGAAAATGCTAATATATTAATGTTTGATTCATGAGTGGGAGGGCAAAACGCCCAATGACCACATCACGGAACTTAAGGAGGTGTGTCCCGTGGCTAAAAAATTGGCCAAAGTAGTGAAGTTGCAAATTCCAGCGGGGAAAGCAAACCCTGCACCACCAGTCGGACCAGCATTGGGTCAGGCAGGTGTAAACATCATGGGCTTCTGTAAAGAATTTAACGCAAGAACCCAGGATCAAGCAGGTTTGATCATTCCAGTTGAGATTAGCGTTTTTGAAGACCGTTCATTCACGTTTATTACTAAAACTCCGCCAGCAGCTGTTTTGTTGAAAAAGGCAGTTGGCATTGAGTCAGGCTCTGGTGAACCGAACCGCAACAAAGTCGGCACTGTTAAGCGTGCGCAAGTTCGCGAAATCGCTGAAACAAAGATGCCTGACCTAAATGCTGCTGATGTTGAATCGGCAATGCGTATGATCGAAGGCACTGCACGCAGCATGGGTCTCGTTGTCGAAGACTAAGCACAGGCACAAGAGGTTGCGAAATGCTTGAGCTTTCGCAACCTTTTTCAAGTGGGAGGTCCCAACCGCTACAACCACATGAAGGAGGATGAATAATATGCCGAAAAGAGGCAAGAAATTTCAGGAGGCTGCGAAACTTGTAAATTCACAAGAAGCGTATGCCCTCACAGACGCGATTGAGCTTTTGAAAAAAGCGTCGTTCGCAAAGTTTGATGAAACTGTAGAAGTGGCTTTCCGTCTCGGAATCGATGTAAAGAAAGCCGACCAACAAATCCGTGGCGCAACCGTTTTGCCACACGGTACAGGTAAAACTCAACGCGTATTGGTATTCGCGAAGGGTGAAAAAGCAAAAGAAGCAGAAGAAGCTGGCGCTGACTATGTTGGCGAAGGTGATTACATCAATAAAATCAACCAAGGTTGGTTCGATTTTGATGTTATCGTTGCAACACCTGACATGATGGGTGAAGTAGGGAAGCTCGGACGTGTACTTGGTCCAAAAGGCTTGATGCCAAACCCAAAAACAGGTACTGTATCATTTGATGTAACGAAAGCTGTTAAAGATATTAAAGCTGGGAAAGTTGAATACCGCGCTGATAAGACAGGCAATGTGCATGTTCCGATCGGTAAAGTATCCTTCGATTCTGTAAAGCTTCAAGAAAACCTAACGGCAATCGCTGATGTGTTGGTGAAAGCGAAGCCTGCAGCATCAAAAGGCACTTACATGAAGAATGCATCTGTTACATCATCAATGGGACCAGGAATTAAATTGGATGTTGCTTCAATCGTAAGTTGACCTCATTGCCCATCTAGGGTATAATGATCAAGGTTTACTAACTTATTGCCGTAGACAGCAGGGGCCCGTATAGGCTTAATCATCCTGCCGAGGTGGAATGCATATGAATTGATTCGTTTCTGAACTGAGACGATGAACGATATGCCCCCCGTGTGTCTTCGCGCCGGGGGCTTTTTTTATGGAGAGCCCTCACGGAAATGATTTTACAGGAGGTGTGCACATGAGCAAGGTGATCGAGCAGAAAAAACAAGTCGTTACTGATATTGCAGACAAACTTCGTGACAACAAAGCAACCGTGTTTGTTGATTACCGTGGTTTGAACGTTTCTCAAGTAACAGAGCTTCGTAAACAGCTTCGCGAAGCTGGCGTTGAGTTTAAAGTGTATAAAAACACGATGACTCGCCGTGCAGTCGAGCAGGCCGAAATCTCTGGTTTGGACGAAGAGCTTGTTGGACCAACCGCTGTTGCGTTTAGTGCTGAAGATGTCGTTGCTCCAGCAAAAGTTTTAAACAACTTTGCTAAAACGAACGAAGCGCTAAAAATCAAAATCGGTCTTATTGAAGGCAATGTCACGTCTGCGGATGATTTGAAGGCTTTGGCCGAACTCCCATCCCGCGATGGACTTCTTTCTATGTTGCTTAGTGTCCTACAAGCGCCAATGCGCAATATGGCTCTTGCGACAAAAGCTGTGGCTGAACAAAAAGAAGAACAGGGTGCGTAACGCAACCCACTATAATCCCTTAAGGAGGAACATTTCATGAGTAAAGAAACGATCATCGAGCAGATCAAAGAAATGACTGTTCTAGAATTAAACGACCTTGTTAAAGCTATCGAAGAAGAGTTTGGTGTAACTGCAGCAGCTCCAGTTGCTGCTGGTGGCGGTGCTGCTGGTGGCGCTGCTGAAGAAGAGCAAACTGAATTCGACCTTATCCTTACAGAAGCAGGCGCTTCTAAAATCAAAGTTATCAAAGTGGTTCGCGAAATCACTGGTCTTGGCTTGAAAGAAGCGAAAGAGCTTGTTGATAACGCTCCTAAAGCTTTGAAAGAAGGCATCGAGCAAGCAGAAGCAGATGAGCTTAAAGCGAAACTTGAAGAAGTAGGCGCAAAAGTAGAAGTTAAGTAATTGAAGATAGATAAGAAAACCCGCCGGAATCTGCGGGTTTTTCTTATCTAATCTGAAGAACATTAAGCCTAGAGCTTGGCAGCGTGTTTTGGAAGGGGACAAATCAATGAGTGATCATTACTATAGTCGCCGACCAACTGTACCAAGTGACCCAAAAAGCCTGAATGTCCACTTGAACGGAAGAGCCTACCAGTTTCAATCTGATCGCGGCGTGTTCTCAAAGCAAGGCATTGATTTTGGCACGCGGTTGTTAATTGAGACATTTGTGATGCCAGACGTGCAAGGGGCAGTTGCGGATATTGGCTGTGGGTATGGTCCGATTGGGACGGTTGTTGCCGCTGAACATCCGGAGCGAAACGTTTGGATGACCGATGTGAATGAACGCGCTGTAGAGCTTGCGGTGAAAAATGCCGGGGCACATCAAGTTGAAAATGTGACGGTCGTTCAAGGGAACCTTTTGGAAGCGATCCAGCAGCCTTGCGCAGCTATCCTTTCTAATCCACCCATTCGAGCTGGGAAAAAGGTAGTCCATACGCTGTTTGAACAAGCGTACGAATCGCTGGTCGCTGGTGGCGAACTTTGGATCGTTATGCAAAAGAAGCAAGGGGCTCCTTCAGCACAAGACAAACTTGCCTCTCTTTATCAAGATGTGCAAGTCGTAGCGCAAGACAAAGGCTACAAAATTATCGTAGCTAAAAAAATTGACTGCTAAAGATGCTTGTGGTAGTATTATATAATGCCAATCAGTCTTTTTATGTCTTGTTTTAAAAAAAGAATGCATTCTATTTTTTAGCGAGTATAAAAGAATACGATTCTGGAAAGACTGCAAAAATTAGATACGTGAATGAATAGGGGAGGTTTTCTTTTGAAACCCTTTTTCTTTTTGTTTGCACTTCGCATCATATTTGGTGCGATGGTCGTTTTGTAGGAGTGAAAAGGGCACGAGATAATTGAGTCTTTTGTTTGCCTTAGTGTAGCACGTCTTTCTGGTTGCAATGCAACAAAAAAAGGTCAGTCGATTTTTGCTGGATGAACGTTTGCCTGCAAAGATCAATCAAATAGCATGTTCTGAGGGGTGAATTAGTTGACAGGTCAAACAGTGCAGTTTGGACGCCACCGCCAACGCAGAAGCTATGCGCGCATCAGCGAAGTGCTGGATCTGCCGAATCTCATTGAAATTCAAACAGCATCCTATCAATGGTTTCTTGATGAGGGTCTCAAAGAAATGTTTAAAGACATTTCGCCGATCGAGGATTTCACCGGCAATCTATCCCTTGAGTTCATAGACTACAGTCTTGGCGAACCGAAATATCCTGTGGAAGAATCAAAAGAACGAGATGTCACCTATTGTGCGCCTTTGCGCGTGAAAGTTCGCCTGTTAAATAAGGAAACAGGTGAGGTCAAGGAACAAGATGTGTTCATGGGAGATTTCCCACTAATGACCGACACAGGGACATTTGTCATTAATGGAGCAGAGCGAGTTATCGTTTCGCAGCTTGTTCGTTCGCCGAGTGTCTATTATAACAAGAAGATTGACAAGAACGGCAAGCAGGGGTACACAGCTACTGTGATACCAAACCGAGGAGCATGGCTCGAGTATGAGACGGATGCCAAAGATGTCATCTATGTCCGTATTGACCGTACACGTAAATTGCCGGTAACCGTGCTGTTACGTGCGTTAGGGTTTGGGTCTGATCAAGAAATCATCGACTTGCTTGGAGATAATGAGTATATCCGCAATACGCTTGAAAAGGACAATACTGAAACCGCAGAGAAGGCATTGCTAGAGATTTATGAGCGCCTTCGTCCTGGCGAACCGCCAACGGTCGAGAATGCGAAGAACCTATTGCAAACAAGATTTTTTGATCCGAAACGTTACGACCTTGCTAGTGTAGGGCGTTATAAAATTAACAAAAAGCTTCACATTAAAAACCGCCTGTTTAACCAACGGCTTGCAGAAACACTTGCAGACCCGGAGACAGGAGAAGTAATCGCAGAAAAAGGTGATCTTCTCGATCGTCGACTTCTCGATAAAATCACACCATACATTGAATCAAATGTAGGCTTTAGAAAGTTCCATCCATCTGGCGGTGTGCTAAATAATGACATTACGATTCAATCAATTAAAATATATGCCCCTCAGGATGGAGACGAGGAGCAGATTTTAAATGTGCTTGGCAATGGATCAATTGAAGAGCATGTAAAAAACATTATGCCTTCGGACATTATTGCATCGATCAGTCATTTCTTTAACCTACTGTTTAATGTAGGTGGCACAGATGATATTGATCATCTAGGAAATCGTCGTTTGCGTTCTGTTGGTGAGCTTTTGCAAAACCAATTCCGCATCGGTTTATCACGTATGGAGCGTGTCGTTCGTGAACGGATGTCTATTCAAGACACCAATGCGATCACACCACAGGCGTTGATTAATATCCGCCCAGTTATTGCGTCAATTAAAGAGTTTTTCGGAAGCTCGCAGTTGTCTCAATTTATGGATCAGACGAATCCGTTGGCAGAGCTTACACACAAACGCCGACTATCTGCCCTAGGACCAGGTGGTTTGACACGTGATCGTGCGGGTGTAGAGGTTCGTGACGTTCACTACTCTCACTATGGGCGTATGTGTCCAATCGAAACCCCAGAGGGACCGAACATTGGGTTGATTAACTCGTTGTCCAGTTTCGCCAAGGTGAACAAATTCGGTTTCATTGAGACACCATACCGACGTGTCGATCCGGAAACGGGCAAGGTGACCTCGCGAATTGATTATCTAACTGCTGACGAAGAGGACAACTACGTCGTTGCACAGGCAAATGCACGTCTGAATGACGATGGCTCGTTTGTCGATGACAATATTGTTTGTCGTTTCCGAGGGGAAAACAATCTTGTTAGTCGAGACCGTGTTGACTATATGGACGTTTCTCCTAAACAAGTTGTTTCGGCGGCTACAGCATGTATCCCATTTTTGGAGAACGATGACTCAAACCGTGCCCTCATGGGAGCAAACATGCAACGTCAGGCCGTTCCATTGTTAACACCTGATGCCCCAGTTGTTGGTACAGGTATGGAGTATGTGTCCGGGAAAGACTCCGGTGCAGCGGTCATTTCTCGTTACGATGGTATTGTTGAAAAGGTTGAAGCCAAACAAGTTTGGGTTCGACGCACGGAAGACGTGAATGGTCAGCTCGTTAAAGGCGACCTTGATAAATACCGTTTGGCTAAATTCATTCGTTCCAACCAAGGAACATGTTATAACCAGCGTCCGATCGTCGCGGAAGGCGATCATGTGACAAAAGGAGAAATTCTCGCAGATGGTCCGTCAATGGACTTTGGAGAGCTAGCCCTTGGTCAAAACATCCTCGTTGCCTTTATGACATGGGATGGGTACAACTATGAGGATGCCATTATAATGAGTGAGCGTCTCGTAAAAGATGATGTGTATACATCGATTCACATTGAGGAGTACGAATCAGAAGCGCGGGATACAAAGCTTGGCCCTGAAGAGATTACGAGGGACATCCCGAATGTTGGTGAGGACGCACTCCGTAACCTTGATGATCGAGGTATCATTCGTATAGGTGCAGAAGTGCACGACAATGATTTGCTTGTTGGTAAGGTCACGCCTAAAGGTGTAACGGAGTTAACTGCTGAAGAGCGCTTACTTCATGCCATCTTTGGTGAAAAAGCACGTGAGGTTCGAGATACGTCATTACGTGTGCCACATGGCGCAGGCGGAATCGTGCTTGATGTGAAGATCTTTAATCGTGAAGACGGCGACGAACTGCCTCCAGGTGTAAATCAGCTTGTCCGCGCGTATATCGTTCAGAAGAGAAAGATCTCAGAAGGCGATAAAATGGCCGGACGTCACGGAAACAAAGGTGTCATTTCAAAGATCCTTCCAGAGGAAGATATGCCATTCTTGCCTGACGGTACTCCTGTCGACATTATGTTAAACCCACTCGGCGTACCATCGCGTATGAACATCGGTCAGGTTCTTGAGATGCATCTTGGAATGGCAGCTAGACAGCTTGGCATACGCATTGCATCACCAGTCTTTGACGGAGCACGCGAGGAAGATGTGTGGGAGACTTTAGAAGAAGCAGGCATGCCGCGTGATGCAAAATCTGTACTGTACGATGGCCGTACCGGTGATCCGTTTGATAACCGTGTGTCTGTAGGTATTATGTACATGATCAAACTTGCACACATGGTTGATGATAAGTTGCACGCCCGTTCGACAGGCCCTTACTCTCTCGTTACACAACAGCCGCTCGGAGGAAAAGCACAATTCGGCGGACAGCGTTTTGGAGAGATGGAAGTATGGGCATTGGAAGCCTATGGTGCTGCCTACATGCTTCAGGAGATTCTAACCGTGAAATCAGATGACGTGGTTGGACGTGTAAGAACCTATGAAGCTATTGTAAAAGGTGAGAATGTGCCTGAACCGGGCATCCCTGAATCTTTCAAAGTATTAATTAAAGAACTTCAAAGCCTTGGCATGGACGTAAAGATGCTTTCTGCTGATGAACAAGAAATTAATTTGCAGGATGTTGAAGATGACGAGGATGGCTCAGCTGACAAGTTAAACTTAGATACGGAACCAAGCCAGGAAGTATAAATGGTAAAAAGTTGAAGATCACAGAGGGAGGTAGGCCCCTTGTTAGATGTCAATAACTTCGAATTTATGAAAATCGGATTGGCCTCACCCGATAAAATTCGCTCTTGGTCCCACGGAGAAGTTAAAAAGCCAGAAACAATTAACTATAGAACGTTAAAACCAGAAAAAGACGGCTTGTTTTGTGAACGTATATTTGGCCCGCAAAAGGATTACGAGTGTCATTGCGGCAAATATAAACGTATCCGTTACAAAGGGGTTGTTTGTGACCGCTGTGGAGTAAAGGTCACAAAGGCTAAAGTCCGTAGAGAACGTATGGGGCACATAGAGCTTGCTGCCCCTGTTTCTCACATCTGGTATTTCAAAGGCATTCCGAGCCGTATGGGTCTTGTGCTTGACATGTCACCACGTGCACTAGAAGAAGTCATTTATTTTGCTTCTTATGTGGTGACGGACACAGGCGATTCACCGCTTGAAAAGAAACAACTCCTTTCAGAGAAGGAATACCGTAACTATCGCGAGAAATACGGAAAAGGATTCCATGCGCAAATGGGTGCGGAAGCCATTAAAAAGATCCTTCAAGACATTGATTTGGATAAAGATGTAGCTGGGTTGAAGGAAGAGCTAAAAACCGCTCAAGGACAACGTCGTACACGTGCGATCAAACGTCTGGAAGTACTTGAAGCTTTCCGTCATTCTGGCAATAAGCCCGCTTGGATGATTCTAGATGTTCTTCCGGTCATTCCACCAGAGCTACGCCCAATGGTACAGCTTGACGGTGGTCGATTTGCTACATCAGATTTGAATGATTTGTACCGTCGTGTGATTAACAGAAACAATCGCTTGAAGCGACTTCTAGACCTTGGTGCACCAAGCATTATTGTTCAGAATGAAAAACGTATGCTTCAAGAGGCTGTGGATGCATTAATTGATAACGGACGTCGAGGGCGCCCAGTAACAGGTCCAGGGAACCGTCCATTGAAGTCACTTTCACACATGTTAAAAGGGAAGCAAGGTCGCTTCCGTCAAAACTTGCTCGGAAAACGTGTTGATTACTCTGGTCGTTCGGTAATCGTCGTAGGTCCGAACTTGAAAATGTATCAATGTGGTCTTCCAAAGGAAATGGCGCTTGAGCTCTTCAAGCCATTTGTGATGAGAGAGCTTGTTGAACGAGGACTTGCACATAACATTAAAAGTGCGAAGCGAAAAATAGAGCGTGTACAACCAGAGGTTTGGGATGTGCTTGAAGAAGTCATTCGTGAGCATCCAGTGCTCTTGAACAGAGCGCCAACACTTCACAGACTAGGCATTCAAGCGTTTGAACCAATGCTTGTGGAAGGGCGCGCGATCCGGTTGCATCCTCTCGTATGTACGGCATACAACGCCGATTTTGACGGGGACCAAATGGCGGTTCACGTACCGTTATCAGCTGAAGCACAGGCAGAAGCGAGAATTCTAATGCTTGCGGCACAAAACATCTTGAATCCAAAGGATGGAAAGCCTGTTGTTACACCGTCTCAGGATATGGTTCTTGGGAACTACTATCTCACCCTTGAAAGAAAAGGGGCGATTGGTGAAGGCATGTGCTTTAAAAATTCTGATGAGGCGTTGGTTGCATACCAAAACGGTTATGTTCACCTTCACACACGTGTGGCTGTTGCTGCTTCATCGCTACAGAAAGCCAGCTTTACTGATGAACAAAATGAAATGTACTTGGTCACGACTCCTGGGAAATTGATTTTTAATGAAATTCTCCCGGACTCCTTTCCGTACATCAATGAACCAACGCATTACAATCTTGAGAAAGAAACACCAGCAAAGTATTTCATTTCTCAAGGAACTGATTTGAAAACGGAAATTGCCAATAGAGAGTTGATTAAGCCATTCAGCAAAGGCATTCTAGGTGATGTGATCGCAGAAGTCTTCAAACGCTTCAAAATCACTGAAACCTCTAAAATGCTTGACCGGATGAAAGACCTTGGTTTCCGCTATTCAACAAAAGCAGGAATCACTGTTGGGATTGCGGACATTGTTGTACTTCCAGAGAAGCAGGAAATTCTGAAAGCTTCTGAGTTGAAGATCGACAATGTGATTAAGCAGTTCAGACGTGGTTTAATAACGGAAGAAGAACGTTATGATCGTGTCATCTCCATTTGGGGAGCGGCAAAAGATCAAATCCAAAATAAGCTGATGGCGTCACTTGACCGACGTAACCCGATCTTTATGATGAGCGATTCAGGTGCCCGTGGTAACGCATCAAACTTCACACAGCTTGCAGGGATGCGTGGATTAATGGCCAACCCGGCTGGTCGTATTATTGAGTTGCCGATTCGCTCAAGCTTCCGTGAAGGTCTTACCGTTCTCGAGTACTTTATCTCCACACACGGTGCGCGTAAAGGACTTGCGGATACAGCTTTGAAAACGGCCGATTCAGGGTATTTGACAAGACGACTTGTTGACGTTGCACAGGATGTTATCATTCGTGAAGACGACTGTAATACGGATAAAGGTCTCTTGGTTGCTGCCCTTAAGGATGGCAACGAACTGATTGAACCGTTGATTGAGCGTTTGATTGGTCGCGTAGCCTTCAAGACGATCCGTCACCCGGAAACGAATGACATCATCATCGGGCGCAATGAATTGATTACTGAAGAAATCGGTAAACAAATTGTTGAATCTGGTATCGAAGAAGTGACGATTCGTTCCGCATTCACATGTGATACGCGACACGGCGTATGTAAAAAATGTTACGGTCGAAACTTGGCAACAGGCTCTGATGTAGAGGTAGGCGAAGCAGTTGGTATCATTGCTGCCCAATCTATCGGGGAGCCAGGAACTCAGCTTACGATGCGTACATTCCACACAGGTGGGGTTGCAGGAGACGATATCACACAAGGTTTACCGAGGATTCAAGAGCTTTTCGAAGCGCGTAATCCGAAAGGTCAGGCCGTGATTTCAGAGATCCATGGTAAGGTTACTGCTATTAGTGAAGTGAAAGATAAGCAGGAAATTACCGTTCAAGGTGATGCAGAAGCACGGAATTACACATCTCCTTATGGCGCCCGCCTTAAAGTCGCAGAAGGTGACGAGATTTATGCGGGTCAAGAGTTAACAGAAGGGTCCATCGATCCGAAGGAACTCTTGAAAGTCAAAGGTGTCGAAGGTGTGCAAGCCTATCTGCTACGTGAAGTTCAAAAGGTATATCGTATGCAGGGTGTTGAAATTGGCGATAAGCACGTTGAAGTAATGGTTCGTCAGATGATGCGTAAGGTTTGGGTCATCGACGGCGGTCATACAGAACTGTTGCCAGGATCATTGCTCGACATTCACCAGTTCCGAGATGCAAACAGAGATGTACTTTTGCGTAAGGAACAGCCAGCGATTGCTAGACCATTGTTGCTAGGGATTACGAAAGCGTCACTTGAAACAGATTCCTTCCTTTCTGCTGCCTCCTTCCAGGAGACAACGAGAGTGCTTACCGACGCAGCGATTAAAGGAAAGCGCGATGAACTTCTCGGCCTGAAAGAGAATGTCATCATCGGGAAGCTTGTTCCTGCCGGTACAGGGATGACGCGTTACAGACGTTCCGTTCCAAAAACAACGGTTGAAGCGATGGCAAAAGAAGAAGAAAACAAGATTCAAGAGACCGTTACACAAGAATCCTAAATCACTGTTGACATTGTGATTCTTTGGGTGATATGATAGGCAAGGTGCTTCAATAACCTGTGCGCTTTGGAGGATGTTTTTGAATGTCTTATGAAAAAGTAAAGCAGGCCAAGCGAACGTCGATTGGAACGAAGCAGACTTTGAAAGCAATACAAAACGGCGACGCTTTGGAAGTCGTCATCGCTGATGATGCAGATCCTTATGTGGTCGAACCCATCCGGCGATTGGCAATTGAAAAACAGCTCTCCGTCTGCACAGTAGATTCAATGAAACGACTCGGTAAAGTGTGCGGCATTGATGTCGGCGCTACTGCCGTGGCGATAAAAAGGTGAACCATTTGCGTTTTTGCAGGAGATTGCAAAACATCTCCTGCAAAGGCGTTGTTTTTCGCTCATAATGAATCACCTGGCTGTGTGGGTTTGAAAATACGAATTATGGAAAGGGGGATACCGTCGTGCCAACGATTAACCAATTAGTACGTAAAGGGCGCTACAGCAAGTCGAAAACATCTGACTCTCCAGCATTGAACAGAGGTTTGAACAGCTTGAAAAAGGTTCAAACCAACTATTCAGCTCCTCAAAAAAGAGGCGTATGCACAAGAGTAGGGACAATGACTCCGAAAAAGCCAAACTCAGCACTTCGTAAATACGCTCGTGTACGTTTGTCTAACGGGAATGAGGTTACAGCTTACATTCCTGGTGTTGGTCATAACCTTCAAGAGCATAGTGTTGTTTTGATTCGCGGCGGACGTGTGAAAGACTTACCAGGTGTACGTTATCACATCGTTCGTGGTGCGCTTGATACAGCTGGTGTAGATGGACGCCGTCAAGGACGTTCTAAATACGGAGCTAAAAGACCTAAGCAAGCTAATTAATACAAGCATTAAAAAGAGTTTAAAATGACATGAATGGAAGGAGGTTTGCATTATGCCTCGTAAAGGTCCAGTGCAACGTCGCGATGTCGCGGCAGACCCAATTTATAATTCAAAGCTTGTAACACGTTTGATCAACAAAGTAATGGTCGACGGTAAAAAAGGGAAAGCGCAAACCATTCTTTATGGTGCGTTTGATCTTGTAAAAGAGAAAACAGGCAACGAACCAATGGAAGTGTTTGAAGAAGCGTTGAAAAACATCCAACCAGTGCTTGAAGTAAAAGCACGTCGTGTGGGTGGTTCGAACTACCAAGTACCAGTTGAAGTACGTCCTGAGCGTCGTACGACTCTTGGTTTGCGTTGGTTGGTAAACTATTCTCGTCTTCGTGGTGAGAAAACAATGGAAGAGCGTCTTGCTTATGAAATTATGGACGCAGCCAACAACACTGGTGCAGCTGTTAAAAAGCGTGAAGATACGCATAAAATGGCTGAATCGAACAAAGCGTTTGCTCATTACCGCTGGTAGAATCAATCAAAAAAACCTCCTACAAGGAAGGAGAAGAATGTTATGGCCAGAGAGTTCTCTCTACAGAAAACTCGTAATATCGGCATCATGGCACACATCGATGCTGGAAAGACGACGACCACTGAACGCATTCTTTTCTACACAGGTCGCATTCATAAGATTGGCGAAACACACGAAGGCGCTTCTCAAATGGACTGGATGGAGCAGGAGCAAGAACGTGGGATTACGATCACTTCTGCTGCAACAACAGCTGCTTGGAAAGAGCACCGTGTAAACATCATCGATACGCCGGGACACGTAGACTTCACAGTTGAAGTTGAACGTTCATTGCGTGTACTTGATGGTGCGGTTGCCGTTCTAGATGCACAATCCGGTGTAGAACCACAAACGGAAACAGTATGGCGTCAAGCGACAACATACGGTGTTCCACGTATCGTGTTCATCAACAAAATGGACAAAATTGGTGCAGATTTCTTGTACTCTACAGGTACACTTCATGAGCGTCTCCAAGCAAATGCTCATCCAATTCAGTTGCCAATCGGCTCTGAGGATGCATTTGAAGGAATCATCGACCTAGTTGAGATGAAATCTTACATCTATGAAGATGATCTCGGGACACGTTCTGATGCGAAAGACATCCCTGATGAGTACAAAGAACAAGCAGAAGAATATCGTAGCAAGCTTGTTGAAGCGGTAGCTGAACTTGATGAAGCTATGATGGAGCGCTATCTTGAAGGGGAAGAAATTTCTATTCCTGAATTGAAAGCGGCTATCCGTAAAGCGACAATCAATGTTGAGTTTTACCCAGTTGTCTGTGGTTCTGCCTTTAAAAACAAAGGTGTTCAGTTGGTACTCGATGCGGTAATCGATTATCTTCCAGCTCCAATGGATGTTCCTCCTATTAAAGGCTTCATTCCAGGATCTGAAGAAGAGGTTACTCGTTCACCTGACGATAATGGTCCTTTCTCTGCACTTGCTTTTAAAGTGGCGACAGACCCTTACGTTGGTAAATTGACGTTCTTCCGTGTGTACTCTGGAACACTTGAGTCTGGAACATACATCAAGAACTCAACAAAAGACAAAAGAGAACGTGTTGGTCGTATTCTACAAATGCACGCGAACTCTCGTGAAGAGATCTCAACGGTTTATTCCGGAGACATCGCAGCGGCTGTTGGTCTAAAAGACACAACGACAGGCGATACGCTTTGTGGAGAAAAAGACCTCGTCATCTTAGAGTCAATGCAGTTCCCAGAACCTGTTATTGATGTAGCGATCGAGCCGAAATCAAAAGCAGACCAAGACAAAATGTCTATCGCGCTTCAGAAATTGGCTGAAGAAGATCCTACCTTCAGAACAGAAACAAACACAGAAACTGGCCAAACGATCATCTCTGGTATGGGTGAGCTTCACCTTGATATCATCGTTGACCGTATGCGTCGTGAGTTCAAAGTAGAGGCGACTGTTGGTGCTCCACAAGTATCTTACAGAGAAACCTTCCGTGCGGCTGCCGAAGTCGAAGGAAAGTTTGTCCGTCAGTCTGGTGGGCGCGGTCAGTACGGTCACGTTTGGATTCGTTTCGAACCGCTTGAAGAAGGCGGCGGGTTTGAGTTTGAAAACAAAGTTGTTGGTGGTACAGTTCCACGTGAATACATCCCTGCGGTTCAAGCTGGGTTGGAAAGCTCGTTGGATAATGGACCGCTTGCAGGCTACCCAATGGTAGACTTGAAGGCAACATTGTATGATGGCTCTTATCATGATGTGGATTCCAATGAGATGGCGTTTAAAATTGCTGCATCAATGGCATTGAAAAACGCGAAATCAAAATGTAGTCCAGTTCTTCTTGAACCATTGATGAAAGTAGAAATCATCGTACCTGAGGAATACCTTGGGGACATTATGGGTGATGTAACTGCTCGTCGCGGTCGCGTAGACGGTATGGCAGCAAGAGGAAATGCACAAGTGATCCGTGCGTTTGTACCACTCGCTGAGATGTTCGGTTATGCAACTGCCTTGCGTTCAAATACACAAGGTCGTGGCGTATACACAATGCACTTTGATCATTACGAAGAAGTGCCAAAATCTATCGCAGAAGAAATCATCAAAAAAAATAGCGGTGAGTAATTGATTTTCACGCCGTCATCCAGTATAACTGTATTGACAGCTTAATGGGATCAGGGGTCGTCTTACAGACGAAACCTCTGACCACATAATAAAACTCTCTTAGTTGAATAAGGAGGAAATTCGAATGGGTAAAGAAAAATTCGACCGTTCCAAACAGCATTGTAACATTGGAACAATCGGTCACGTTGACCATGGTAAAACAACACTTACAGCAGCAATTACATTCTGCCTTCACAAAAGATCTGGTAAAGGTACTGCAATGGCCTATGACCAAATTGACGGTGCTCCAGAAGAGCGCGAGCGTGGAATCACAATTTCTACAGCTCACGTAGAGTATGAAACTGAATCGCGCCACTATGCGCACGTTGATTGCCCAGGACACGCTGACTATGTGAAGAACATGATCACTGGTGCAGCACAAATGGACGGCGGTATCCTTGTGGTATCTGCAGCTGATGGCCCAATGCCACAAACGCGTGAGCACATCTTGCTCTCTCGTAACGTAGGTGTACCTGCACTTGTTGTCTTCTTGAACAAATGCGACATGGTAGACGATGAAGAACTTCTTGAGCTTGTTGAAATGGAAGTTCGCGATCTGCTTTCTGAGTATGACTTCCCTGGTGACGATGTACCTGTTATCAAAGGTTCTGCTCTACGTGCTCTTGAAGGAGATGCACAATGGGAAGAACGCATCTTCGAATTGATGGATGCTGTTGATGAGTACATCCCAACTCCAGAGCGTGACACTGACAAGCCTTTCATGATGCCTGTTGAGGACGTGTTCTCGATCACTGGTCGTGGAACTGTTGCTACAGGTCGTGTAGAACGTGGTGAAGTACGCGTTGGTGACGAAATTGAAGTTCTAGGTATTAAAGACGCACGAAAAACAACTGTTACAGGCGTAGAAATGTTCCGTAAGCTTCTTGACTATGCAGAAGCTGGCGACAACATTGGCGCACTTCTTCGTGGTGTAGCACGTGAAGACATCGAGCGTGGTCAAGTACTTGCTAAACCAGGTACAATCACTCCACATACAAACTTCAAAGCTGAAGTGTATGTTCTTTCAAAAGAAGAGGGTGGCCGTCATACGCCATTCTTCACAAATTATCGTCCTCAGTTCTACTTCCGTACAACGGACGTAACT
Source organism: Aureibacillus halotolerans (assembly GCF_004363045.1). Taxonomy (NCBI): domain Bacteria; kingdom Bacillati; phylum Bacillota; class Bacilli; order Caryophanales; family Bacillaceae; genus Aureibacillus; species Aureibacillus halotolerans. Next base: position 35,115 of record NZ_SNYJ01000023.1, read on the forward strand.
GGTGTCGTTGACCTTCCTGAAGGCGTAGAGATGGTTATGCCTGGGGACAACATCGAAATGACTGTTGAATTGATCTCTCCAATCGCGATTGAAGACGGTACTCGTTTCTCAATCCGTGAGGGTGGACGTACTGTAGGATCCGGCGTTGTTTCTTCTATCACGAAATAAGGTACAGCATCGGTTTAAAAAAGAAGTGGCCCTTTGGGTCGCTTCTTTTTTGCATGTAGAGACGGTGCACTAGGGAAGTGGCTAAAAGAGCACTAAAGAGTTCGTCATTGTATGGATCACAGCCGCACTCCTCATTTAAAATCGCGAGTCTATATGTCCATCACGCCTTTTTCTTCCTATAGAGGCATGTAGCCATAGTGTTAAAAAGGCATGATGGCTGTTACAATGAAATTTCACGTGTTGTTTCAACTGCTGCCACCCAAAATCGATCATTTTTACGTGCATTCACATGAGGACTTTTCATTCTACGATGTACATTATATCCGCTACTCAAAATATCTTATGAAATTATGGATTTGCGCTTGAAATTAGGCGGGGACATCTGTATAATAGAACAAGTGTGCATCCCCCTTGCTTTGGGCAAGGTTCGGAACACACGGATACGTTGCGATGATGCGAAAGGTTGCTGTTCCATCAAGCCCCTTTGCCATGGCGAGGTGGAGGAAATTTTCGCGGAGAACTGTCTATAACCAATATGGGCGTAAAGGAGGGAATAAAATGGCAAAAGAAAAAATTCGCATTCGACTAAAGGCTTACGATCACAGGATCCTCGATCAATCTGCTGAGAAAATCGTAGAAACTGCGAAACGTTCAGGAGCTAATGTGTCAGGTCCAATTCCGTTGCCAACGGAGAAATCTATTTACACAATCTTGCGTGCTGTGCACAAATACAAAGATTCTCGTGAGCAATTTGAAATGCGTACGCATAAACGTTTGATCGATATCATCAGCCCGACACCACAAACGGTTGATTCGCTCATGCGTTTGGATCTGCCATCTGGCGTCGATATCGAAATCAAACTCTAATACACATTTTACAAAAACAGGAGGTGTAAATCATGTCAAAAGGAATCTTGGGTAAAAAAGTCGGAATGACTCAGATCTTTGCTGAGAATGGAGACCTTATCCCAGTCACTGTGATTGAGGCGTCAGGAAACGTCGTTCTTCAAAAGAAAACTGAAGAAAGTGATGGATACACTGCTCTACAGATTGGCTTTGCTGACAAAAAACCAGTGCGCCAAAACAAGCCTTCAAAAGGTCATGCAGAAAAAGCCAACACAGTACCTAAGCGTTTTGTACGTGAATTTAAAAACATTGATGCTGAAAATGTTGAGCTAGGTCAAGAAATCTCTGTGGATTCTTTTGAAGCAGGAGAGCTAGTGGACGTTACAGGTACATCTAAAGGGAAAGGTTTCGCAGGTTCTATTAAGCGTCATAACCAATCTCGCGGACCAATGTCTCACGGTTCACGTTACCATCGTCGTCCTGGTTCAATGGGTCCTATTGATCCAATGCACGTTTTGAAAGGGAAAAACCTTCCTGGACAAATGGGTGGAGAAACGGTAACCGTTCAAAACCTTGAAATCATTCGTGTAGACAAAGAGCGTAACTTGTTATTGGTTAAAGGGAATGTACCTGGTGCAAGAAAAGGGTACGTCAAAATTACAAGCGCGGTTAAATCGAACTAAAGCCCGACGGAAAGGAGGAAACTTTCATGCCGAAAGTAGAGCTATATAAACAAGACGGTTCTAAAGCTGGAGATTTCGATCTTCCAGAAGCGATTTTTGGAATTGAACCGAATCAACATGTATTACATGACACAGTTGTTATGCAACAAGCGTCTCGTCGTCAAGGAACCCATTCGGTTAAGAACCGTTCAGCGGTTAGAGGCGGCGGAAGAAAACCATGGCGTCAAAAAGGCACAGGTCGTGCGCGTCAAGGATCAATTCGTTCTCCACAATGGGTAGGAGGCGGTGTGGTTTTTGGCCCAACACCAAGAAGCTACAGCTTCAAAATGCCTAAAAAAGTACGTCGTTTAGCAATTCGTTCAGCTTTGTCTGCGCGCGTTCTAGACAATGACACAATTGTCCTTGAATCCCTCGTGATGGATTCACCGAAAACAAAAGAAATGGCTGCTGTTTTAACTGGTCTATCAGCTGTAAATGCGCTTATTGTTACTGCCGATGTGGATGATGCAGTTTTCTTGTCTGCACGTAATCTTCAAGGCGTATCTGTATGCAAAGCATCTCAGCTAAGCGTTCTGGATGTTCTTCACCATCACAAAATCGTATTTACAAAAGATGCGGTGGCCAAGGTAGAGGAGGTGCTCGGATAATGAATGCAAGGGATGTCATTAAACGCCCGGTAATCACCGAGCAGTCAACGGACTTGCTAGCGGATAAGAAATACACGTTTGATGTCGATGTTAGAGCAAACAAAACAGAAATCAAACAAGCGGTTGAAACGATCTTTTCTGTAAAGGTTGACAAAGTGAACACGTTAAACCGTAAAGGAAAGTTTAAGCGTATGGGCCGTCATGGCGGATATACTGCTAGAAAGAAAAGAGCCATTGTAACGTTGACTTCTGAAAGCAAAGAAATCGACTTTTTCGACGGAGAATAAACAAGCAAAGGAGGGACCCTAAATGGCAATTAAAAAGTATAAGCCAACATCAAACGGCCGACGTCACATGTCTGGTAGTGATTTCGCGGAAATCACAACAAACAAACCGGAAAGAAGCCTTGTTGAGGCACTTCCGAGAAAAGCCGGCCGTAACAACCAGGGACGCATTACTGTTCGTCACCAAGGTGGCGGACACAAAAGAAAATATCGTATCATCGATTTCAAACGGAACAAAGATGGTATACCAGGGCGCGTTGCTACTATCGAATACGACCCGAATCGTACTGCGAACATCGCATTGATTCACTATGCGGATGGGGAAAAACGTTACATCTTGGCGCCTAAAGGAATTAAAGTAGGCACAGAGATCACGTCTGGACCTGATGCGGATATCAAAGTAGGAAATACTCTTCCACTAACGAACATTCCAGTTGGTACAGTGATTCATAACATTGAGCTAAAGCCTGGTCATGGCGGCCAATTGGTTCGCGCAGCGGGTGCTGAAGCACAATTGTTAGGAAAAGAAGGCAAATACGTACTTGTGCGTTTGCGTTCTGGAGAAACTCGTATGATTTTGGCAACATGCCGTGCAACGGTTGGCCAAGTTGGTAACCTTGAACATGAGCTTATCAACATTGGTAAAGCCGGACGTTCTCGCTGGCTTGGTAAGCGCCCAACGGTTCGTGGTTCTGTTATGAACCCGAATGATCACCCACACGGTGGTGGTGAAGGACGCGCGCCAATCGGTCGTAAATCGCCAATGTCTCCATGGGGCAAACCAACCCTTGGTTACAAAACGCGTAAAAAGAACAACCCAACGGATAAATATATCGTACGTCGACGCAAGAAATAAGTGGTCGGACTTTCCGGCCTCCTACATTTTTCCTAAAGGAAGGGAGGTTGCGCAGCTATGGGACGCAGCTTGAAAAAAGGACCTTTTGCAGACGATCATTTGTTAAAGAAAATCGAAGCAGCTGGTGACGGAGAAAGCAACAAGAAGTTAATTAAAACTTGGTCACGTCGCTCTACAATTTTTCCACAGTTTATTGGACACACAATTGCCGTGTATGACGGACGCAAACACGTGCCAGTCTATGTGACCGAAGATATGGTTGGCCACAAACTTGGAGAATTCGCTCCAACACGCACATATCGTGGCCACGATAATGACGACAAAAAAACACGCCGTTAAGAGAGGAGGCCCTTGAATGGAAGCAAAAGCTATTGCGAAAACCATTCGCATTGCACCGCGCAAAGTTCGCCTCGTGGTTGACTTAATTCGCGGCAAAAGCGCTGGTGAAGCCGTGGCGATTTTACGCCACACAAATAAAGCAGCATCCCCTGTTGTTGAGAAACTGTTAAATTCAGCAGTTGCTAACGCAGAGCACAATTATGAAATGGATACAGAAAGCCTATTCATTTCAAAGATTTTTGTCGATGAAGGACCAACAATGAAACGTTTTCGTCCACGTGCACAAGGTCGTGCAAGTGCGATTCTCAAACGTACGAGTCATATCACTTTGATTCTATCAGAAAAGAAGGAGGGATAATTCGTGGGTCAAAAAGTTAATCCTATCGGTTTGCGAATCGGCGTCATCCGTGACTGGGAATCCAAATGGTTCGCAGGCAAAGACTATGCAGATTTTTTGCATGAAGACATTAAAATTCGTGATTACATCGAGAAGCGCTTAAAAGATTCTTCAGTCGCTCAGATTGAAATCGAACGCGCAGCAAACCGAATCAATATCACAATTCATACAGCAAAACCAGGAATGGTTATCGGGCGTGGCGGTTCTGAAGTAGAAGCTCTTCGTAAAGCATTGAATAGCTTGACTGGCAAGCGTGTGCACATCAACATCATGGAGATTAAAAAGCCTGATTTGAACGCACAACTTGTTGCTGAAAACATTGCACGTCAGCTTGAAGCTCGAATTTCTTTCCGTCGTGCTCAAAAACAGACGCTCCAACGTTCTATGCGTGCTGGTGCACAAGGGATTAAAACAGAAACATCTGGCCGTCTTGGCGGTGCAGATATTGCTCGTTCTGAGTCATATAGCGAAGGAACTGTTCCACTTCACACACTTCGTGCAGATATCGACTATGGTACTGCTGAAGCAAACACAACATACGGAAAAATCGGTGTGAAAGTTTGGATCTATCGTGGAGAGGTTCTTCCTACGAAAAAGAAAGGAGGGAAATAAGCCATGTTGATGCCTAAACGTGTTAAATATCGTCGTGTACATCGTGGGAAAATGCGCGGTCGTGCAAAAGGCGGTACAGAAATTAATTTCGGTGAGTATGGCTTGCAGGCAGTTGAAGCCTCTTGGATTACAAACCGTCAGATCGAAGCTGCTCGTATCGCGATGACGCGTTACATGAAGCGTGGCGGTAAAGTATGGATTAAAATTTTCCCTTCAAAGCCATTCACAGCTAAACCACTTGAAGTACGGATGGGTTCCGGTAAAGGGGCACCTGAAGGCTGGGTGGCAGTTGTTAAGCCTGGTAAAATCATGTTTGAAATTGCTGGAGTACCTGAAGAGGTTGCACGTGAAGCATTACGTCTTGCATCTCACAAACTCCCAATTAAAACAAAGATCGTAAAACGCGAAGAAATTGGTGGTGAATCCAATGAAGGCTAATGAAATCAGAGAATTGACCACTTCAGAGATTGAACAAAAGGTACAATCATTGAAAGAAGAGCTTTTTAACCTTCGTTTTCAGCTGGCAACAGGCCAATTGGAGAACACCGCCAGAGTTCGTGAAGTGAAGAAGGGCATTGCTCGTTTGAAAACTGTGGTTCGTGAAAGAGAAATCGGGATCGCAAACCGATAAACGATAAGGAGGTTTAAGGCTCCATGAGTGAACGCAATCAACGCAAAGTGTACACTGGCCGCGTCGTGTCTGATAAAATGGACAAAACGATCACGGTCGTCATTGAAACGTATAAAAACGACAAACTTTACGGCAAGCGTGTGAAATACTCTAAGAAGTTAAAAACGCATGATGAAAACAATCAAGCGAAACTTGGCGATATCGTAAGAGTGATGGAAACTCGTCCTTTGTCGGCAACAAAACGTTTTCGTCTTCTAGAAGTAGTCGAAGAATCTATTATTATTTAACCCATTTGATTGAAGGCACGAAGGGAGGTTAACAAACGATGATCCAACAGGAAACCCGTTTAAGAGTGGCTGATAACTCTGGTGCTCGTGAAGTATTGACGATTAAAGTCCTTGGCGGCTCCGGAAGAAAAGTAGCGAATATTGGTGATGTAATTGTTTGCACTGTGAAACAAGCAACACCAGGAGGCGTTGTTAAAAAAGGCGATGTTGTTCGTGCAGTAATCGTACGCACAAAGAGTGGTATGCGTCGTACTGACGGTTCTTACATTCGTTTTGATGAAAATGCAGCGGTGATTATCCGTGATGATAAAAGCCCGCGCGGGACTCGTATTTTCGGACCCGTTGCACGTGAATTACGTGACAACAACTTCATGAAAATCGTATCCCTTGCTCCAGAAGTTTTATAATTGAAACCTAGTTGCAAAGGAGGTGCGTATCGAAATGCACATCAAAAAGGGCGATAAAGTTCAAGTGATCACTGGAAAAGACAAAGGAAAGCAAGGTACGGTTCTTGTTGCTCATCCTAAGAAAAATCGAGTGGTTGTAGAAGGCGTGAACATCGTTAAAAAACATGCAAAGCCTTCACAAGGTAATCCGCAAGGCGGTATTTTAGAGCTAGAAGCTTCCGTTCATGTATCAAATGTGATGGTTATCGATCCTAAGGATGGAGTACCGACACGTGTTGGTTATGAATTAAAAGACGGAAAAAAAGTGCGAGTTGCTAAAAAAAGCGGCGAAACATTAGATAAATAGGTTTTAGAAAGGAGGTCCTATCGTGAATCAGCTTAAAACGCAATATAAGGATGAAATCGTGCCAAGCTTAATCGAGAAGTTCAGTTATTCTTCTATTATGCAGGCGCCAAAAGTTGAAAAAATTATTATCAACATGGGTGTTGGTGAAGCAGTGCAAAACGCAAAGGTTCTTGACAATGCAGTCGAAGAGCTAACAGCAATTGCCGGTCAAAAGCCAATCGTTACTCGTGCGAAAAAGTCTATCGCTGCGTTCCGCTTGCGTGAGGGTATGCCAATCGGTGCTAAGGTTACACTCCGCGGAGACCGTATGTATGACTTTCTTCAAAAATTGATCAACGTTTCTTTGCCTCGTGTACGTGACTTTAGAGGTGTCTCCAAAAAATCATTTGATGGTCGTGGAAACTATACCCTCGGCGTAAAAGAGCAATTGATTTTCCCAGAGATCAACTATGATCAAGTGACAAAAGTCCGCGGTATGGACATTGTCATTGTCACAACGGCGAATTCAGACGAAGAAGCGCGTGAGCTTCTTTCTCAAATGGGAATGCCGTTCCAAAAATAATGAATAGGAGGGAATTCCTTGGCTAAAAAATCAATGATTGCCAAGCAAAAGCGTGAGCAAAAATTTGCAGTGCGTGAGTACACACGTTGCGAACGTTGCGGCCGTCCTCATTCCGTGTTGCGCAAGTTTAAACTTTGCCGTATTTGTTTCCGGGAACTCGCCTATAAAGGCCAAATCCCCGGCGTTAAAAAAGCCAGCTGGTAATTACCCTATAGTAGGGAAGGAGGTAACAGATTATGGTCTTGTCAGATCCTATCGCGGATATGCTAACACGCATCCGTAACGCCAACCTTGTTCGTCATGATAAGTTGGAGCTGCCTGCATCCAATCTGAAAAAAGAGATCGCAGAAATTCTCAAACGTGAGGGCTTTGTGCGTGATGTAGAGTACGTGGAAGACAACAAACAAGGTACGATTCGCATTTTCTTGAAATACGGTCCAAATAACGAGCGTGTTATTACGGGTCTTAAGCGCATCAGCAAGCCTGGATTGCGTGTATATGCAAAAACAAACGAAGTACCAAGAGTATTGAACGGACTTGGGATTGCCCTTGTTTCAACATCTCAAGGCGTATTTACAGACAAAGAAGCCCGTCAGCAAAACACAGGCGGAGAAGTACTTGCGTACGTTTGGTAAATCAGAGTTGAACGATTAGGAGGTGTTATCATGTCACGTGTTGGCAAAAAGATTCTAGAAATTCCTGAAGGTGTAACGATTGATATCTCAGCGAACAACAACGTTACCATTAAAGGCCCAAAAGGCGAATTGGCGCGTAAGTTCAATGAGTCAATGAAGATTGTCATTAACGACAATATTCTTACTGTCGAAAGACCATCAGAAAGCAAGGAACACAAATCGCTTCATGGCACGACACGCAGCCATATCGGAAATATGGTTGAAGGTGTTACAAAAGGCTATGAGCGCACACTTCAGCTTGTCGGTGTCGGTTATCGTGCAAGCAAAAGTGGAAGCAAGCTTGTCTTGAACGTTGGGTACTCTCACCCAGTCGAAATCGAGCCTGAAAACGGAGTAGACGTTGAAGTTCCTGAGAATACACGCTTGATTGTAAAAGGGATTGACAAAGAACGTGTTGGAGCACTGGCTTCAAACATCCGTGCTGTACGTCCGCCTGAGCCTTATAAAGGTAAAGGAATTCGTTATCAAGATGAACAAGTTCGTCGCAAAGAAGGTAAAACAGCGAAATAATGCACTAAGGTAAGAAAGGGGTGACCTTAATTGATCACAAAAGTGGATAAGAATAAATCACGTAAAAAGCGTCATGCCCGTGTGCGCTCAAAGTTGACAGGTACGGCTGAACGTCCTCGCCTAAACGTATTTCGTTCAAACCAGCACATCTATGCACAAGTCATTGATGATGTAAATGCAACTACACTTGCTAGTGCTTCTACATTGGATAAAGACTTTGAAGAGAGTGCAAAAGGCAAAAACGTAACAGCTGCACAAAAGGTTGGCGAATTGTTAGCCACACGTGCGAAAGCACAAGGCGTAGAAGATGTAGTTTTTGACCGTGGAGGATACTTGTATCATGGTCGTGTAAAAGCTTTGGCGGATGCAGCGCGCGAAGCTGGACTTAAATTTTAATTGCAAAAGGAGGGAATAGATTGAGTCACATTGATGCAAACAAACTAGGCGAATTGACTGAACGTGTTGTTACAGTCAATCGTGTAGCCAAAGTTGTTAAAGGTGGTCGTCGTTTTCGTTTTGCTGCTCTCGTCGTTATTGGCGATAAAAATGGGCACGTTGGATTCGGTACTGGGAAAGCCCAGGAAGTTCCAGAAGCGATTCGTAAAGCTATCGAAGATGCAAAGAAAAACTTGATTAAAGTGCCAATGACAGGCACTACACTACCTCACTTAATCACTGGTGAGTTCGGTGCAGGACGCGTCCTATTGAAACCTGCATCTGAAGGTACTGGTGTTATTGCAGGTGGTCCTGTCCGTGCTGTATTGGAATTGGCAGGTGTTGGTGACATCCTTTCGAAATCATTGGGGTCTAACACACCAATTAACATGATCCGCGCAACAATTAACGGTCTATCCCGTTTGAAGAAAGCCGATGAAGTGGCTAAACTTCGCGGTAAAACTGTTAAAGAGCTGTTAGGATAAGGAGGGCTTGACCTATGGCAAAGCAATTAGAAATCACCCTCACTCGCAGCGTAATCGGGCGTCCTGAAAAGCAAAAGTTGACGGTCCAAACGCTTGGTTTAAGAAAGTTGCACCAAACAGTGGTGCGCGAAGATACTGTTGCGGTTAGAGGCATGATTAATCGTGTGTCTCACTTAGTGAAAGTGAACGAAAAATAAATTATACTTTTTCTGATAGGAGGTGCACAGCATGAAACTTCATGAGCTTCATCCTGCGGAAGGATCTCGTAAAGTGCGCAAGCGCAAAGGCCGTGGTATTGGTACGGGTAACGGTAAAACTGCCGGTAAAGGTCACAAAGGTCAAAATGCACGTTCAGGCGGCGGTGTTCGTCCTGGTTTCGAGGGTGGTCAAAACCCACTTTTCAGACGTCTTCCTAAACGTGGATTTACGAATATTAATCGTAAAGACTATGCAGTCGTCAATCTTAGCACGTTGAATCAGTTCGATGACGGAGCAGAAGTAACACCTGAGACTTTGGTCGCTAACGGCGTTGTAAAAAACCAAAAGAGTGGCATTAAAATTCTTGGTGAAGGCCAGATTGAAAAGAAATTGACAGTCAAGGCTCATAAATTCTCTGCTTCCGCTCAAGAAGCAATTAAAGCGGCAGGCGGTCAAACTGAGGTGATCTGATGTTCCGTACAATCTCGAATTTCATGCGAGTAAGCGACATTCGGAATAAGATCATCTTTACCTTGTTGATGTTGTTAGTGTTTCGTTTAGGAACGTTTATCCCTGTTCCAGGCGTTGATCGAGACGTTATCAACATCGGGTCCAACAGTGTGTTTGGGATCCTAAATACCTTCGGAGGCGGTGCCCTGCAGAATTTCTCTATTTTTGCGATGGGCATCATGCCTTACATCACAGCGTCCATCATTGTGCAGCTTTTGCAAATGGACGTCGTGCCAAAGTTTACCGAATGGTCAAAGCAAGGGGATGTCGGTCGTAAGAAGCTTACACAGTTCACTCGATATGGAACGATTGGTCTCGGATTTATCCAGGCTCTAGGCATGTCCTACGGCTTTAATACAATGTTTGAAGGACTTATTCCAAACCCATCTTTTACTACGTATCTAATCATTGCACTCGTGCTTACAGCTGGAACAGCCTTCCTGATGTGGCTCGGTGAGCAGATTACGACCAAAGGTGTTGGAAATGGGATATCCATTATTATCTTTGCCGGGATAGCAGCAGCAATTCCGAACCAGATAAATCAGATCTATGCTCAACAAATTGAAGGGGCTGGCGATCAGCTGTTCCTTCGCATCATCGTTGTCTTGATTTTGCTTCTTGTTGTGATTGCGATTGTCGTTGGTGTTATATTCATTCAACAGGCACTACGTAAAATTCCAATTCAGTATGCAAAACGAGTCAGCAACAACAAACCTGTTGGCGGTCAGTCGACACATCTTCCATTAAAGGTGAATGCTGCCGGAGTTATCCCAGTCATTTTCGCGATTTCGTTCATTGTGACACCACAAACGATCGCATCCTTTTTCCCGGATAATAATGTGGCCGCACAGATTCGAAACATTTTCGACTACACTCAACCAATCGGTATGACGTTCTATGTCATTTTGATTGTTGCGTTCACGTATTTTTATACCTTTGTTCAAGTGAATCCTGAACAAATGGCGGATAACCTAAAGAAACAAGGTGGGTATATCCCTGGAATCCGACCTGGGTTAAGCACTCAGAAGTATGTGACGAAGATCCTTTATCGTCTAACGCTCGTTGGCGCTACCTTCTTAAGTGTGATTTCAATCCTACCGATCTTCTTTATCAATATCGCCAATCTTCCACAGTCTGTCCAAATTGGCGGAACGAGCCTTCTCATCGTAGTAGGTGTCGCTCTGGAGACGATGAAGCAATTGGAAAGCCAGCTTGTCAAGAGACACTACAAAGGATTTATTAAGTAGTATGAATCAAACTGTTAAAACGTCATGTATAGGGTTGATACCATGGAATTGATACTCATGGGCCTTCCGGGGGCTGGAAAAGGCACTCAGGCCGACAAGATCAAAAAGAAATATGGCATTCCTCATATTTCGACCGGAGACATGTTTCGTGCAGCAATTAAGGAACAAACCCCTTTAGGCAGGGAAGCGAAAGCTTACATGGATAAAGGAGATCTTGTTCCCGATGAAGTCACGGTCGGTATTGTCGGAGAACGTCTTTCAAAGGAAGACTGCAACAACGGCTTCTTACTAGATGGTTTTCCGAGAACGCTGGCTCAGGCTGAAGCCCTTGAACATATTATGTCCCAATTAGGCAAATCTCTTGATCATGTGCTTCATATTAACGTTGATGAAAACAAATTGATGGATCGCTTAACAGGCCGTCGAATATGCCCTGAATGCGGAGCAACCTACCATGTTCTCTTTAATCCTCCTAAACAAGAGGGGATTTGTGACCTGGATGGTGCCGAGTTAATTCAGCGTGATGACGACACAACTGAAAAAGTGAAAAATCGTTTAAAGGTTAATATGAAGGAAATGGCGCCGTTGCTTGATTTTTATGGGCAAAAAGGGTATCTTGTGACAGTAGATGGCGATCGAGAAATTGAGAGCGTCTTTGCTGACATTGATCAAAAGCTTGGAGGCATTGGTGCATGATTATCTGCAAAACACCTCGGGAAATCTCAATTATGAGAGAAGCGGGACGTATTGTAGCGCTAACGCATCAAGAACTGAAACAGCATATTCAGCCAGGCGTTACGACCAAAGAGCTGGATCGCATTGCTGAAGAGTTTATTCGCAAACATGATGCAACGCCTTCGTTTAAGGATTACCAGGGCTTCACAGGAAATGTTTGTGCGTCTGTGAACGAGGAGCTTGTACATGGGATTCCAAGTGAACGAAAGCTTAAAGACGGTGATGTGATTAGTCTTGATATCGGTGCCTTCTACAACGGTTATCACGGAGATTCGGCGTGGACGTATGGCGTAGGAACGATTGATGAGGCCTCTCAGCAGCTGCTGGATGTCACTGAAACGTCGTTGTATAAAGGGTTGGAGCAAGCGAAGCCAGGTGACCGCTTATCGAATATTTCTCATGCGATACAAATGTACGCAGAAAGCCAAGGGTTTTCCATTGTGAGAGAGTATGTTGGTCATGGGGTTGGGCAAAACTTGCATGAAGATCCGCAAATTCCTCATTACGGACCACCAAACAAAGGTCCTCGCTTGAAACCAGGCATGGTTCTTGCGATTGAACCAATGGTGAATGCAGGCGAGCGCTACGTCAAAACGCTTGGTGATGATTGGACAGTCGTAACCGTTGACGGGAAACGATGTGCTCATTTCGAGCATACCATTGCGATCACTGAGACGGGGTATGACATCTTAACCACACTGTAAAGGTGGAGGATGCACCTGAACAAAGAGGACACACAACCGCAAATCGGACAATACGTGAAGATTTGTAAGGGGCGTGACAGAGGCTTTATCGCCATCATTGTGAGCATCGTAGACGAGTCGCAATTGCTACTCGCTGATGGAAAGAAGCGTACCTTTGATCGAGCCAAGTTGAAAAACCTGGCTCATGTAGAATTGCTGGCTACTGTATCGCCTGAGGTCAAACGTAGCCTGGCGGAAACAGGGCGTGTCACCAACGCAAAATTGCGTCATGCCATCGCAACAATGCAACGTGCGATAAGGGATGAGTAAAGAAGGGAGCACAACTTGATGGCGAAAGAGGATGTAATTGAAGTCGAAGGAACCATTATGGAAACTTTGCCGAATGCAATGTTTAAAGTGGAACTTGAAAATGGGCATACAGTGTTGGCCCATGTATCCGGAAAAATCCGTATGCATTTCATCCGTATTCTACCGGGAGATAAAGTAACAGTTGAGCTGTCTCCATATGACTTAACACGCGGGCGAATTACGTACCGGTACAAATAACACTCCGATTATAAAGGAGGCTGCAAACATGAAAGTCAGACCTTCAGTTAAACCTATGTGCGAAAACTGCAAAGTTATTCGTCGAAGAGGTCGGGTCATGGTCATTTGCTCGAATCCAAAGCACAAACAAAAACAAGGCTAAATCAAAAGGAGGTGCATTTCATTGGCACGTATTGCTGGAATTGATGTCCCGCGCGACAAGCGTATTGTGATCTCGCTCACTTACGTTTTCGGCGTAGGCAAAACAACCGCACAAAAAATCCTTGCTGAAGCGAACGTATCTGAGGATACTCGCGTTCGTGACCTTACTGAGGAAGAGCTTGGACGTATACGTGATGTCGTGAACACGATCAAAGTCGAAGGTGATCTTCGTCGTGAAGTGTCTCTTAACATCAAACGTTTGATTGAAATTGGTTCATATCGTGGTATTCGCCACCGCCGTGGTCTTCCTGTTCGAGGCCAGAACTCTAAAAACAACTCTCGTACGCGTAAAGGTCCTCGTCGTACAGTAGCGAATAAGAAGAAGTAAGAAAGGAGGCTAAATGATGGCTCGTAAACCCGTATCACGTAAAAAACGTGTCAAAAAGAATATTGAGAGCGGCGTTGCACATATCCGCTCTACATTCAATAACACGATCGTCACGATTACAGACACTCATGGCAATGCTCTTGCATGGTCTTCTGCAGGTTCACTTGGGTTCAAAGGCTCCCGTAAGTCTACGCCATTCGCAGCACAAATGGCTGCTGAAACAGCTGCAAAAGGATCCATTGAAAACGGCATGAAAACACTTGAAGTGAACGTGAAAGGTCCAGGTGCAGGTCGTGAAGCTGCGATTCGTGCATTGCAGGCTGCTGGTTTAGAAGTAACGGCGATCAATGATATGACGCCAGTTCCTCACAATGGATGTCGTCCACCAAAACGTCGTCGTGTCTAAGTAAATACCCGTATAAAACTCATATCCTTGTCTATAATGGTTATGATAATAGATTTACGGTTTATTAGTGCTTAATCGACTTGTGAAGTATCGTGAGAACGGTCAACAGAAATTTTCGGTTGGGCTTCAAGAGTCTGACCGGAGTTTCGACGTTTTGAAGGAGGGTTAATGAATGATTGAAATCGAGAAGCCACGTATTGAGACTGTAGAACTCAACGAGGATGGCAAGTTCGGTAAGTTTGTTGTGGAACCTTTAGAACGCGGATATGGAACCACACTCGGAAACTCTTTGCGTCGTATTCTGCTGTCCTCTCTTCCAGGAGCTGCAATCACCTCTGTGCAATTTGAGGGCGTAATGCATGAATTTTCAACGATTCCAGGTGTGCGTGAGGATGTCACTGCGATTATTCTCAACTTAAAGCGCTTGGCAATGAAAATTTATTCTGATGAAGAAAAAACAATAGAAATTGACGTCCAGGGTGAAGGAACTGTAACGGCTGCCGACATCACGCATGATAGTGACGTGGAAATCCTCAACCCAGACCTGCATATTGCAACGCTGTCTAAAGACGGTGTTCTTCGTATGCGTCTTACGGCTGTTCGCGGGCGCGGTTATATCGCTGCTGATCTAAACAAGCATGAGGATCAACCAATTGGCGTTGTTCCAATTGATTCGATCTTTACCCCGGTAGCACGTGTGACGTATCAAGTAGAGAACACTCGTGTAGGCCAAGTCACCAATTATGATAAACTAACCCTCGATGTAACAACAGATGGCAGTATTCGACCTGAAGAAGCAGTGTCTCTCGGTGCCAAGATTATGAATGAGCATTTGAATATTTTCATAGGCTTGACCGATGAAGCACAAAATGCGGAGATCATGGTTGAAAAAGAAGAGGACCAAAAAGAAAAAGTGCTTGAGATGACGATCGAAGAGCTCGATCTTTCTGTCCGCTCTTACAACTGCTTAAAACGCGCTGGCATCAATACGGTTCAAGAACTTGCACATAAAACCGAAGAAGACATGATGAAGGTACGAAACCTTGGACGCAAATCGTTGGAAGAGGTTCGTAACAAGCTTCATGAACTTGGTCTTGGTCTACGCAAGGACGAATAGTACCCGAATAACGAACAAAGGAGGTCAAGAACATGGCATATGGAAAACTAGGACGCTCAAGCGCCCACCGCAAAGGATTGCTTCGTGATCTAACAACCGATCTCATCATCAACGAGCGGATTGAAACGACACAAGCAAGAGCGAAAGAAGTACGCTCCGTTGCAGAAAAAATGGTGACTCTTGGGAAACGTGGAGACCTTCACGCACGTCGTCAAGCAGCTGCTTTTATTCGTAGAGAAGCTGCGAACGATGAAGGGCAAAACGCTGTTCAAAAACTATTTTCTGATCTAGCACCACGCTACGAAGACCGTCAAGGAGGATACACTCGTATTCTTAAAGTAGGTCCTCGTCGTGGAGATGGCGCTCCAATGGTCATCTTGGAGTTCGTTCAAGACTAATTGATAATGTTTGAGGCAAAAGGGCGGAGAAGATCTCTATCTGGAGAGGTTGGCATCTAAGCCCTTTTTTGTCGTGAATTTTTATGTGAGGGGCGCTAAGGGGGACGTTGATATGAATGCATTGGAATTTGAGGATGTCACTTTTGCCTATCCTGGGGCAATGCCGGCATTGGTCAACGTCGCCTTTGTCGTTAAGAGAGGGACGTGGGTGGCTGTAGCGGGTCGAAATGGCTCGGGTAAGTCCACAATGGCACGACTCACGAACGGTCTACTACTGCCGTCCTCTGGGCGTGTGATTGTCGGTGGGTCCCTTTGCACAACCCAGCCTGATGAAGGACATGCCGTTCGTAAAAAACTTGGTTTATTGTTTCAAAATCCAGATCACCATTTTGTGGCAACTACACTGGAAGAGGATATAGCGTTTGGCTTGGAAAATGATGCTATGCCTCAACACGCCATGCAACGTAAAATCGAAAAGGCACTGAGCGACGTTGGTCTAAGCGAGGCACGTAGACGGGACCCCCGTCATTTGTCTGGTGGGCAAAAGCAACGGGCTGCACTGGCGGGACTCATTGCAAGGGAACCGGACATTTATGTAATGGACGAGTCCTTTAGCATGATAGACCCTGTAGGACGTCAGGACCTTCTTAACGTGGTAAGGCAATTGCTGACGCCAGAGAAAACACTTTTAACGGTAACCCATTCGTTAGAGGAAATGCTGCAGGCGGATCGCTTGCTTTGGTTAGAAGAGGGTCGGTTGACAATGGACGGCAATCCGGCTGACGTGATTTTGTCCATTCTTCAGCAATCCCCTGCCAGTGAATGGCCGTCATTCGTTTACGAGGTAAGCAAGCAATTGGTTGAGGAGGAGTGGCTAAAATCCCCTCTAGTCAAAGAAGAGGAGCTGGTGGAGCACATATGGAGGTTGTATTCAAACAGGTAAGTGATGCCTATATAGAGCAGGCTGCCGTGCTCCCCGCGCTAACTTCTATAGATGCCGCATTTGCTTCAGGACAATGGCACTGCTTGATCGGCGCAGCGGGGTCAGGGAAAAGTACATTGCTGCAGCTTGCCGCGGGTCTCAGGCTTCCGCGGCAAGGACAGATTCAGGCAGGGACAGTAACACTTGAGCCAACATCGAAAAAAGCTCTGCGTCGTGAAGCGATAAAGCAAAGTGGTCTCGTCTACCAATTCGCGGAGCAGCAATTTTTTGAAGAGAGCGTAGAACGAGAGCTTTTATTCGGCTTGCTCAACCAAGGGATGAATGAGATCACGGCGAAAGAAAGAGCATCACAGATGGCCATGACGGTTGGCCTGAAGGAGGAGCTACTACAGCGCTCTCCCTTTTCATTAAGTGGAGGAGAACAAAGAAAGGTCGCCTTGGCCAGTATTCTTGCCATGCGCCCCTCATTGCTTCTGCTAGACGAGCCAACAGCTGGGCTTGACCCTGTCGCGGCAGAGCAGATTCTTGAAGTGCTCCGACAGTACCAGGCCACAACACAATGCACGGTGCTCCATAGCAGCCACGATATGGGTGATGTGTACCACTGTGCGGATCACGTCGTCTGGCTTGAGGCAGGAAAAGTGCAAGCCAGCGGGACCGCAAATGAGATCTTTGTTCATCATATGGGGGGAATGGACAATGCCTTGCTGCCTCCCCCGTTGTCTATCGCTCGCCAAATTGGCGTCAAGTTGACAGCCGATATGCCTAAAGTAACGATGCATACGTTGCTACAGTCTGTTCGCGAACGGCAGCTAGAGGTCGGTGAGCGTCATTGATTGGGGCCTATGTCGCACGCGACTCTCCAATTCATCGCATGGACCCGAGGGGCAAGATTGCAAGTGTTCTTATGTTAAGCAGCCTGGCATTCGCCCTTGATAGCCTTGTTAGTTATGCCCTGTATGCTTTTTTACTCGTTGCGCTTTATTCTGTATCACGATTGCCACTTCGGCTCGTGTGGGCAAACCTGAGGCCTGTGGCATGGTTTGCTAGTGCTGCCTTTCTTCTTCACGTCTTAGCGACGAGGGAAGGTGACGTGTTGTGGGCATGGCAGTGGATACAAATAAGTGATGCGGGTCTTTGGCAAGGAAGCAAAATTATGCTACGGCTTTTTTTCATTTGCGCAGCGGGCTTTTTGTTGCCCATGACTACCTCCCCTAGTGAGCTTATCGCAGCACTGTCTTTTTACCTTACGCCATTAAAGGCCATTGGTCTTTCGCCATCTGATGCCGCGCTGGCAATGACGATTGCGATGCGCTATTTGCCCATGCTGGCAGAGGAGGCAAAACGGACGAGCCAAGCGCAGCTAGCAAGGGGCGCAGGGCGCGATTTGTCTTGGCGCAGACCAAAAAAGGCCATCCATCATTTGCAGGCGTTTGTGATCCCACTAATGATTGGGACCATTCGCAATGCGCATGCCTTGGCTGAAGCCATTGATTCCAGAGGCTATGATGGCACAAAGCCGAGAACCTCCTTTCGTCCACTTCGCTGGACGTGGACGGATAGCATGAAATTCACTGGGCTCGTCCTGATTGCTGCTTTGACGATATTTGTAAGGGGAGATTAGTATGCCACGCTGGAAAGCAATACTTCAATATGACGGCACAGCCTTTTGCGGCTTTCAGCGGCAATCCAATGATCGTACGGTGCAAGGGGTAGTAGAACGTGTGCTTGGGCGGATGCATAAAACGAAAACGCATCCGGTGTTTGCCTCGGGACGAACCGATGCCGGGGTGCACGCCATCGGTCAGGTGATTCATTTTGATTCCCCGATTGATCTGCCAGAGGAACGCTGGAAGCGCGCAGTGAATGGATGGCTTCCAGGCGATGTGGTTCTGCATTCGATAGAGCGAACGTCGGATACGTTTCATGCACGTTACGATGCGATAGGGAAGGCGTATCAATACCTTGTGATGAATGGACGAACCGCTGATGTGTTTCGTCGGCGGTACGTGCATCACGAGCCAAGACCTTTAGATGAGGAAACGATGCAACACGCTCTTGCTCTGTTTCTAGGTACCCATGAATTTACCGCCTTCTGTTCCGCACAATCGACGGTCTCATCGTACACCCGTACCATTACGACAGCAACATTGGTAAGAGAGGACCAGGATTTTCGCTTTTATATCGAAGGCAATGGTTTTTTGCATCACATGGTGCGCATGATTGTAGGGACTGTCATAAAAACGGGCTACGGTGCTATGACCGTTGAGCAATTGAACACATGCCTGACAAGTGGGGAGAAGGGGCATTGGGTGAAAACCGCCCCAGCAGAAGGCCTCTATTTAATGAAGGTAAACTACCCTACACAAGCATAAAAAAGTAAAACAACGATGCCTCGTGTACAAAAACCCTTGACACAAGGAATTGGCTTCGGTATTATGTACATTAGTGTTCATTTTAAATCCACGATAAAGCCCCGGAAACCTTTCATCGTGATTGAATAAAACTAAACGGAATAATCAGGAGGGACAAAACATGCGTCAAACCTATACTGCGAAGCCGCTTGAGCAAAAACGCAAATGGTTGGTTATCGATGCAGAAGGCCAAACTCTTGGTCGTCTTGCAAGTGAAGTAGCTTCAATTCTTCGCGGCAAACATAAGCCAACTTTTACACCGAACGTAGACACTGGAGACCACGTCGTTATCATCAATGCAGGGAAAATTCACCTTACAGGAAACAAACTGCAGGACAAGAAATACTACCGTCACTCGCAGCATCCAGGTGGATTGAAAGAAACGAACGCACTTGACATGAGAACAAACCATCCAGACCGTATGATCCAGCTTGCTGTTAAAGGCATGCTTCCAAAAGGACCACTTGGTCGTGCAATGGCTAAAAAATTGAACGTATACGGTGGCAGTGAGCATCCTCATGCAGCACAGTCTCCAGAAGTATACGAACTTAGAGGTTAAGGAGGGAAACGATTATGCCAACACTTCAATATTACGGCACAGGCCGTCGTAAATCAGCTGTTGCTCGTGTTCGTCTTGTTCCAGGCAACGGACGTGTAGTGATCAACAATCGTGAATTCGAAGACTTTTTCCCAGTGCCTTCTGTACGTGAAATCGTTCAGCGCCCATTAAAGGTTGCTGAAGTAGAAGGTAACTATGACGTGATTGTCAGTGTAAACGGAGGAGGCATTTCTGGTCAGGCAGGCGCAGTTCGCCACGGCATTGCACGTGCATTGCTTAAAGCAGACCCAGAATACCGCCCAGCGTTGAAATCACAAGGTCTTCTTACTCGTGATGCACGTATGAAAGAACGTAAAAAATACGGACTTAAAGGCGCACGCCGTGCACCTCAGTTCTCAAAACGTTAATATATCTACGTTTCTGGCTCCGAACCCCTCAATGGTTCGGAGCTTTTTTAATGCCAAAATTGGGTTTTGACTGCATTTTGACCACTTTTTTCGGTTTTTGTTCTTATGGAAACCAGCTCGTCACTGGGTTAGACGAGTTGAAGGACGCGCTGTTCTTTCGAAAATGCCATCCGCCCCTCTTCATTATTGTATAAAATCACCAAGTGGATAGAGTACCTCTCGTTCAGGTTTTCCTTTTTTCTCTGGCCACAAGAATTAAAGACACTGAATTTATCGATAAAATTCACGCAACATTAGTGATAATTTACATAATCTTTACGCTATCCTTATATTTATCTAGCGTTAGTTTTATATATTTATACTTTAGTGGTGCAAATTACTGCAGGAGAAGCTAGGATTTCAAAAGAATCCTCAACTTAGAGAGTGGCGGTAGGGGTTCTATCAACTGTTACAGCATTCAATTCTAGTTGAAGAAGAAAGTAATCAGGAAAAAACATATCAATGTAGAGTTAGGGAGGTTAAACTGTAATCTTTCCTTACACTGTCACTTCCCGCAATAGAAAAAAAGCCACTTCTTAAAAAATGATATTCGTAACAATTGATTTGTGAAAGGGGAACGAACACAACCATGAAATTTACAAACAAAAAATTTATTAGTTCAGTAACACTTGCAGGAGTGCTGGCATTAGGCGTTTCTGTGAACCCTGCTCAGGCTGCAAACAACCTTTCTGATATCAAAGGGAGCTTTGCACAAGAACAGATTCAAACATGGATGGATAATGGCTTAATTACAGGATATCCTGACGGTTCCTTCAAACCAAATAACTTTATGAATAGAGCCGAATTTATGAGTCTTGTGAATAGATCATTTGGATTTACCGAAGATGCTGAAATAAGTTATGAAGATGTTGCTAAGGATGCTTGGTATTACAAAGATGTAGCCAAAGCCATTGAAGCAGGATATGTGCATGGTTATCCAGATGGTACCATCAAACCTCAAGATTCTATTACTCGTCAAGAAGCGGCTAAAATAATTGCCGAAATTATAAATTTAAATGAGGATGAAGATGCTGTTGCTTCATTTACAGATGCTGCTTCTATTTCAAACTGGAGCAAAGATGCTGTAGGCAGTGTTTTCGCTGAAGATATTATGGTTGGCTATCCAGATGGAAGTTTCAAACCTCTCAATCATATTACACGGGCAGAAGCCGTTGTTTCATTAGATAATGCTTTAGAAACAGAAGAGACGGCCAAACCTTCTAAACCACAGGGGTCTGATAACGAACTGAAAGTACCTCTTCCTGAGGTAGAGGGCCCATTGCCTGCTGTAGACCATGGCGAAAATGCTGCAGATCCTGAGTTAAAGAATATCGCTGCGACGAATCCTTTTATAAAAATATTAGACGGTTTTGATACGATATGGTCAATGAACCAGCCTGACTGGAGAGACGGCACAGCGTTAACAGAACCTGGTGCCAATGGAGAAACGGCAAACTATGGTGATGGACCGACTGTCTATTTTGATGGATATAAAAATGATGAGTCAAAAGTAGTGGCAGATAAGAAAACATATGCGAACGCAGAAATTAGAAATCCAGAGACTTGGGAAGCGAACATTAAATATGTGGAAGACGTTACGCAAAACAGGACCGATGAAGAAGCTTTAGCTGCATACTTAGATGATCAAAGAGATAAGGTCTATAGTATGATGGGGGCTTTTGGACCGTTAGCGAATGACTATGCAGAAATCGTTCATCCAGTAACAAGTGTTGTTCGATCAGAAGAGGACATGAATAAAGTATTGGAAGAGACGACTGTTGAAGACCAGGCTCAAGGAATGGGAGACTGGGAGGAGTCTGAACTTGCCGATGCGATGGATTTAGTTAGTCTCATTCGATTTGAAAATCCGTCATCGTCAAATCCGTCTAAATACTTCTTCTCCTCACCTAGACCTTATAGAATGAATTCAAACGGAGAAGTTATTGAAGTCGTTGATGAAAATGGATTACCTGTATGGGATACGATTGGCAGTGGTGAAACCTTAGAAGAAGCCTTACCTTCAGGCGGGAAAAAAGCAACTGGAGAAAGACATTATCAACAATATGAAACGAATGTTGAGATCATCCCGGCATTAGAATATGTAAAACGAATAGCACAAGACGGCAGAGGAAAAGATGGAGCATTTCCGAGCGGGCATACGAGTGCATCTTATTTATCAACATTCGGATTTGCACATGCGACGCCGGAAAGATATGCTGAGTTTTTAACTAGAGCTGCTCAAATGGGAGAAAATAGAATCGTAACAGGTATGCACTCACCACTTGATGTCATTGGTGGCAGAATCCAATCTACAGCAATGACTGCTTATGCATTCAATAAGGAAGAAAACAGAGAAGTCATCGAGAAGGCTTATGAAAATGCTGGAGAAGTATTTGGCGAATTAGCTGAAGAAAATAACATGAGCTTATATGAATATGCACATACAGTGACAGAGGATTATACGTTTGAAAGTGCATATGATGAACAAAGATGGGAAGATCATGAAGCAAACAAAGCGTTCTACAGAGAAAAAATGACGTACGGATTACCTCAAACAGGAACTAAAGGCTTAGAGCCTGTCGTACCAAAAGGGGCAGAAGTCTTATTAGAAACTCGTCAGCCCTATTTGACAGATCAACAACGCCGCGAAGTCCTATATACGACAGAAATTGATTCAGGGTACCCTTTAATTGACGCATCAAACGGTTGGGGAAGAATTGATTTAGTTACAGCAGCTGATGGATATGGTGCGTTCTTAGACAATGTAACAGTATATATGGATGCTTCAAAAGGAAGATTTAATGCTCATGACTGGTGGAGAAATGACATTAACGGCAGTGGGATGCTTACGAAGCAAGGAACAGGAACACTTACATTAACTGGAGACAATAGCTACACTGGAGGAACATTGCTGCAAGGAGGAACGTTAGAAGCTGCTTCTGCGACTGCTTTTGGTACTGGTGATCTTTATGTAGAAGATGGAACAGTTGTAGTTAACTCAGATGAAGCTTTACAAGTAGATGGCAACTTCACTATGGATGCTGGAACGTTAACGATTTCAATGGATGATAGCAACAGTCAGCTAAACGTTGATGGATTGGTATACATTGAAGGCGGAGACCTTCATTTAGACTTAGCAAATGATGAAGTGAAAGGTGCCAAAGACATTACGCTTATTTCTGCCAGCAATGTGAAAGGTCAATTTGATAATGTAACAGCTGATGGATACAATGTAACTGTTACGTATGAAGATCAGCGTGTTATTGCACATATCGAAGCAAAATAGAATGTATAATTGCAGATTCAACAAGAGAAAACCTCCGTGGTCCTTTACTGGACACGGAGGTTTTTTGCATGCTTAGTTTGAAATTTTGACTTGTCCATCAAACTGAACGGTGGCACCCATGGCTTCACTAACAAAACGTAGAGGAACCATTGTGTTACCTTTGATCACCTGTGCTTTTGCATCTAAAGTGATGGTCGTACCATTTACTTTTGCGTAGGCAGAGCCCACCGTCAGCGTTACCGTGCGATCCTCTTTTACTGCTGTAATGATCCTAGTTTCGGCATCGTATTGAACAGTAGCGCCTAAAGCCTCGAAAATCGGACGAAGTGGTACCAACGTTCGGCCGGATTGCACAATTGCAGGCTGTGAATAGGATTGCAGGGCGCCGTTTAAATAGACTTTCACAGTTTTCACTGCTGGTGTTGTAGGTTTTGGCACAGGCTTTACGGTAGGAATTGGCGTTGATTGTGCTGGTTTTGATGAGGACGATGTGCTTTTGCCATTATGATAATGATACTCTCCGTATTCCAAACCCCATTTTTCACAGTTTGTCCAGCAATGATGACCGCCGTTTGCGTCTGTTCTGCCAGGGTGTGCCTCAGCAATGGTTGGTGTTGCGGAAAGCATAAGACCCGCCGACAGGATTAACAATGCTCGTTTCATTTTCATGGTTTTCCTCCATTTAGAAGTAATATTTGTGCTGCCTAAAATAATTTGTATCTTGCTTGAACTGAGCAACGTAAGGAGATACACCATGTCTGTGCGATGTGTATGGAACGCCTCTGGTTCGTTCGACACCCCTTTTTTGGATAATAAGGATGATTAAGGATGAGGCACCTTTTTCATTGAACAACAATTTGTGTATTTTTGTCAATATTTTCTTTTTTAGATGCTTATTGTATCGCTCTGGTGTGGCGAACGTTTTTGGGGGCAAGTGTCTTCTTTTCACGTGGTCCGGCTTTATATATTTTTCGCATTAACAGTGCGTACTCGCCTGCGCTTTTCGTTGTCTAGCTGCGCGCCGTAGAAGCTGCGAGGTAGAAATCCCGGTGCGAGAGAAATGTGAAGAACCATTTCTTCACCCCGTGATGTTCTACTCTTCGCTTCTGTACGTACGGCGCTCCGCCTTTCGTTGTCCAGCTACGGCTCGCTGAAGCTCCGAGATAGAAACCCCAAGGCGAGAGAAATGAGAGAACCATTTCTTCGCCTTGTGATGTTCTACTCTGCACTTCAAAACGCACTCACCTGCGCTTTTCGTGTCTAGCTGCGCGCCGTAGAAGCTGCGGCGCAGAAATCCTCGGTCTAGTGAAATGTGGAGAAGCATTTCCCAGCCCAATGATGTTCTGACCTGTGCTTCTGTACGTACGGCGCTCCGCTTTTCGTTGTCCAGCTCCGGCTCGCTGAAGCTCCGAGATAGAAATCCCAATGCGAGAGAAATGTGGAGAACCATTTCTTCGCCTTGTGATGTTCTACTCTGCGCTTCAAAACGCACTCGCCTTCGCTTTTCGTGTCTAGCTGCGCGCCGTAGAAGCTGCGGCGCAGAAATCCTCGGTCTAGTGAAATGTGGAGAACCATTTCCCAGCCCAATGATGTTCTGACCTGCGCTTCTGTACGTACGGCGCTCCGCTTTTCGTTGTCCAGCTCCGGCTCGCTGAAGCTCCGAGATAGAAATCCCAATGCGAGAGAAATGTGGAGAACAA
>NZ_SNYJ01000023.1:60139-64866 GCF_004363045.1 Aureibacillus halotolerans
GCGCAGAAATCCTCGGTCTAGTGAAATGTGGAGAACCATTTCCCAGCCCAATGATGTTCTGACCTGCGCTTCTGTACGTACGGCGCTCCGCTTTTCTTGTCTAGCTGCGGCTCGCTGAAACTGCGGGACAGAAATCCCCAAACGAGAGAAATGAAAGAACCATTTCTCTGTTTGGTGATGTTCTGCCCTCCGTTTCAAAACGCACTCGCCTTCGCTTTTCTTCTACATATTTAAACTTTTTTGGTGCATGCTACTAAAAAAATGTGGGGCGTGAGCTTGTGGCGAAGGTGATTTCGATGGAGGAGCGGCGGCTGGAGAAGGAGCTGTTTTTTGAGAGGCAGGTGTTGCAAACTCTTTGTTTAACAGATATTGAGCAAAGCACGCGCGCTTTGTTTGCTTCGTTTACGACGTCGGAGCAGTTGTTTGAGCATACGTTGGTTCCGTTTTGTACGGATGTGGCTCTTGAGTCCTATTTGTATGGTGCGCGTTTTAGTCGTTTACATAGAGTGATGAGCGATCGTGATATTAAACGTGCTTGGATTAAGGTGGAAAACGAGGTCGTTGCTGAATTGCTTGATTTTCTGTTGTATTGGTGTGCGCCGGCATCAGAGGAGTCGCTTGTGTACAGCTGTGAGCATTACATAGATCGTTGGTGGAGTGAGGGGTATTTGAATGGAATGCGTCGTTGGCGGCTTCGTCTTTGGAAGTAGGCATAAAAACCACCCTTGTCCCATATAAAAAAAGAGGAGGAGGGGGCGCATATGAAATACAAATGGACGGTCGGTATTTTCTCAACAGTACTCGTGTTTTGTTTTTCCTTACTCGTGTTTAGTTGGCAGGATACCCCTTCAATAGGTGGGCTTCCATTGTCGGGAAAAGTCATTCTGATTGACCCGGGTCATGGAGGCCCTGACGGTGGAGCGGTGAACCGTGATGCTACAATCATTGAAAAGGACATCGCCTTACAGATGAGCTTCAAAATCCGCGATTATTTGCAAGAGGCAGGGGCTCTTGTCCTAATGACACGTCATGAGGATAAAGATTTAGCAGAAGACGTACGTGGTTACTCAAAACGGAAAACGGCAGACTTAAAAAAACGATTGTCTATCATTCATCAATCCGAGGCAGACTTGCTTTTGTCTGTGCATATGAATGCTATTCCGTCAGCGAAATGGAATGGCGCGCAAACCTTCTATTTTCCCCTTCAGGAAAATGAACGCTTGGCGATCGCGATCCAGGAGGAAATTCGTGATCAGTTGCAAAATACGCAACGGTTGGCAAAACCGATCAATCATGTGTTTTTGTTAAAGCATGCCGAGATGCCAAGCGCACTTCTTGAGGCGGGATTCCTCTCCAATCCTGCTGAAGCACAGCTGCTTTCGCAGGATAGCTATCAAGAAAAAATGGCCGCTGCTATATATCGTGGCATTTTGCGCTTTTTCTATGAAGGAGAGACACCCAACCCTGAATCCTCAAACGCTCAAGGGCGAATTGAGCCGAGTGTATATGATATACTGGAAACAGAGGCTTAAGGAATTTAAAGGGGTGCAATTATGTTGGACGAGAAGAAGATCAAAGAGACGCTTTATGGACTAACCGATCCTTTTTTACATAAATCGTTAAAAGCCACGGGTGGCATACGTGAAGTGAAATGGGATGCAGAGAAACAACACGTGAGCGTCAAAATTGCTCTCCAGCAAATTAATTCAAAAGAACAGATGGAGCTGCAAGGCAAGATTGTTGAAAAGTTGAAGGGTGCTGGCGCGGAAACAGTTGGCCTCCGGTTCGAGGAGCTCACAGCTGAAGAGGTTGAAAAAGCAGGCGGGCATATTAAGAAGACCCCGGATCTTTTAAAACCGGACACAAAAACGCAGTTCATCGCTATTGCTAGTGGAAAAGGCGGGGTTGGGAAATCAACCGTCAGCGTGAACTTGGCTGTCAGCTTGGCGAGACTCGGGAAAAAGGTCGGAATCATTGATGCGGATATTTATGGCTTCAGTGTACCTGATATGATGGGGATTTCAGAACGCCCGCGAATTGAAAACGAACGCATTCATCCTGTGGAGCGGTTTGGTGTCAAAGTGATATCGACTGCCTTTTTCGTCGAGGACAATACACCAGTTGTCTGGCGTGGACCGATGCTTGGAAAGATGCTAAACAGCTTCTTTAAAGAAGTGGAGTGGGGCGACCTTGATTATCTTTTGCTCGATCTTCCACCGGGAACTGGGGATATGGCACTTGATGTTCATCAGCTTCTGCCAGCGAGCAAGGAAATTATTGTGACGACACCTCATCCGACCGCAGCATTTGTTGCTGCCCGAGCAGGTGCAATGGCTATTCAGACAGAGCATGAGGTGCTTGGGGTTATTGAGAATATGTCTTACTTTGAGAGCAAAGTGACTGGAGAGAAAGAATACATCTTTGGTAAAGGAGGCGGCGAAAAGCTCGCAGAAGAATTACAAACAGAGCTTTTAGGTCAATTGCCTTTAGCGCAGCCGGACTGGAACCGTGAAGATTTTTCACCTTCTGTTTATCAAGAAGGAGACAGTCTCTACCAGGACTATCTAACAATTTCACAGAAGGTCATTGATCTTCTAGACGCATAAAAACGAATGAAGCCGATCGACCCATGTAGCGGGTGATCGGCTTCTTCTTTAGTGTTGGGACGGATAAAGTAAAGCATCGTTGGGAAGTCATTTTAACTTCCGCCACTTTCATCAGGCTGTGATGAGGAGTCGCCACCTTGTTCGCCACCTCCGCCACTTTGCCCACCGCTTTGTCCGTCTTGTCCTTGACCACTTTGTCCACCACTCTGACCGCCTGCTTTTTTAATCGTATCCTCTAATTTTGATTGGAAGAGAGGGCTATCGAGAGTTTCTGTAATGACCGTCTGCAAATATTCACGCATGGCTTGGCTTTTAAGAACATCGCCCATTTGCTGTTCAATCTCTGGATTTTTTAGGATGTCCAGCATCATTTTCTGGTAGGAAGGGTCCTTCATCAGCTTTTTAAGCAGCTTTTCGTTTTCCTTCTCCATGCTTGTCGCCATGGCTTCTGCTGTTTGCCCATCCTTCAGGGTTTCTTGCCAAAACGTCTTTGCTTCCTCTGAAATGAGCGTCGAGCGCATCGCCTGTTGAATGAAATCCTGATCCATGACCATCGTTTCTTTTAGTTGGTTATCCTGCATGACGTTTTTTAAAGCGTCCTTGCCCTCATCGGTTTTCAGAATATCAACAACCATTTTTTTGGTTGTGTCGTAGTCGTTCTGTTGTTGCGCCTGTGCTCCGGAACCGCAGGCGGTCAGCAGAATCAACAAGAGGAGACACGCTGTTTGTTTCATTGTGCGTTCGCACTCCTTTCCGCCTGCCTATATCCTTAATATGAAACAGCGCTCAAAATTTATTCACAAATCAGCGTCTTAGCAACATGGTATTTTGTGATACAATCTTAAAGACATGCATCGATTGGCAAAAGGCAACTTTAATGAGAAGAAAAGGTCACGTGAGCGCATGATTTTACGGACTTTTTTCGTATGGTTTATCGTTCATCGGATAAACTTAGAATGTCACGGGATAAAGGGGTTTACACGTTGAATAGTCGCAAGTGGGTGTATTTATTTTTAACAACGCTCGCCATAGGGATGGTTACAACAGTCATTACCGGGTTTTTAGTCGATTGGGAGAACTACAAAGAACTGTTTGCTCAAGGAAACATCGGAGAAATTCTCGTGGTTGGCTTATGGCTCATAGGCGTAGGGGCGATTTTTAGCTTAATTAGTCAGATGGGGTTTTTCGCTTATTTATTTATCCATCGCTTCGGTTTAGGGCTTTTTCGATCCGTTTCTTTATGGAATGGCGTCCAGGTCGTCGTGATAGCTTTTGCTCTTTTTGATTTTGTTTATTTACGTTACCAAATTTTTGCCGATGGAGAAGGGCCACTGTTTCCATATGTTTGGCCAGCGTTACTTCTCGCGGTGTTGAGTCTTTTCGTTGCAGGGATAAAAGCATATGACACGTCTTCCAAACAAGCGTTTACGCCAGCTTTATTCTTAATGGTTGTCGTTACGATGGTCGAATGGTTTCCTGCACTCAGAGAAAATCAAACAGACTGGCTGTTTCTCATGGTGTTTCCATTGTTTTTATGCAACGCATGGCAGCTCTTGATTTTACATAGACTCGTCACTCCACAAAAAGCGAACACAAAAGAATCCCCCTCTACGTAAAAGGGGGATTTGTCATATCGACAATGAACAAGCGACGTCGTGTCAGTTGGTCAAGGAGTGTGAAAAACCTGTCTTCTTCATATAAGAGACGTCGAGTTTCTTTTGCGGGCTATTAGAAACGTACAAAGCAAAACAACGAAGAAAGCGATCGTTTCTCCTCATCTAATCAGTTCAGGCGGAATGAAAACGTTTGTCTTTCGAGGCGTGAAGCTTTGAGAGGAGCGGAGTTGCCATAAGGGCAATGAGCAGCGAACAAAGCGAAACAACGAAGAAAGCGAAACAACGAAGAAAGCGATCGTTTCTCCACATCTAATCAGTTCAGGCGGAATGAAAACGTTTGTCTTTCAAGGCGTGAAGCTTTGAGAGGAGCGGAGTTGCCATAAGGGCAATGAGCACCGGACAAAGCAAAACAACGAAGAAAGCGATCGTTTCTCCACATCTAATCAGTTCAGGCGGAATGAAAACGTTTGTCTTTCAAGGCGTGAAGCTTTGAGAGGAGCGGAGT
>NZ_SNYJ01000023.1:64963-66708 GCF_004363045.1 Aureibacillus halotolerans
AAGGGCAATGAGCACCGGACAAAGCAAAACAACGAAGAAAGCGATCGTTTCTCCACATCTAATCAGTTCAGGCGGAATGAAAACGTTTGTCTTTCGAGGCGTGAAGCTTTGAGAGGAGCGGAGTTGCCATAAGGGCAATGAGCACCGGACAAAGCAAAACAACGAAGAAAGCAATCGTTTCTCCACATCTAATTAGTTCAGGCGGAATGAAAACGTTTGTCTTTCGAGGCGTGAAGCTTTGAGAGGAGCGGAGTTGCCACAAGGGCAATGAGCACCGGACAAAGCAAAGCAACGAAGAAAGCGAGCGTTTCTCATCCGCCTGAACCTTAATGAACTTCCTTAGTGTCCAACGTCATATCATCAAGCAAAGCAGACAACGTCACCGGCACCAATTCCTTTTTCTCCAACATATCCAAAATGTCAGGCATAACATCAAGTGTTTGCTGCGCCGAGTCAGAGGCGTGAAGCAGAAGAATATCCCCATTGCTTGTCTCTTCTAATTCCGCTAGAATGGACGCTTCTCCAGGGTTTTTCCAGTCTTGCGAATTTAGACTCCAATGGATGGTCTGATACCCAGTGTCTTGAATGGTATCCAGCATTTCTTTAGAAAGGTGCCCATTTGGAGGGCGGAAGAAATGAACATCCTCGACATTAAGCTTGGCAAACACCCCATCCGCTCTTTGTAAATCTGAGCGCATCTCTCCAGGCTTCATATCAACATAGCTTTTGTACATATACCCAAGACTCCCAATATCGTGCCCATCCTTCACCATTTCGCTAACGAGATCAGGGTGTTTTTCTGCCCACTCCCCAGTCATAAAGAACGTAGCGGTAATGCCTTCCTTCTTTAAGAAGTCTACAATTGGTTTTGCTCGTTCATCCCCCCAAGTAATGTTAAAGGTTAATGCCACCCTGTTTTTATCGGAGGGTCCGTGATAAATCGCGGCATCCACTTGGTCAGTGGAAGCAAATAAAGCTGCAGTACTTGAGTACTGCGTCATCAGGAACCATGCACAGAAGAAAGCCAAAATCGCAATGAAAGTGATCGCCTTGAGACTTTTTGCGTGCACCACATGAAACATATCTCACTCTCCTCGTGGGCCAAGCCATGTTTGTAGAAATGATATGCGGGGAAGTGCATTTATATGTTGTTGTTGTGAATTGTTTCAATGAGGTGAGAAGTAAATAATGGGCTTCATTGTTTCAGAACAAGAGAAGAACGAAATGAAGTATAGGATCAAAAGCGAACTAAAGAGCTTCTTTTCAATATGGAAGACTCCTATGGAAGTGCGAAGGACAATGAAAAAATGAGGTTGCGTTATAGTGTCTTTTTAAAGCTTATTGCCCGTGTCACCTCACCTCAAGAGCATTTGGACATCGTCGATATAAGAAAAATGTACGCAACTTCATAAAAAAAGGTTGCCAACAAAATTTTGCCGTGGTATTCTATTCAAGCTGACGCAAACGACATACACTTTTCCAGCAAAAACGTTGAAAAAAGTTGTTGACTTAGCCCAGTGAGTTATTGTAGAATAGTAGAAGTCGCCAAGTGAGCGACTGAATAGTTTGTCCTTTGAAAACTGAACAGAAGTCAAATGCAAAAAACGTGCCATGTTGAAAGACATGTAAAATAAATCCCGTTGATTTTATTTAAATCAACAACGCAGGAATGGAACATCAGTGAGAACTGATGAACGCCAGACCATACTATTATGGAGAGTTTGATCCTGGCTCAGGACGAACGC
>NZ_SNYJ01000024.1 GCF_004363045.1 Aureibacillus halotolerans
CGGCCGCCTCCCTATGTCTAAATGTATATAATTACCAAATGGACAGATCGCCTTTCGTTCAGGTTCTCCTTTTTTTGCTTTACCCGCGATGAATAAAGAACAGAATTTTATGAAATTATTTATGCAACATTAGTGTAGTTGGATGTAAAACAAGTAAACGTGTTTGGTAATGATAAGGTAGTAATGTTTCAGATGACTGTGAAAAAAAGACCGTCCTACACTTTGCCTAACAGTTGTTTTCCCCACCTCGCTTCACGTATAATGAAGCTATAGTAACCGTATACTAAAAAAGACCACTCGTGTTGGTGCACGAGTGATCGATTGCATCGTTGGCTCCCTGCATAGGGTGATCGGCGTAGTTTGAGTCGAAATAAGCCCCCAAGCCCTTGCTCAGGACTTCAAGGGGGGCTTATTTCTTTTGGTGAAATGACAGTACGACGACGATCAACGTGCTAAAACTGATCATCAGAAACAATGTTTCAAATACTGTCATTGGCGCCACCCCCTTTCACAGGGATTGCGCCGACCCGCCCTTGAGTCCAACCGAACGATCGCTCCCTTATTTTAGCACTTTCTGCTTTTCTATGAAATCGCTATCATTTGTATCGGTTCTTGAAAAGTGCTGCTCTATTCTCTTCCTAACAGTTGTTTTCCTCACCCCGCTTCACGTATAATGATGCTATAGTAACCGTATACTAAAAAAGACCACTCGTGTTGTCGCACGAATGGTCGATTGCATCGTTGGTTCCCTGCAAAGGGTGATCGGCGTGTTTGAGTTGAAATAAGCCCCAAAGACCTGTCAGGTTCTCAAGGGGGGCTTATTTCTTTTGGTGAAATGACAGTACAACGACGATCAACGTACTAAAACTGATCATCAGAAACAATGTTTCAAATACTGTCATTGGCGCCACCCCCTTTCACAGGGATTGCGCCGATCCGCCCTTGAGTCCAACCGAACGATTGCTCCCTTATTTTAGCACTTTCTGCTCGTCTATGAAAACGCTACCATTTGTATCGGTTTTTGAAAAAGGGGCTCACTATTCTTTTTCTAACAGTTGTTTTCCCCACCTCGCTTCACGTATAATGAAGCTATAGCAACCGTATACTAAATAAGACCACTCGTGTTAGCGCACGAGTGGTCGATTGCATCGTTGGTTCCCTGCATAGGGTGATCGGCGTGTTGGGTAGAATAAGCCCCCAAGCCTTGTCAGGACTTCAAGGGGGGCTTATTTCTTTTGGTGAAATGACAGTACAACGACGATCAACGTACTGAAGCTGATCATCAGAAACAATGTTTCAAATACTGTCATTGGCGCCACCCCCTTTCACGGGGTTTGCGCCGATCCGCCCTTGAGTCCAACCGAACGATTGCTCCCTTATTTTAGCACTTTTCGCTTTTCTATGAAATCGCTACCAATTGTATCTACTAAAGTTACTATTAATCTATAATTTGAGACGAGAGCACAACATTCACTCAGGAGGTGTACACTTTGTCAGTGCCCTTTACACCTATGACGTTTGAAATAGAGACGAAACGGCTGGCCTTAAGAATGTGGAAAGAATCAGATGCTTATTGGTACAGGGAGCTCGTTGCCGAACGAGGCGTGGTTAAGCCTACACTCGAAAATGCTCGCAAGAAGATTAGCCTCTTTCGCAAAGGCGCGCAGGAAAATGGGATCAGCCTCCTCTCAATTCAACGACAAAACGAAGGAGATTTCATTGGTTATTGTGGATTAATTATCGGCCGCTCTTCCCTAGAAGAACCTGAAATTGCCTACGAACTGTTTCGAAGCGTACACGGGCATGGCTATGCGACCGAAGCGGCATCCGCTATAGTAAATGCTGCGATGGCCACCGGTCGACACCGACTGTGGTCGACGGTACGCTCTTGGAACGTTGCATCCTTTCGCGTT
Source organism: Aureibacillus halotolerans (assembly GCF_004363045.1). Lineage (NCBI taxonomy): Bacteria > Bacillati > Bacillota > Bacilli > Caryophanales > Bacillaceae > Aureibacillus > Aureibacillus halotolerans. The sequence continues at coordinate 1,914 of NZ_SNYJ01000024.1, forward strand.
TTAGAAAAAATAAGGTTTGAACGGCGCCTCAGGACATGGGATGAGGATGGAGAGCTTGTTTGGAATGTTCGCGACCTTTAGGTTCACAATCAATTTCGGGCACTTCGCACTTCATTCATGAGCACAGCTCAATTAATTCTGGGGAACATACTACTGTTAAATGCAACTCTCCAAACCCTCCTCACTACTGGCCCACTTCACAATAGATCAACAAAACGGCTCACCACTGCCCTTTCTAAACAAATTGTTTATCCATTACCGAAATGGTGCATTGCTTCTTTCTCCTCCCCAATCTACAGTGTAGGATGAACCATTCATACGTTGAGGAGGGGTTTTATGAAAAAGTTTATGTTGGTGTTGTTTTGCATCATTTTTGGAAGCGCTATCATTCCTGTGCAACCACTCTCTGCACACGCAGAAGATCGTTTGCTCGCATTCCCTGGGGCTGAGGGTTTTGGCGCCTATTCGCAGGGCGGTCGCGGTGGTGAAGTCTACTATGTAACTAGCCGTGAGCTCAAAGGACCTGGCACTTTTCACGATGCGCTTACAACGGCTGGTGATACGCCACGCACGATCGTTTTTGGCATATCTGGCGAGCTCACGATTCCGCAAATTATCGTTCGTGACAAATCCAATATTACCATTGCTGGACAAACCGCGCCTGGAGATGGCGTCACCATTAAAGGAAACAACGTTCGTTTTATCGATTGTGAAGACATTGTCATTCGTTACCTGCGTTTCCGCATGGGCACGCTCGAATCACAGGATGATGCCATGTATGTTGAAGACAGTAAAAATGTTATCATTGACCACTCCTCCTTCTCTTGGGGGCGGGACGAAGTACTGTCGATTAAAAGCAAAAATTACGAAGACATCCAATCTCGCAACATTACTGTTCAATGGTCGATGATGACGGAGGGGCTGCTTACCCACTCCATGGGCGGCCTAATTGAAATGAATACGATCACGATGCATCATAACCTCTATGCTCATAACAATGACCGTAACCCGAAAACGAAGGGGCAAATTGATTTCGTCAACAATGTGGTTTATAACTGGGGCGAATATCCGTACGTTGCTGGCGGCGAATCTGGAACAAAAGGCTATGGCAATGTTGTTGGCAACTACTTTGTTGCTGGGATTAATTCCGTTGACCCCCAGTATGCTGTCGTCCGAGGAAATGAAAATTACAGTCTTTACTTAGAAAACAATCGCATTGACAGCAATAAAAATGGTGTCTTGGACGGCACCGACACAGGCGCGGGCATGATGGAAAAGGAACGACCAAGTGTGTTGATGCCTGAACGTTTCAACTATCCGCTTGTGCACACACAAGAACCAGAAGACGCGTATGAAGCTGTGCTTAATTTTGCGGGTTCCTCTCTCGCGCGTGATGCGGTCGATGAGCGGATCTCTCGTGAAGTACGCACACAAACAGGCGCTATCATCGGTCATGAAGACGATGCTGGCGGCTTTCCAGTGCTTGAAGAAAGAACCGGTCCGACCGATTCGGACAACGATGGCATGCCGGACGAATGGGAGCTTGCGCATGGTCTTGACCCAGATAACTCATCTGATCGAAATGCAGATCGAAACGGTGACGGCTATACGAACCTGGAGGACTATTTAAATGAGCTGGCAGCCCCTGGTTTTCCAGATGGATATTCGATGGAGCCACCAGTTTGGAGCGGTCCTGTGTTTACACCTCCTGAGATTCCTGAACCCGAGGTGCCAAAGAAAGAGCCTCTACCTGCAAAAAATGGTGAGCTCATCAAAAACATGATAATCAATGACTCTGAAAAAAATGCGGCGAATTGGTCGGTACAACAAAACCTTCAGCCTGGGGATCTCGTCGCAGGGGACCGCATGTCTGACAGCAACGGCTATCAGTTTGTCAGCATTCCTGAAACACTTCAGGGCTCGGAGTGGATTCGTTCTGCGGTAGAATCACGTGGTTCTACCAGTGAGGATCTTGTGTCATTTTTCCTTGCTGCTGATGCCGATGTTTATGTCGCACACGATTCACGAATATCTTCACTACCAGCATGGTTGCAAAGCTATGAACCTACTGGTAAAAGCATAACCGATGATCAGCCAATCGAATTTAAACTCTATAAAAAGCATTTCCCTGCTGGTTCTCATGTCGTGATGGGGCCAAACAATGACGCAAAAAAGATGAACTACGTTGTCGTCGTTAAACCAACTGCGACGGATAAAGATACACCAAACACTGCACCGGCTGGACTATTTGGGGAGATGCAGTCCAACGACACCATTGCCTTGCAATGGGAGAGCGTTGCTGAAGCAGAAGGGTACTTAATTTACCGCTCCTCTTCAAAGGATCCTTATGTCAGAGCTGTTGCCTACACGACTAATGCAACCTATGAGGATAACATCATTGACCTTGGCATGCACTACACGTATCAAATCCAGGCGGTCAACGCTGGGGGACCTTCACAAACGAGTGACGCCATTACAGTGCTTGCTTATGAAGATTCACAATCGGCACCACCTGCTCCGGCTGGACTCCAAACTACGGAAGTAAACAGCCTGAGCATTGCCCTCAGCTGGGAGGCGGTAGATGAGGCGGTTAGCTATACCGTATACCGCTCAACCGAAAATTCGTCTAATGCTGAGGCAATTGGCTATTCATCGGACGCCACCTATGTCGATAACACCGTTGATCCATCCACCACTTACAGCTATTACGTCACCGCAGTAGGAACTGGTGGACAATCGACCGCTTCATCAACGACAAACGCGACCACTGGAGCACCAGTTGATCTGCCGTCTGTTCCGCAAGCTCTCCAAGCGTCTGATGTTTCGCCTTCGTCAAATACATTGACATGGCAGACGTCAGATCAAGCTGAACAATACATCGTTTACCGAAAAACGACTAGTGGCGAACTTTATGAAGAGATTGCCCGCACAACAGATGCGCGGTATGTCGATGACGCGTTAAATGTTGAGGAAACAGGCTACACCTATAAAGTGACAGCGTTGAACGAGAAAGGCGAAACCGCTCCTTCTCCAGCCATCGACGTCGCTATGCCTCAACCTCCTGCCCCGACAGATCTTATAGTAGGGCTTGCTGGTGATACCTTTGTCGGTCTCGTATGGACACCTCAGGACGGCGCGAGTCTTGTCAACATCTATCGAGAAGTTAATGGCGTGGCAGAATCGCTAGGGACAGCCAAGGTGAACACTTTTTATGACCGCACTGCTGAGTCAGGCGTCGAATACACCTACTATGTCAAAGCCGTCAACGGCGGCGGGGAATCAGATGCATCGAATTCCGTAACCGTTCGACCAAGTCCATTCATCCAGCTACAAAGTGCGCTTGACGTCACTATTGACAGCGAGACGTTCCCTCACTCTGTTGCCAAACGGCTGACGAACATGCTGCGCCAGGCGACACATCATTGGGAGAAAGGGCATTCTACAAAGGCGAGTGACTTTACTGAGAAATTCATCACCGTTCTGGCAGCTGAAACGACTTCAAATCCTTTTAGCTCCCAGCTCCATGCCCTCGCACAGAGAACCTTGGAGCAACTCGAGTAATTTGAAGCAACCCCCATTCGAATCAATGGGGGTTCGCTTTTGTTTTAGTGTTTTATTCCTTAAAGAAACTTCTTTTGAGCAGATGCTACGACCACTTCGATTTCATTCCCCGTTGGCTCCTCCATGTGCTTACTCTCGAGGAAGTCACTAATGAGTTCATTCAGCTCATCCCAATCAGTCGATGAAAGTGAAACACTCGTCAGCAAGAATTTGACGCGATCTTCTTTTGCATTCGCATCTTCATCAATACTCTTCTCCAACAACTTTAGCATTTGTTTTTGTTTAAGCAGATAGTGTTGGGTAAAGAGATTCATATTCTTTTTCAGGTTTTCCCCTTGAATGAGCACCCCATCACCTTCAAACAAATGTCCACTGGAATAGTAGTTTTCAATTAAGTTGCCTTGCTGGGTTTGTTCAGTCAGTCTCAATGCATCGGCACCCACCAGCTTGTTGATTTTATAGTAAAGGTTGGAGGCTGGCACGCCAATTGCTTTTGCAATTTCTTTCGTCGTTTTGCTTTCTTTTGAGGTGGCCGTTAGGATCTTGTGGCCGGTCTCATCAAACAACAGTTTAGTAAGTTGGTTCAGATCGCTCATAGGTTTTTGACTCCTCATGTAATGTCAGTTCGTCCAAAGCAGGAAGTGCTCGCAAAAATGGATGAACAAGAAAGAACAGGCCAATGATCGCGAAGGCCGCCGCACTTGCAAACATCATGAGCTGCGGACCGAGCAGTGACGCAATGAATCCACCAAGTAAAGCACCGCCAGGAATAGAGAGCACAAGAATGCTCTCACAAAGAGACAACACGCGTGAAAGCAACGCCGAATCTACGGACTGTTGGACGAGCGTAATAAACACTATATTCATCATACCAAATGGAACGAAGGAGAGTCCAAAAAGGATAAAGGAAAGTAACATCTCTTGCTGGAGAAGAGAACAGAGCCAGAGGATGCCTGTCAGAAATGGCAAAATGACGAAAAGTTTGCCTACTGGAAAGCGCAGGATCAATGAACTGCCAAGGCTTCCTACAACGAGGCCGATTGAAATAGAAAACATAAGCCATCCATAATAGGTCGTGCTTCCGAGGGTTTGCGCATAATCTGGCAGCACGGCTTGAACCCCACTGAGCAACCCGTTGGCGAGCACGAACGGCAGCATAATGATAAGCAGTCTGGTCGACTTTACATACGCAAAACCTTCCTTGAGTTCTTTTTTATATCCCTTTCCAGGGGTCATCAACTTTGTGTTTTTAGACGTCTTTCTATTCGTACCTTCCCGTCGAATAAAAGCAAAACATAAAAACGCTGCAAAAAAGGCAATGGCAACAAAGAGGTACACCTGAATGATGCCCAAATACACTAATACAATTGAAAACAGCCCCGTCATTAAAAGATTCACAACCTGAGACGAGCCATTCAATACAGAGTTAAAGTGCCCGAGATCTTCCTTACCCACAAGCTGTGGCGCTATGCTTATCTCTGCCGTCCCTTGAAAATTCTCAAAAAAGGCAATACAAAACGCGACGGCTAACACAAGACCGACATGCTCATAGCCTAACAACAGGCTGATAGGCAGAACAGTCATCAAGATCGCTTGGATCAATTGGGCATGAGCCAGGAGAAACTGTTTGTTTGCACGATCAATCATTGGCCCAAAAAGGAAGGAAAAGACGTTCGGCACTGTCATACAAGCGATCGTCAGTCCAGTAAACAATGGGCTTTGCGTCAATTCATACATGTACCAAACAATCGCAAGCTGGTACACACTATCTCCTAATGTGGACAAGCACCTTCCCCCTAATAAAAGCTTGGCACATCTTGTCTTAAACCCCTTCATTTCGCATCACCTTTCCTTAATTTGTTTTATCGTTAAAATTATTTTAAACGACTAAAATGATTTTATCAAGGAATTTGTGAAACTTATCTGAATAATAGAACGGTAAAAGGCGACAACGATAAGCCAATTCGTGAAAATAGAAAAAGCGTTCCGGAAAGGTGTATGATGGAAGCAACTTATTGAGAGGGTGACGCACATGAGGGAAAGTATCGTACATACATCGTTAGGTGCGCTAGAAGGAACGCATGAGCATGGGGCATTCGTTTGGAAAGGCATCCCTTATGCAGAGCCTCCTACGGAAAACCTACGCTTCAAAAGCCCTGTACCCGTCAAAGCCTGGGAAGGGGTACGTAAAGAACAATCCTTTGGTCCCGTTTGTCCGCAGTATGTGAATGACAGTATGGTTGCCCAGGACCCTAAAGTGCTTGATCAGTCGGAGGATTGCCTGTACTTAACTATTTGGACACCAGAAGCCCCTTCAGAAAAACCCCTGCCTGTCGTCGTTTGGATACATGGTGGTGCTTTTGTTGGAGGACATAGCAGCAATCCTCTTTACCATGGCAATGCGCTCGCCAAACGCGGCAATGTGATCGTCGTATCCTTTAATTACCGCCTTGGTGCACTTGGGTTTTTAAATTTGTCTCATCTCGATGCCGCCTACACACCTAATGCAGGCTTGCTTGATCAGGTGGAGGCATTGAACTGGGTTCAATCACACATCGCCTCTTTTGGTGGAGACCCCGCAAACGTCACCATTATGGGAGAATCCGCCGGAAGCATGAGCGTAGCCGCACTGCTTGCGATGCCAGCGGCAAAAGGACTATTCTCTAAAGCGATTATGCAAAGCGGCGCGTCACAAGCGATGCCCCTTCAGCTCTCAAAGCAAGTCACTTCGTATTTCCTTACACAAATAGGTGCAGACACACCCGACTCTCTTGCCAATGTATCCGTTAGCGACCTGGTCGCCGCCCAAGGAAAAGTCGCAGACATCACTGGCCCCTTGCTTACCTTTCAACCTGTAATCGATGGAAACGTTCTGCCGCTTGAACCACAGCAAGCGATCGCCGATGGCGCTGCAAAGGACATCCCTCTGTTACTCGGTACGAATCAAGATGAAGGCGCATTTTTCATCCGCGAGGACAATCTGCTGGAGGAACAAGAAATTGTACGAATCCTTGCTACAGAGATGCCAGAACCACAAGCAGAGGTCGTGGCCAAGAAGTATTCGTCCTCCCATGCCTCACAGGCCCAATTCATTACGGATTTGTATTTCTGGCGTACGTCGTTGCAATTTATTGAAGCCCAAAGTCACTTCGCACCTGTTTGGATGTATCGTTTTGACGGTTACATTCAAGGGCATCCTTTGTTCGGAGAGCCTGTACACGCGGCAGAGATTCCGTTTGTGTTTGGACAGCTTGGCGTGTTTCAACAACTCGGCTTTCCTATCACTGAAGAAGCGATGGCGTTGTCTTCACGTATGCAAGACGCGTGGCTCGCCTTTATTCAACAAGGCTCCCCGTCAACAGCCGCCTTAAACTGGGGTGGGTACACCACAGAGACCCGTGCGACAATGGTGTTTGCCGAACCCACGACACACCACGTTTTTGACCCAGATGCAGAAAAACGGGCTGCACTCATGCGCGGATGGGTGTAAATACTGCACAACAAAAAAACAGCCACACATTAAAGCTCGTGGCTGTTTTTTCGTTTGTTTAGACTTATGAAATTGGTGGGAACGAAGAGGCGTCCATTTAAAATGTTTTTGATGATATTAATTACTCTAATGCATTCAGAAGGCTTTGCAGGGATTCATCAAATCGAATGTCTGCTATTTTGTCATTCTCGTTTACAAAGGCTTTCCCGCTAATTTCTTGTTCACCGCTATTCTCATTGCCTTCATACACAACATCAAACGAAAAATCATATTCTTTTTCATTTGCGTCACTTTGATTTAACTGGAAATCCTCCGCCTTTAGACTATAATTATTTTCCGCTGCCGCCGTTTGAATATGCACGGCATTGCTAACAATTTCTTGATATGAGTTTTCGATAATAAGTGACCCGTACGTTTCCTGAAGATAGTCTTCTAAATCGGTGGATGATGGTGCTCGCTTTTGTTCATCATCGCCTATAATGGCGAGATTTTCAGGATCCTCTAAAAGAGCAATGAGTTCTTCATCTGGACCACTAAATTGTTGGTTAAGTACGGTTTCAATGACGGAATCCGTTTGACTTGAACAGCCCCCGGCGACCAACAGTAGCACAAGAAGCAAGGCAAGACCTAATTTGTGCTTTGTCCACTTCCTCATGATCAAACTCCTCCTTTTTAGATTTTCGAACAGAATTGTAATCCCTTACATTACTTTACGGATCACCACATAGATTTGTTTCAATTAATTGATATATTGCGAATTCATGGTCATTATGTATAAGATTGCGCCAACACATCGTCAAGGGATTACTGTTTTAAACTCATCGTCATCGTGTGTGGACGAAATCCAAGCTGTTCATACAGACGCACGGCCTCATTACCACTAAAGACACTAAGACGAATTTCTTTGTTTCCCTGCTCCTGTAATTGTCGAATGGCTTCATCTAACAACTGTTTAGCAAGACCTTGTCCCCTGTGTTCTTCTTTTACATAAAGCTCATAGATAAATCCAATACGTTCATCTGTGAATGAATCTGTCCGAGGTCCAAGAAACACCCAGCCTATTACCTCATCGCCCGCTTTTTCCACCAAATAATAGCCTCCCTTTTGGAGAAGGGGTAGAACAAGTGTATTTACTTTTTCCGATGATGGGCTCGCATGCCCCAATGTTCCCTCATGAATGACCTGAGGGGTGCCTTCTAAAATCTCTTTGATGTCGGCCTCGTTTGCCTTTAGCACTCTCCATCCTCCTCTACCAATTAGATTTTTTGTGAGAATTTCCTTTAAAAATCCGGAATTCTAAAAAAATATAGCCGCGGCTCGCCCGGCTCTACATCCCATTGATTTTGAATCTGGCATCCTTCAAAATAAGCCCAGCAAGCTCAGCCGGCTGCTTGCTGCCCGCGTCCAGTAGAAATGTCTGGTTGTCCGGAGATGCGATCAGTTTGCTCCGAAGGAAAAGGGAGCGGTGAAAAACCTCCGAATCGCCCCGCCTAGCGAGCCTACCGGAGATAATGTCCGGATCCGCGTGTAGCACAGCATAGTGCAATGCCGCATCGAGATCAGATAATTGGTCACAGAACCATGGCAGCTCGTCTTCCACGACGAAATCGATCACCACGTCCAGCCCATCTCGCACCAGGTTACGAGTCACGGCAGCGATATGAAGCCAAGCTAATCGGAGACGATCCTCCCAAGGGGGTTCGGTCTCTCCGTGGTACATGTGCAATAAGAGATCGCCCTCAATCAATGCGCATTGATGCATCGTGTTAGCCAGCGTTTTGGAAACGGTTGATTTACCGACCCCTAGTGGGCCTGAGATCAGGTAGACAACACTTTTAGTAACATGCACGGGCATATTCCCCCTTCACCGAATTGTTTTCGATCGGTATTCATCTCGTATGAGAGGCCAGCTGCATGTCATTATTATCCGGTTGTCTTTGAGTTCAGCTGACAGTTGACCATTCGTTTTTTGCAATCGCGAGTCCGCGATCGGTACGTGCTTTGTCTGTTGTATAGAGCCGGTTGAATAAGAATGGAACATCTTTTTCTGTCAAATGCTCAACATCTTTGCTTATGGAAAATACAGCGTGATCTGGGGTGACCTGAAATTGGATGGAGGCATAGCTTCTTGCATATTTGAGGGTATTTACCAGCAGATTATCCAGCACCTGTTTAACGGCGATTGGATCGACAATAGCATGAGAACCATATAGGCAGACGTTATATAAGGCACCTGGGTCTCTTTACAATAGGGATTTCAAGAAGAATCTCATTACAAAATGTGATACATTGAACATGTGAGATTTAATCTATCACCCTAGTCGGAGGTGAACCCAAATGACATTAGTAACCATCTTATCAATAGCCATCATGGCGCTCTGTGTCAGCTACGTCGTCATTTATTTCAAGAAAAGAAAATCCGGCACGCACAAGGACGTGACTTACAAACTCGTCTTTCTTTTAGTGTATGCGCTGCTTTTCATCCCTTTATTGTTTTTACTTTGACCTCTTCGCTAGTGTACATCCATTCTATTAAAATATACAAATGAAGCGATGAGCCCTCCCAAAGACGTAGCGATAATGACAGCGTAGGAATACTCTTGAGGATAGGTAGGCAACAGTGTGACATTTGCGATGTCGATATCCCCTGCCGCTGCCCACGGAAAGAGACCCCGCTGCTCCGTATCTTCCCCCCATGACATTCATTATGACAATAATGACAGTAAAGACAATCATAGGTACATAATTCTTCATCACTAATGTAATGAGCATCATAAGGATAGATAATGCCCAAAGAAGACCCCCCTATTGAAAATTGAAATAGTGTACGCCAAACCAATCCTGGCGGATAGATCCCTCGTACCCTCAGTCGCTAAAACAACCTATCAATTTTGGTGACACTTCCCTTACATTGATGCAGGCTTATTAAATGACTGGTTTTCAATAGAGGTTCGTTCCTGATCAACTACTCCTTGGATGAGTAGCTTCTTTGACATGGAAAACATTTCTGTTTCACGTGGAACATGCTATGCTGGAAAAAATGGAAGAGGAAGGAGTTCCTTATGCAACGAAGGAAATGGATTATAAGTAGCTTTCTGCTTCTACTACTCTTGCTTCAGCTCTTTCCTTCTATTCGACAGGTAGAAGCAATCGTGACGTCCTTTGGCTACGCCTTCATGTTTCACGCAGACAAAGAACTGACTTTCGAGACTATTGAATACGCTCCAGCTTTTGGCGACTACATCGTCTCCTATTCTTACAACGAAGGAAACGAACGTTTTTCTCTTAGCTTGCCTGGAGACTTTCCTTTCATCGTCAATTTTGATTCATATTATGGAGGGTGATGGTTCAAGGACGTGGACAAACGAGGAGGAGAAACAAGTGAAATGTTATATCGTAGACGCTTTTGCAGAGCGACTTTTTGAAGGCAATCCCGCTGCCGTATGTGTACTAGACGAATGGATATCCGCTGAACTCATGCAAAACATCGCGATTGAAAATAACCTTTCAGAAACGGCGTTTGTTGTTAAACAAGACAATGAGTATAAACTGCGGTGGTTTACTCCTGGAGGGGAAATCGATCTTTGCGGGCATGCAACATTGGCCTCTGCCTTTGTCATCACAGCGTATTACGAACCCTTTATGGATATTGTCCAATTTCAAACCATGAGCGGCATGCTCGTTGTAGAGAAGCAAGAAAACCTCTTTGAGATGACCTTTCCTAGCCAAACACCTGCCCCATGTCCCCTGACAGAAGAAATGGTCGATGCATTGGACATCAAACCTGTTGAAGCCTATTTAGGAAGAGACCTAATGCTCGTTCTTGAGGATGAAAAAGCTGTTCAAAACGCAACACCTGATTTCTTAAAACTGTAGCAGCTTCCCGAAGGCATGGGTGTTACCATTACTGCCAAAGGGGAAGCGTTTGATTTCGTATCAAGGAGTTTTTTTCCGAAACTGTCTGTCAACGAGGACCCAGTCTGCGGCTCTGCCCATTGCTATCTTGTTCCTTATTGGGCGAAGCAGCTTGAGAAAAACACTTTGACGGCTAGGCAGCTGTCAAAGCGTGGCGGAACGCTCTATTGTCAATACAGCGAGCCCTATGTACGAATGAGCGGCTCAGCGGTGTTGTATGCCATTTCGGAGGTTCAATTGGGGAAGTAATTTACTCTAAATAGCAAGAATGCACCGGCTCAACTTCCCCCACTTAATTCAAGGAGATAAACATACCTCTTTCTCACAAATAATACTACTATTAGAGTCTTTACGTTGCTATTTCCATACTCCATTGTTACGATGAATGCGAGTAATTTAAAAACAAGGAGTCCTTTCCATGATTATTCAATTCATTCGTTTTAGATAGAATCTGGTGTAGACGATTTTAAGATCCTGCTCGTATTTTTTTAATAATATGGCGAGGGTTTCTTTGTCTATGCCTTTTTCATTTATCTAAAAATGAATGAGGTGACTTTCGTGGTTCATGAAAATAAACACGTAAAGAATGCGCGTTATGTACGTACTGTCGAATCCATGTTTGCCTGTCCTGTTTGTCGTGCGTCTATGAAGGTTGTGCACTATCAAAGTTTAATCTGCTCCAACCATCATACGTTTGATTTTGCCAAGCGTGGATACATCAATTTTATGAATCAACCTGTCAATACGAAGTACAGTAAGGGGCTATTTGAAGCACGACGAAAGCTTATGACTGAAGAGGCTTTCTTTGAGCCTTTAAGCCATGCCATCGCAAGTGCCATACATGCTCATGTTGCTAAACCAAAGAAAACGAGCTCTATACTTGATATGGGGTGTGGCGAGGGGACGCTCCTTTCAACGATTTGTAATAAAGTTTCTTCTCGAGGAATTCGTGATGTGATAGGAGCTGGGAGCGATATTTCTAAAGCCGGAATTGCAATGGCTTCGAAGAACTACTCCGACAAGGTTTGGACTGTCGCTGACATTGCCAATCCGCCATTCAAAGAGTCCCAGTTTGATGTGATTCTTTCAATCTTATCCCCTTCAAATTACGCTGAATGCAATCGGTTGTTGAGAACTGGGGGCATCGTCGTAAAGGTTGTTCCCAGAAGTGGTTATTTGAAAGAGATACGTGAGGTCCTTTTTCATAAAGCAACCAAAAAGTATTCCAATGAAGCGACATTGGAGAGGTTTTCAAAGCATTTTCAAGTCGCCGAACATTTTAGACTATGTTATACAACTCGCTTAAATCCAGCTTCAATGAAGTGGTTAGTCCAAATGACACCTCTGACTTGGTCGTTAACTGAGGAAAAAGAAATGTCTCTAGCAGAGGAGATTTCGAATCAAATCACCGTTGATTTGGATGTTATGATCGGCATTTCACCTAAATAACTAAAACACTCTTTGTTGTAAGGGCAACCTTCCCAACAACTAAAGAGTGTTTTTTTATTTCCCGGGAAATGCAATTAGCGAACCTCTAAGAAAAAGAACGATGATGCACTGCCTTGCTCCCACCTGCCCGATGTCTTGTAATAGTAAACACCTGGCGTTTCTGGTGCGAGAAATTTTCCGTTATCTAATGCCACTTCTCCAATGTTAAGGTGCCGCACTTGAAACTCCTTTGGCTCAGGTGCATCTTCATAGGTCATGTCAATGAGGGCACCTGGTGCCACAACAGTCGGTGTTTCTCCCTCAAGCGTTTCTATTGGACCGCTTTTGTCAACGCATGTCACCACCCCTTCCGATGACCAGCAGTAGCTTCCCTCAAATGCAGGGATAGGCTGTTCGTCCGCCGTTACGGTTAACTGTGGAATCGTGTCCGTGCTGGGAGGTTTCTTCGCCGTGGAGGTCTCTTGAGTATCACTAGTGACACCACTACTGCACCCCATCAATACGACCAAAATAGGCAAGATTTGAACCACACCGTACACCATCGCTTTCATGAGCATCTCCTCCGTGAGTCGATTGCTCTTTAGTCGTTTGGGAGGAAGAAAAGGTTACACATCGTCTGGTGGTCGTGCAGTCCGCAAACATTGGTCTCCAAGATTACCTGCTACACTCGGCCTTCCTCATTGCCCCAAAGCTTTTTATGCAAGCGCGGCAAATAGATGAAAAGAAAGACCGAACGTCCGCCACAAAACAGAATAAACGAGACCCAGAGACCGTGGTTCCCGAAGATTTGAATGAGCGGGTACAGACTAAGCACATACAACGCGCATGCCCATATCATCGAATTGCGGACATAGCTCACCTCGGTTGCCCCAGTGAACAGCCCATAGCCAAGGACACCAAAGCCTGCGGTAAGGGCTACATAAACTGGCCAATGGCTAAATTCACCAAGCAACACGAGCACACTCTCAAGGGTCGTAAACATTGGCAGCACAAGATCTTTTGTCAGCCAATAGATGCCTGCCAGTAGCAATGAGCTGTAAATACACCAGCGCAGGGTCATCTTAACTGTTTCATAGTAAAGGGTTTTATCTCTTCCACCGATCGCTTTCCCGGTCAATATGCTTGAGGCATTGGCAAACCCGTCAAACATATACACGATCAGAAATTGCATTTGCATCAGGATCGCATTTGCGGCAAGTACCTCTGTGCCGAGCTGAGCACCGACAATCGTAAACAGCTGGAAGGCAAGGAGAAGACAAATGGTACGGATAAACAGATCACGATTCACTTGGAATATCTTTTTAAGTCCCTGTTTATCGCCAAGGACATTTTTAACAAAGGAACGAGACACTAATGAGCGCACATCAATTTTGCGTTGAACGATAAGAAGGCCAAGCAGTGTTGATGCCATTTCCGCAACGAGTGTCGCCGCCGCAAGTCCCTCCATCCCCCATTGGAAGACAGGAACAAATAAGAGGCTAAGCAAAATGTTCAAGGCGTTCGTCAAAAAAACGAGCAGCAATGACAGCTTCACATAGGACATCCCCATGAGCCAGCCAAGCAGGACAAAATTAGCAAGCGCAAACGGTGCCCCCCAAATGCGAATTGAAAAGTACGTGCTCGCCGCATCACTTACGCTCGGATCTGCGCCTGTGAGTACGACCGCACTGTAAAGAATAGGCACTTGCAATAAAATGAACATGCTGCCAACGATAAGGGCAATGCTAAAAGGGCGAATCAGTGCGAGCCGTTGGTTTTCTTCATTTCCAGAACCAAGCGCTTGGGCGGTAAATCCTGATGTAGCGACACGCAGAAAGCCAAACAACCAGTAAAGCGTATTAAAAATCATCGTCGCAATCGCAACGCCCCCTAAATAGGAGGCGTCTGGAAAGCGTCCGACAATGGCGGTATCGACAATACCTAGAAATGGTGTTGTTAAGGAGGCCAGTAGTAAAGGAATAACTAGGCCCAAATACGTTCTGTGTGTCATCCAGGTCATCCTTTATGTCAATTTGCACATGCTCTCAAAAAATCGCAATTAGTTCTTTCGTGTAGCTGTCCCGCTCGTTTGCCATCAGCTCATCACTGCTAAACTGATCAACAAGCTTGCCTTCCTTCATAACCATGATACGCTGACTCATTTGGTGGACGGCGGCAAGATCATGAGAAATAAACAGGTACGCGATTCCTAACGATTGACGTAAGGTCGTCAACAGGGCCAATACGGCTCCCTGTGAAAGAACGTCCAGACTAGCGGTTGGCTCATCAAGCACAATAAAGGCAGGTTCAATGCTAATGGCGCGAGCAATCGTTACGCGTTGCTTTTGCCCTCCACTCAACTCGTGTGGATACCGATTCGCAAGCTCCTCAGGCAATTCAACCGCCTCCAGCAGCTGACGGACAAAGGCATCTGGTGAGGTGAAGGAAAAGTGCGCCAACGAAAGCTCCTTTTCGAATTGTTGATAAGGGTCCAGCAATGATTCCCTAATCGTGCGTTTTGGATTTAATGACGCTGTGGGATGTTGAAATACGGCCTGAAAATGCTTGCGCAAAGGTCTAAGCTTCTTTTCGCTTAGGTGCTGGATCGGCTCATCAAACAAACGAATGTGACCATCTTTGATTGTTTCGACACCGAGCACGCATCGAGCCAAAGTGCTTTTCCCACAGCCACTTTCGCCGACTAAACCTAGGCATTCACCAGCCTCTAGATGAAACGAGATATGATCTAACACCAGCTTGTCTTTTTTGTATGCTTTCGTCAAGCCTTGTACGTCAAGCACGCTCACGATTGGATCTCCTCCAGTCCAGAAGGCAAGGTTTTCCCGAGGGTTGGTGCCGCTTTGATGAGCTGCTTCGTATAAGGATGCTGTGGGTGATCAAGCACGCGATGTTTGCCGCCTGCTTCAACGATCTCGCCATCCTTCATGACGGCAATGTGATTGGCGTATTTCTTCACATGGCGCCAGTCGTGCGTAATAAACAATATGGCACAGCCTGTGTCCTGCTGCAGTTGAAAAAGCAGCTCCAAAATACGGTGGGACGACACACTATCCAGTGCCGTAGTCGCCTCGTCGGCAATCAGCAGTGAGGGCTTTAGCAAGAGAGCCAAAGCAATGGATACGCGCTGAAGCTGCCCCCCGCTCAATTGAAACGGATATCGTGTGTATAGCGATTCTGGCAGTCCGACAGAGCTTAGCGCATCGAGGGCCTGCCGCTTCCGAGCTGCTTTATCATGGGTGCCGTGTGTTTTTTGGTATTCGTTAAAATGTTGCCCAATGGTGCGAAATGGGGTAAACGAGCCTTGGTAATCCTGAAACACATAGGAGAGATGGCGCCCACGCAGGGCACGCATCTCTCGCTTCGATAGCGTGGACAGGTCTTGGTCCTTAAAATAAATTTTTCCTGTCGCCTGGAGATTTGGAGCAAGCAGACCGCCGATGGCTTGCGACAACATGCTTTTCCCACTCCCACTCTGACCAACGAGGGCAAACCACTCGCCTGCCTTCACTTTAAACGATACCTCTTGCACGATCGTTGTAGACGATGTAGCGATGGTCAGCTGTTCAACCTTCAGCATGGTGGCCTCTCTCCTCCCTTTTGACATCAAAGCGATCACGTAGATCGTCCCCGATTAGATTAGATAGCAGGACGACAAGCACGATGGCCAGTCCTGGGAAGAACATCAACTCAGGGCTTGACTGAAAGTACGGTCTTGATTCATTCAGCATCGCACCCCACTCGGGCGCAGGTGGCTGGGCTCCTAATCCTATGTAGGACAGGGCGGAGATTAATAAAATGATCTTGCCTAAGTCCAGACTCGCCAGAACAAGTACATGGCCTATAAGATGCGGAAACAAATGCTTGCGCATGATTCGTCCTGGTGTCATCCCATTAATGCGCGCCATCGTCACATACTCTTTTTGTGATTCACTCATGACCGTACTGCGAACAAGACGGGCGTAGTTGACCCATTTAACCACGACAATGGCGATGACGAGATTGCCAATGCCAGGGCCGAGCAAACCACTGAGCACAATGGCCACAATCGTGTCAGGAAACGCAAGAAACCCATCGGCAATGCGCATAAACACACGGTCAATGAGACCGCCCATGTAGCCAGCGAACAAACCAAAGGGGACACCAATGACAACCGCAATACCTAACGCCAAGGCACTGTAGCCAAGGGTCAGCTTTGTGCCTAAAAGAAGCCGGGTCAGCACATCCCGCCCGAGATGATCAGTGCCAAGCGGGTGCATCAAGCTCATGCCCTGCAGTCGGACACTCATGTCTGTTAAATAAGGATCATGCTTTAGGTAAAGAAAGGTGTAGGCAAAAAGCGCGGCGAGCAGCACGAGTGCGCTTACGAAAACAACGCGCTTCCATGGGTTTTTTTTCACTAATGAAGATGATTCAATGGTGACCATTAGCGTGCCTTCCTTTCTTTCAGCTTCAGCTCTGGATTCAAGTAATGGTAGGACAAATCAACGGCAGTGTTCACTAGGAAGACCAGAATGGACATGACGAGGATATATCCCTGAATCAACGGATAATCCCGCTGGCGAATCGCATCGACGACGAGACTGCCCGCCCCTGGATACGAAAACAGCACTTCGATGACAACAACACCGCCAATCAAGCTTCCCAAGCTCACACCAAACACCGTAATGACAGGGGGTAAACTGTGGCGAAAGGCATGCGACACAAAAATGCGTTGTTCAGACAGCCCTCGTGCACGGGCTGCATGAACGAACTCCTGACTGAGGGAATCAAGCAAACTGGAACGCAAAAGACGCACATACACACTGGCCATCGCCAAACCAAGCGTAATCGACGGCAGTACGAGAGAAATGAACCCTTCCCTCCCCATCGTTGGAAACAAGCCGAATCGAACGGCAAACAGATCAATGAGCAAAAGGCCAAGCCAAAAGCTTGGCACAGCTGCTCCTAATATTGAAATCCCTCGGCTAAGATGGTCAACCCAGCTGTTCCGATAAAGTGCCGATAGTGACCCTAGTGGTACGGCAACCAACAGCATCACGATAATCGAACCTGTCGCCAGCTCCAGCGAAGCGGGAAGACTCATCAGAATCAGGTCCATGACGGGCTGATTGGTTGTGAAGGATGAGCCCAGGTCCAGGCGGAAAAAATCTAGCAGCCAACGTCCATATTGAACAAGGAAAGGATCGTTAAAGCCCATCTTTTCGCGGAGATCCTCCACCTGCTCCTGGCTCACTGCCAGCTCGTCCACGTTTAGGATGGTGAGAATCGGGTCGCCTGGCGCAAGTCGTACAAACAGAAAACTAACAAAGGTAATCAAAAGCAGAAACACAAGGACCTCAATGAGGCGCTGTGAAACGATGCGGATCATTTAGTTCACATCCAACTTATTGGTAATCATGTAATATTCGCTTCGTGTCGTTACCCAATGTTGAACTTTGTCCGCATTGTACGCCACTATCGTAGCCGGGTGCAGGACGAAGGAATTAAGCATTTGCTCATGCACATAGGTCGCTGCCTGCTGAGATAACGCTGCACGCTTGTCTTGGTCAACGGTCTGGTTTAATTCATCAATAATGGCTGTCAGCTCTGGTTCATCTGTACCACTAAAATTCAAAGCACCTGTCGGATGGTAGGTCGCGTTCAGGTAATACCCTGCATCACCACGTGGTGCGGTTAGATTGCTATACGTTGTAAGATCCCAGTCGCGATTTGCCGCCATGTATTCTTCGGGAATCTCGATCATTTGAATTTCCACATCAATGCCAATGCGCTTGGCATCTGATTGAAACACCTGGGCAATGAGCGGCAAATCTGCGCGTGCGCTATACGTCAACAACTTAAACGTGAGCGGCTCACCATCTTTTTGCATGACGCCATCCTGCTGCGTATACCCTGCTTTTTCAAGGTGAGCTATTGCCGCATCCAAACCACTTTCACGTGGTGGATAGGAAGGAGCAAAAGGTAAGGAAGGAAGAAACGGGCCTTCGGCAACCTGACCATGCCCAAGGAGAATGGACTCCACAATCGCTTCACGATCAATCAACGCATCTACTGCACGGCGCACATTGACATCTTTTAAACTCTCACGCTCCACATTCATCGTCATTTGATGAACTCGGAACGTTCCCGTTGACTCAACCTTAATGCCTTCAATCGCTTTCAACGTTTCCAAGCTTTCGACTTCTGGTCGGTAGACAATGTCCGTTTGGCCTGATTCAAGGGCGAGTGAACGGGCATTGGCGTCCTCATTAAAAGCAAACGTAACGGTATCCAATGGTGAAGCCCCGTCCCAATAATTGTCATAGCGCTCCAGCTCCAGCTTACTACCCGGTGTGAACGACGTAAGCTTGAACGGACCAGTGCCTACCGGATGGTTGACAATATCCGGCTCCGTGACATCAATAATGGCCACGTTTGGGTGAACAAGCTCTGAGGCAAACTCAGGAAATGGCTGTGTGAGTGAAATAGTTAGTGTATGCCCATCCGCTTCAATTGTGTCGATTTTCAGAGCATTTTGAAGTGCGACGTTCTCCTCTAAAGCTCGTTCCAAAGACGCTTTGACAGCATCAGCATCCATTGGCTTGCCATTTTGAAAGGTCACATCCTCACGCAGTTGAATCGTCCAGTACTGGCCATCGTCGCTCTCCCAGCTTTCGGCAAGCCACGGCGCCACCGTGAGGTTTTCCTCATCCAGTCGGACAAGCGTTTCCGTTATGCCAGCGCGCAACGGCACATAGCTCGTATCCACATGTGGATCAAGTGAATTTGTTGAAAAATTATAGAGGAAGTGCAAATGCTTTGTATTTGTCTCCGGCTCCGCCGAAGGGGTTGACGTGCATGCCCCTAGTAAGGACAACAACACGAGTAAAGTTGCGATAGTAAAATAATTTTTCATCAGGTCTCCCCCATTTAATGGATTCATATGTAGGCGAGATTGAGTGTAGCATAGAATGGCAAGCCTGTAAATCGTAATAATTTCGTTTTCTCTTTGATGATTCGTTTACTAAGAGGTAGCCTCAGGAAAATGCGATTTTTCAATGTGAAGCACATGTTTCCTGAGTGCTACCCTATTTTCAAAAAAGGTAAGGATGTTTTAATGGTCGAAACAGAATTACTTGATACGTTTCATTACATCTCGCTAGCAAGCATGTGTGCAGCCATTTCATGCATCTCTTTCAAGCCTGAGACTTCAGCAAATTCAGCTACAGTGATGCCACTTGTTGTTAGAAGTTCTACAATGTGCTCATCCATTTTGGACCATGTTTTTCCACCAGCGTTGTCATAAGCGTCGATTAACTTAGTTAGTCCATCACTCCCAAAAAGGAGTTGATGGGACAAGAAATCGACAGACACATCAGCAATTCCGACTTCTGTCCAATCAATGAAGCCCGTTACTTGATAATTTTTATTGATGAGGACATGACCTGGATGTAGGTCGCCGTGTTTCACCCCTACATGTGTTGGCCAAAGGGCGTCCTCCGCTAGCCATGCTTGCCAGCGACCCCATAAAGTTGGATTGATATCGTATTGTTTTTTTACCCGTTCCATTCGCTGTTTCATGGACACTCTTAACTCACTGGCACGAAGAACGTCAACCCCACTCTGTTTGAATTCTTCGTGAGGTAACGAGTGTAAGTCTGCTAGAGCTTTTCCTAATGATTGAAAATACGCAGGTGGTACATTGGATTCATCAAAACTCCATACATAGTTCTGTTGCTCCAAGTCAATCGTCGCCGCAGGAATTCCGCTTAATTGCTTATACGCAATGAACTCTTCAGAGAAAATAGACCAATCCGGAAGTTGAAAGTTTACATGGCGATTAATAATCTCTAACGAATTTTTCTCTTGGTGTGCATGCCTCATTGATTCGGGTCTACGTGGAATTCTTAAAATCCAATTATCGTCATGTTGATCTTTGGCGAAGGCTACTTGAAAGTCAATACCAGACTCATTGATTTTGATACTGTTTTCTATAATGTCCAAGCCTTTACTCATTGCTAATTGTTTAAGTTTACGTGTATTCATGTTTATTTCCTCCAAAAGTTCATTTGTTGGTTCAATGGGCCAAGCCATTTAAATTCAGATGCTTGATAAGATGGGGACTCGTTTGTCTAACAGTCAAACGGTGCAAAAACTCATGCTCTTTCCACATGGACGTTAGGTTTTAAAGGAATGCGATCATGACAAGCTACTGTCTATAATGAAGAGTAAACGATGTACAGCAAATAGACGCCTTCCTTTGAATGAGCGAAAAAAGACATACGAAAAAAAGACAGATGACTATCTGCCTTTCTTCACGTAAAAAGTGTATACCTCTCCGTAGAAGGTTTTTAAAAATGTGCAGACTACTCCCGTTTACTCTGTTTCATAAAAACAGAGCCTTTGAACATATTAAGTTACCTATTGTTCAAAGTTTGCTGGCGTAATCTTCCTGATGGCATCATTTTTAAAAACCCTCCTTTGCGTAATATAACGCATATCATACATTCACATAGTATTATTGTCAATATTACTAAGTACTAGAAAGCAGTTTCGTTACTGAACAGTACAACAAAAATACAATTCAATTGAAATGATCTTCAACAATCGGGCAGATCCCTAATGATTGTCTGTACTTATAGCTAATAAAAAACGTCTCACACTAAAAACGAATGTGTGTGAGACGTTTGTGTTTCACGTGAAACAAGCTATCGTTTACGCTTCTTTAAAAGTAGTGAAGTAACGAGGGAAATGACTGTATACACAAGCACCCATATTAGAAATGTAGTGTTGTACTCAAAAAACATGAGCAACACAAACACAACAAAGGTGACAATTAGTGGCACACTTACCTTTCTTGTGAGAGCCCAAAGAACTGCGGTTAATAGTATCGTTACGAGAGGATAAACAATAATCAATAGAAGAAAAAGGTTCAATTTTATTGCCTCCCTTCAATTAACCCTAGGCTTTGTGCATTCACTTTCAACCCTACCCATTCATCGCCCGGATCAAATCATAGTGGTAGTATCGTCGATTTCGTTTTTGGTCGTTTGCGTAGACCATTTGCTTTTGCACTAGATGACTTAACGCCTTACGAATCGTCGTTGCTGCCAGGTTTGTTTTTTCTTCAACCTTAAGGACAGTTGTAATTGGTTCCGCAAACAATACCCCCCACACTTCTTTGTGCGATGGCTGATCCAATTGTTCAAGACCGTTCTTGTATAAAGTCTCCGCTCGGTCTAGCTTTTCAAATTGCTGCCTCGCCATCCTTAAAGAGGCATCCAAGAAAAAGACAACCCAGCTTTCCCAATCGGGTTTACCTATTCCGATCCCCCTAACTCGGTTTAACATCGCATAATATTTAAAACGATCCTTTTCCAACTCTTCACTTAAAAAGAAGATGGGAGAATCAATAAGGGATGATTGGAGCATATATAGAACGATCAAAATTCGACCTAAGCGACCATTTCCATCTAAAAAGGGATGGATGGACTCGAATTGCGCATGAACCACTGCAGATTTAATTAACGGGTGTGTGTCATCGTTTTGCTCTGCCACATAGGCATGGCCATTCATATATCTCTCTAAATTGGTCATGTATTCAGGCATTAATTGTGGCTCTGGTGGAATGTAAGAGGCATCTTTCATCTGTGTGGTCGGCCCAATGAAGTTTTGAATTCGGCGATAGTGTCCTGATGCGCTTGTTGACCCTCGTGCGTTCATCATGAGCATCTCATGCAGCTGACGAATGAGTTTTTCGGTGATCGGATAGCCTGCAGTCACAACCTCCATGCCATACGACAACGCCGCTTGATAATTCCTAACCTCTACTCGCTCGAAGCCTTCCTTCTGGTCAACATGATCCTCCAGCATCTCACTAAACGTCACCTGTGTCCCCTCAATCCGTGTCGATTGCACAGATTCTTGAAGCGTTAAAAGCTGAATAAATGACTCGTTAACTAGTGAATACCTTACCTTTTGCTTCAGCTTCTCCATTTCAGATATGGCAGTCACTACTTTTTTATAAAGTGCCAATTCCGTTTCAGTTGTCCACTCAAGTGGAAGGAAGGGTAGTCGATTTGATTTATTCATGGGCATCACCTTTAAGCTATCATTTACCTAAGTTTACCTTGGGAAAATGAGAAATTAAACGTACAATAGTTTGATCGTTAAATAGATGTACCTTGATGTTTTTACTAATTATACAGCGCAGGCAGGAACGGAAAAATCCGTAAATACAGTTCTACAAAAAGCGTTGGATTGTCAATAAAGATAAGCAGAATGTTTCCCCATAGAAAAACACCTACGCCTACACTTCCCCATGCGAATTTTCTAGAATATTTCTTCAATATCGGAAAAGCGAGGATAAAGAGCGTACTGATGCCCACCGCGATAACAAAGATGAATTGTGTCGCAATGATTTCGTATTGTGAGGACGCACTCAAACTAAAACACTCCTTTCCAAATCGATTGTTTTCTAAATGCCGCTTTCTTGAAGCGTTCCCTGATTCTTCAAGAAAGAAACTCCTTCTAATCATTGCTTCCTTTAAAGACAGTGAATCACTTTTACATCCATATGGTCGGCCTCACTACTAGATCTATGCACAAAAAAACAGCTCGAGCGAAAGTCCCGAGCTGCTCCAAATCATACTTCATATCTCAACCAAAAACTTTATATCGATGTAAACCCTCCATCAATCGGAACAACCGCTCCGTTGATGTAAGGTGCTTTGTCTCCGAGAAGAAAAGCCACAAGCTCAGCGACTTCTTCCGGTGTGCCAAGGCGTTTTTGCGGAACGGGGTTGACCGCAATATCAGCTGCATTTGGGTTCTTCTCCATGTATTCCTTGACCATTTGTGTTTCTGTCGCACCGGGTGCAATAGCGTTGACACGGATGCCTTCGCTCGCATATTCGGCGACAATGGTTTTTGTAATGCCGATCATGGCATGCTTCGTTGCAGAATACGTCCCTACGGTTTGCTGACCAACAAGTCCGGCGGTCGAGGATGTGTTGACAATGCTGCCTCCACCGTTTTTAAGCATCGCTTCCACCACATATCTCAGACCGTAAAGCGCACCCTGAAGGTTAATGCCGATGACCTGATCAATTTGTTCAATCGTGTTCTCAGCAAATTTTGTTCCTGGTCCCGAAATACCGGCATTGTTATAAAACATTGTAATCACGCCATAGGTGTCCAAGGTTTTGTCAACGTAGTTTTTTACGTCCTCGGCCTTGCTTACATCCGCCTTGATAAAGATCGCTGAAGCTCCTTTTTCCTTCACGAGGCGAACGGTGTCATTGCCGCCCTCCTCCGAAATGTCTACGATGCTTAGCTGAACATTGGACTCTGCCAGTTTCAAAGCTACGGCTTGTCCTAAGCCACTGCCCCCGCCTGTGATAATTGCTACGTGTTGTTTTTTCATGTCTGCAGGACTCCCTCAAAGAAGATTTGGTGAATCTTTTTTAGTTTTCCCTGTTTTGATTAAGATAAAAACGAACTGGCATTCATTCCGTAATATAAAAATGTAGAAGAATTATGCAAAGAAAGCAAGCTCTATGTTACTATTGGATTATATTTCCTAATGATTTTACGTTTTAAGAGGTGAATAGATGATGAAGAAATGGTTGGTAGGCTTACTTTTTATGGCCGGGTGTTCAATGAACAATGACTATGCGAATACTGAACCGAATCCTATGACTGTCGAGCTTCCCGAAATTAGCACTGAAGTACAAACGATGTATGACCTGCTAAGCGAAGGGTTTGCTGGGGTTGATGTGACCATTCCGAAACAATTTCTGACCAACGAGCATACCTTTTATGTTGGCTATCAGCACTATATCAATGGGGAGTTAGTTGAAAGAAGGGACGAAATAATGGGGGTTGGTTTAGGCACTTCCTCATCTAAGGATGAGCAGACTTTAAAAATGTCCATCCGTATGGCAGAACACGAAGAAGGTGACCACAAGATCGCCGTTGTCAATGACCATGGGGCTTCCATTGCACAATTCGATATCAAACGAATATCAGGAAGCAGCAGCTCTACTTCCATGCCTTCCGTACCCACGATGGCAACGATTGGCGAACCATTTATCTATCACATTGACGTACGTCATAACGATACAACCTTTAACGCTTTTGCTCATGTTCTTTCTATTGAAAGTCTCCGAGACCTTGCCGAAGATTATGATGATGTCCTGGCGTTGACCTTTATAGTGAAGCATCAGCCACAGGTGGAAAAGATGTAGCATGTTGACACGGATTAGGCTCTGTGATGTTCGATTACTTACGAAATGTTTGAACTACTCCGACTGTCTAAACGCAAGAATACTCTGAGCAAAAAGCTGAAAATCATTAAGGTGGTTCTCGATAATAGAACGAACAATGACGACATTGATTTCTTGATCATCATGAACCGCAATGTTCCGAAAGCCGACCATCGCTTGGAGCTTCTTGGAAACCTCTGAGGGAAGAGCTTCGTGACTTTCAAGCAATGCAAATGCATCTCTACTGTTTTGAGGAAGACCCATATGCTCTTCCGAAACGATATGCATAGCCAAATCAATGGCTGCTTCACTGGCTCGCTGCAGATTCAAAACGATGGAATCCTGCTTCGTAAAGTCCTCCAAGGTTTGCAGATCATTCTGATAAGCGTCTTTTACTCGCTGAACACATCGCTCCATTACCGCCACTTATTTAATGCCACATCATGAGCCATATACGGTGCCCTCCTTTTCAATGCGGCGCAAAATGGGGGCGCGCCGCTCGTTCAACAAAGCATACTCCTTTAGCGCTCGCATCGAAAACATCTCTCTTTGATAACGGTCTTCGCAGTATAGAATGTCCCCTGTCGCCACCACTTGCGCTTGAAACACGGTAGACGCAAGTTTTTAAGTTAATCTCTGCCCAACTCACCTGCTAGCTCCTGTGCCAACATAAACAGCGCATAGGCATCGTTCGTTTCATGACGACAATAAACGGCCAAATCAATGTCACTGTTTGATCGGTCGTGCCCTTTCGCTTCAGATCCGAACAAGACAATTCAGAGAGGGCTGATTTCCTTATGCAAGAATGTCACAATCTTCTCTTTCATCGTTCGATCAAGCATCAAATCTCTCCTTTCTACAATGTATTTTCTATAGCTTTCGCGAGGCTGCAACGCAAAATCCAACTTTGTGTAAATTAATTCTTTGAGAAATGTCTCCCATACAAGCGACGCTATAACCCTAATGAGTCATGTTTTCCTAATGCATTTGTTTTATAATAGAAGCAACTACGCTGAGAGGAGATCGGCCGTTGACATACAGACAAACCAAATGGTTGATTATCATCATCCCTGCACTCACGATTGGCGTATGGGAATACGTCAGACACGAGTACTTGCTCCCCTATATCTCCATGGAGCTTGGCAATTGGCTCGCCCCTGTGATCGTCTTGTTGGTATCCGTGCTCATTTTGACAAAGCTCTTTAAAATGTATGAGCAAAACCAAGAAGAATTGCATCGGGCAAAGGCGGTTCAAGCGGTGTTGGAGGAACGAGAAAAAATTGCTCGGGAGCTTCATGATGGCATTGCCCAATCGTTGTTTCTGCTGAATGCACAGGTGACCGTCATGGAACGCACAAAGCAGGCAGAAGAACTTCCTTTGGAACGATGGAAGAACAGCGTTCATCGCACAAACGATTACGTGAGACAGGCCATCGCCAATTTGAGACATGCTGCGGATGAGGATCAAAATCCTTGGCTTCAAGGGATTGAAAGCTTTATTGAAGAATTAAAGAGGGAAAGCGCGTTATCGTTTGAAACAATCTGGAACATTCCTGAATCTCACCTAACACCTAAGGAAAAAGTCGAGCTGTTGGCCATTATAAGAGAAGCTTTATTTAATATACACAAGCATGCAAAGGCAACGGGGGTTCGCATACAGGCAAACGCTTTGCCAGAAAAGCAAGGATGGTACTGCCAGATCATCGACAATGGACAAGGGTTTTCTAAACCAGGTGTGACAACGGGAAACCAATATGGCTTGAATATGATGAGGGATCGTGCAAGCAGTATGTCGTGGGACCTCCGATTTGAAAGGAAAGATGGCGAAACCAAGGTGATCGTTGTAAAGGAGGCCGTTTGACATGACCGTGTTTCGCGTACTGATTATTGATGACAACCAAATGGCTCGGGAAGGCATTCGACTGATTCTTGAAGCTGATCCACTATTTGAGGTCGTTGCAGAGGGAAGCAGTGGCGAAGAGGCGCTGATCCTAAGCGAGGTTTGGATGCCAGATCTCATTCTGATGGACATTCAAATGCCTGGCATCGGCGGTTTGGAGGCGACCAAACAGCTAAAAGAAGCGTTTCCTTATGTAAAGGTCGTCATGCTAACGGTGTCCGATGACATTGCTCACCTGTTCGATGCCCTAAAAAAAGGGGCGCAAGGGTACCTATTAAAAAACATGAAACCCGATGAGTGGCACGACTATCTCAAGGCGATAGCTTTGGATGAAGCGCCAATGACACGAGAGCTAGCGTTTCGTATCTTAAAGGAATTCTCGCCGATAGGCGTAGATGCCGGCGACAATCCGTTAACTGCGCGGGAACGTGACATCCTAGGGCTGGTGGCAAAGGGTCTAAGCAACAAGGAGATCTCTGGGCACTTAGAAATTTCAGAGCATACCGTGAAAAACCATCTGAAAAACATTCTCCAAAAGCTTCATTTAGAAAATCGTGTCCAGCTGGCACGCTACGCTTACGAACAAAGCTGGATGAAAAAATCATAGCGGGCATTCAAATCATTATAAAGGTCGCAATCTAATTTAGAAATATAGCCGCAAGGATGCCCACTATGATAAGAACGAGGATAAGGATGCCGCTCCCCTTCCAGCCTAATCCCCCTACCAGATCAGCAAGCCCACCTGTCTGTGCCCGCTGAAAAGAATCGTTTAAATTTCCAGCCGGATTTCGTTTTAATTCCTCCTGGCGCATTCGTTCTCTACTGCTTTCAGGTGTTTCATTTTCGTCGCGCATGAGGCACACCTCCCATTCCTTTTCCATGTAGGGCCAGTTTAACATAGGAGGATGAATGATCAAACTCGTTGCAACTGTAACTTAGGGAGAAACGACCGCATTTCTCCCAAACTGTTTTAGGATGAGCCGAATGACATCAACATCATCATTGCATGTTCACTTCAGATTACCGGGACTGCGAAGAGAAAAAAAGTGGCACTCTCGTTAGCAAATTGAGCATACATTTGCAGAATTAAAAGGTCTGTTCAAAAGCCCTTATCAAGTTGCCTTTTTCTTTGTAGAATAATAGAGTATCCCCTCAATAATAAATATGAGTAGTACAGATAGGCCAAACAGAGGCATAAGAACACCTAGTATAAGGAGTGTGACAACAGCTCCGATAGACCACGGTTTGTTGATTCGTTTTGGCAAATATGAATGTCGGTTTTTCACTCTTTTCATCCATGAAGCGAAGCCCATTGCTATGGCAACTAGCAAAGCGATACATACAAATAAGTTTATTAGTTTATTGGCAATACCAAATAAGTGTCCTTCATGAAGAGGAATTCCCCAAGTAAACCACTTCCCTATAATTCCATAATCCTCAAAGTTTATTTTAGCAATTAATTTACCAGTATATTGATCGAAGTAAGCCGTTGTTTCTTCGTATGGACTAACATCTAATCCAGTGACACCTGTATTACTTCCTTTGGATACAGTGAATACGCCTGTTTCACTTGAAGGGTACACGATAGAAAACGGCCTTGTGATCTTTTCATTTTGAGATTCTTCCATGATAACTTCTAGGGTTTGTTGACCCGGTATATCTAGATTTGTATGAGTATGACTACCATGATGACTACTATCACTACTATCACTACTATCACTACTATCACTACTATCACTACTATCACTACCATGATGGTCATCATGATCTGAAGCAGGCTGACTTAAATTCCTCGTCGCCCATGGGATTTCATCAACGTTAGATTGTGGAGGGTTATACCGCAATTCCGTTCTACCTAAGTCTGGATGATCTGCACCAAATTGACTAATGTGACTTCCCATAAATACAGACCAAGGGATGCCAGTCACCACAAGTACCAGTAATGGGATTGCAATGACTAGTCCAAGTATTGCGTGGACCTTTTGAAATTTTAAGGGGTTGGTTCCCTTCTTAGACCTGTTGACAAGCAACTTCTTTTTAAATGTCATGTAGATACCAGATACGATAAGAAATACCGCCCAACAAGCAGTCAGTTCAACTAAATATCGTATAAATGTGCTTTCGGTCAAAAGGGAGCTGTGAAAGTTCCGCATAAAACTAGCGTATGTGTGTTTCGTATCTTGACTAGCAACGATTTGATTGTTGCTGTCTAGAAAAACTGTACGAGTACGACCTTCATCATTACTGATCGTGACTCTACTATTATAGGGATCGTCCATCATGCTGATTTTAGTAACCGCATAGCCTGCGAAATTGTCCCGAATGTCTTGCATAGCTTCATCTATGTTTTGGGTGTCTTTTATTTCGCTTTGTCCGAAAAATTCTTTTTTATAAATATTGTTCTCGACCTCAGGATAAAACAGAAAACCAATACCCGATAAAGTCATCGTTAACAATAGTGGTGTAATGAAAAATGCCGCATAAAAATGAAGTCTTCTGAAAGGATTAAAAATATTATTATTTCTCATACAAATCTCCTTTGTCTGTTAATCTGTTACAAGGTTCTTGCCTATTGGATGATTCCATCCTATTTCTTAAACGCCCCTATAACGAATCAGGCTGAACGCTTTTCATCATTCTCATAATTTCCTCAAAAGGATCAATGGCGCCAATTCGTCGCTCTACAATCGTACCTGATGGGTCAATCAATAGACTGACAGGCTGCGAGGTGATTTGGTAGGTGGTTCGTAAAGAATGTTCTTGATCAAGTAAAATAGGAAAACGCAAATCGTATCGATCAACGAAGGTTTGCGCTGTTTCTTTATCCTCACCTAAGTTCACTGCCACAACAGTGACTCCATCCATCAATTTATCCGCTTCATTTAACAAGGGAAGTTCATTCACACATGGCACACACCATGAAGCCCAAAAATTCAACAGTACACCCTGGCCCTTAAAATCTTCGAGAGTAGTAACTTCACCGTCTAGGTTTTTCAAAGTAAATAATGGTGCTTGCTCTCCAGCTTTCGCGAGAAGGGTGTCTTCAGAAAACATTTCTACGGCTACACTGGTGGCTGCAACGATTAACCCAATGACTAGAATCCATGATATTAAACGGTTTTTATTCATTGCATCCATCTCCCTTCTGCTGAAAATGCGTCGCGGTACCCTTCTTCATCAATATGCTGACGAAATTCCGTCGGGGTACTTTTAAAGACGATCTTTCCCGTTCTTAAGAACACGATTTGATTACAAATGGCTTCCGTAAAAGAAAGATTGTGAGTGGAGAGGACGATCGTTGTCCCTGCCTGAGAAAACTCATGCACCAATTCAATTAGGTTGTCTACCCAATAAGGATCCAGTCCGTTTGTCGGCTCATCGAGCAATAATAATGGTGGGTTGGAAAGGAGTGCTTGAGCGAGCATTAAGCGCTGCCGCATACCTTTTGAGTAGTTTTGGACGGCTTCATTCGCTGCTTGCGATAAACCAACCCGTTCAAGCATTTGTACGGCTCTTTCCTTTGGAAGCCCACGTAACTTTGCCCAGAACACAAGCGACTCTTTACCCGTCAGACGGTTCGTAAAGACATAGTCATCTGGCATGTACCCAATTTGCTTCGCGTAAGCTTTTTTACTTGTTTTAGACTGTAGTCCCCCAACGAGAAGTGTTCCTTCAGAAGGTTGTTGAACACCGGCAAGCAAACGAAGAAGAGTACTTTTTCCTGCACCGTTTCCACCGCAAAGCGCCACTACATGTCCAGAGGAGACATTCATATGAATATCGTGAAGAATAGTAGTCTTTTTTATCGTTTTAGAAATGTTATTCATTTGAACAAATAACTTCTTATCCATGACGCCCCCTCCTTCCCCATAGTATTTTTGAGCATTCTAAAGTAATCATCATCCACGTTAGAAAAAATACAAGCGCTGCAATTGTTCCTTTTGTGCCCTGCACCCATTGAACCCATTGATAGTATTCTGGACCGAGTGCCGATCCTCCCCCGAGCTTGATCACAGCAAATAAGCGAGCGAATTCGGCTGGATTGAAAATTGTAACAACAGAGATGACAGGCTGCACCCAACCATAGGGAAGGAAGGAAAGCACGGAAATAAGCAAAGCTGGCCATCCAACCACACTAAAAAACCATATGCTGATAGACAACGTAAGGGCCTGCCAGCGATTGCTCACTAAAGCCCCAAAAAGAAAGGCGACAGCTAGATAGAGCAATGTCAAAATCAAAGAGAAGCTAAACAGGAGAAGATAGACGTCAAGGGACCACGCGGCGCCTGCCATGCTTCCTGCGATCCCAGCAATACCATATCCAATTGAAACAATGGTAAGTAGAACAATGGCAATACCGATATACTTCCCCGTGATAAATGCTGTTGTCGTTAAGGGATAGGTGGATAACAGCGACCAGCTTCCTTCTTCCTTTTCTGCTGTCAGCGAAAACGACCCTAGCATTAAGGTCATGAGCGGTAATAAATAAAGCGTTAAATTCATCATCGTGCTAGAAGCTCCAGAATATCCTTGAACATACCCCTGTGCATTGATTAACGTCAGTGAAAGCATAAAAAGTGAAAACACAACTAGAAACGAATATGCCCACGGATTTCGAAAGCCTAATTTTAGTTCTCTAGCGACAATAACCCCTATTTGAGTCACTCTGTTTTTTCCTCTGTCATCTCTTTGTCCATGTCCATGCTTGTGTCTTCAGAGTGGTCATTCGAATGACCTTCCATGTCCATGCTACCGGCATCCTCAGAATGGTCATGGGAGTGACCCTCCATGTCCATGCCTTCCATCATCATGTCCATATTGACTTCCCAGCTATGGCTTTTCAGATCCTCAGCCGTCATTATTTCGCCTTGACTATGTTCATTTATATAGGCTTCAGCCGCCTCTTTTGTATCAAAGGAAATCACCCCGTAAGCCATCGGCGTTTTGATTTCCGGCCCATACACATACGTCGCATCTTCATAAGGAATCCATTCCATGCTGTCAAAATCCCTTACAAATTCAGCTCCGATTGCTTCTGTGCTATTCTGGTCTTTCCACTTATTCATGCAACCAATGTCATCAAATTTTAGCGCACGGCCGTCTTCTGTAATAATTTGCGTGGCGTACTGATCATCTTTCACTGACATATTACAAATGGGACATTTGTCCGTCTCTTCATTAATTGGCTCTGGCTCATACGCCTTTGTTGTATTGCAAGCAACAAGAGCTACAAGAAGGAATAGAAAAACGAGAGGCCTCATAAAATTTGCATTAACCATTTTCATAATAATTTTCTCCTTCCAAAATAAAAAATTGAACATCCGAAAGATAACAGTAGAAATGCTATCAGATTGACACGATCTTTAACTAAAACGTGTGAACTATCTCCAGAAAAGACGTTGTCTGGTGGTGCCATAAGTGGTTCCTTGTCCATAGACCATGTGCGTGAATCAGCTTGGTACAAACGTTCAAGAAGCTCCAGTCCTGGCGATTGATAAAACAATTGAAAAGCGGGCTGCGACTGGAAGAGAGCCAGGCTAAGCGGATTCATTGCATAAGGAAGATTGCTTTTCCCATCGCCATCAGAATCCACACCTTTGAACGCATCCCAATAATTTCCTGACAAAGAATTATCAACACTCGTAACGGATCTTGCGCCAGTAATATTTCCTATAAAACTGTTTTCAGTAATAAGGTTGTTTTCTGCATCCATTAGTTGAAGCCCTACGTAGTTATTCACAAAGGTGTTATGCATCACTTGATTGTCTAAAGATTGTTGGATGTTCATACCTACACGATTTCCTTCAATCCAATTTCTTTGCACAGTAGCACCATTTGTTTCATACAGGAGGAATCCTTGTGAATTGACATTTTCATTTTGCATGACGACACGGTTTTCTGTAATCGTCAAACCACGTGTGACCATGACGATGATCCCGGTGAAGTTCAACCTACTTGTGTTTTTTTGAATAATCGTTTGCTCTGTATACATCGCATGGATGCCATATCGGGCACGTTCAACCACGTTTTGAGAAACAACATTCTTCTTACTTCTTTCTAAATAAATTCCATCCAAAACCCCACGAATATGGTTGTTCGTAATGCGGTTATTGTAAGCCCCATATAAGTCGATTCCATTTTTCTTGTCTGAAAGCGAGACAGGATGTTCGGTATCAGGCAACCATTCAATCCGATTCTCATCAAGGAGACCGTTCTGCGTTTTTTCTAAACGTATCCCATAGGAACCCGTTTGAATGTGCAGTGCTTCTAGGTGTACTGAATCCCCTGTTACAAAGACAGTCGCGGCATCCTTTAACTCTCGATCGACGATCTTAAGACCACTTAGTTTCACATGATCACTCGTAATCTTAACAGCAGATTCACTGCCCTCGTGGGTAAGAACCGACCCTTTGCTGAATATGATCTGCAAAGGCTTGTCAATAATCATCGCGCCTGTGTAGTACCCTGCTGGAATATGAATCGTGTCCCCTGCCTCCGCTTGATCAATCAACTGTTGGATGGAGGTATGCTGCTGTGCGTTTGCCACTGAGTTAGCACAAACGATGGAAAGGATAAGCACCATGACGCTGCTCCAAAAAAACATTATTTTCCGGCGATTCCAATGCGCTGATTGATTCCTTTGAATGTGCAACACCTCTTTCAATAAAATGAGAAGCCTGTTTGTAGAATGCTTCTAGTGCAATCCGCTCCGTCAAAATACTTCGTTGGGGTTTGCTTCTGCACATATTGTTTTTATTGTGTCTCGGTCTCGTATAGCGGGTGAAAATCCTTGTTTAAACCAAATATGAAAAAAATTCATTGTTTCAAGTTAGATCACCTAGTGCCTTTTACACGAAATTAGTTTGGTAAAGGAATCAAATAAAACCATAAAGGGTCGATCTCATTTGAGATTGTTTTCAAAATGGTCATTTGCAAGTGAACAAGCACAACACATCATTAAATGAAATAAGATCTACGTTATCTGAAAAGGCACTAGAGTCTTTTTGAACTTAGTGGTGATGACCTCCACCCCCTGAATCATGGCCTTCCATATCAGTCATACTGTCCATATCCGATACGTCGCTATTTTTTTCGGCTTCTTCAGCAGCTAGAACCGCATCTTCACTGACGTTGCCTGCAATCACCTGTTCCTTTGGCATGGCATGCGTGCCTCGGGCTGTCACGTGCGACTGCACGTAGTAAACGCCCTCTTCATTGAAAGAAGTGTCTGCGGTATAAACGCCTGCCTCCGCCAAGGTCCCTTGCTCTTCCCAGCTTTGTTGACGGTCTCCCGCCTTCCAAAATTCAAAAGTGACTTTCCCTACCTGTGCTGTGTCTACAGGCTTTTCTTCCTCTGTAATGATCGCCTGGATGTTTACAGCAGCTTCGGTTTCAACGTTTTGGTCAATTTTGAGCTCGACCTCAATGAAGCCTGTTAAGAGCTGTTCCGAATTCGGTTGCCCACCAGGCTCCCCTGGGTCATGTGCCTGGCAAGCCGTTATGATACACATTGCCGTAGCCATCAGTATAAATTTGAAAGTCTTCATTGCAGCTCACCCTTTCTTATTGTCAATTTCTTATTCAAAAAAATGCCATCGCCAAATGGTTTGAACAGCGATGCTTTTTTCATTTTTTTTTGTTTTCGTTCATCAACCTGTTCATGTTGAATCTTCTTTATTGCCATCGCGAGCCTCCTCATAAGGGATCGTTTGTGATACACGTAACCAATGCTCCTTTGCATTGTATACGGGTTTCATTTCCTTTCCTATGACTCGTTAGAGCTATGAACATGAACATTCTGTGAAATGATTTTGGAGAAAGATGTACAAAACTATTGGAAGAGCCACGACTGCAGTGCTTGACGCAAAGAGTCTATCAAGGTATTATCGACATATAAAGTCTCTAATTCAGGACGGTGATTTGCTATGAAATACTCGAAAGCGACGAATTATGCTTTACACACCATGCTTTTTCTTGTAGCAGCCACGCCAAACAAGCCTGTCACTGTAGTGGAATTAGCAGAAAAGCAGAAGGTGTCTCCAACTTATCTCTCCAAGATTTTAACTAAACTAGTCAAGGCAGGCATGATTGAATCCGCATCAGGAGCTAAGGGTGGCTATCGGTTAAAGCGAAATTGGGAGAACATTTCATTCCTTGATATCATACACGCCATTGAAGGACCCACTTCTATGTTCGATTGCAGCTTGGATCATGGACCAGAATGCCCGATACAAAAGGTCGTCCTGTCCGCAGAGGAAAAAATGGAGCAGCATTTGAGAGACCAGACAATGTTTGAGTTAGTTCAAAGAACGAAAGTGAATCTTTGGTAAAAATTTTTTCTTCTAATTAAGGATATTAAGTGTCTTTAAAAACTTTTGAAGTGGAGATTAAATCATCCCGTTTTGGTAGAAACGATGGTAGCCAATGCTGCTGTGGACTTTTCATTGCCTGTAGGACGTGGCATGCTTAATGATTCCTTGAGGGCGCTTTGGAAAGGTTCTCGTTCGACTAAAAGACCAGAGCATGATATAAAAATTTGCATAAGGACTGTCCTAGAAGTCGTAGGACAGTCCTTTGACATGTGTGCTTGTTCCTTAAGCAACAAAGAGAAATAGACAAAAAAAACGTAGACAACTCCTCCAAAAAAGAGATGTTGTCTACGTTTTGATGAACGTATCAATTTATGCTTCCTTCACCTTGCTATTGTCTGGTTTCTTAGGATCCTCGAGCTGAAGCGTCCGCGTTGTCGTGGCATGAATGCCTTTAAAAAGCTCAGGGTTTTCATACAGTGACTTGCCATACGATGGAATCATTTCCTTCAGCTTTGGCTCCCATGCTTTCGCTTTCATGTTCTCTGGGAAACATTTGTTGAGAATCTCAAGCATCACAGAGACGGCGGTAGACGCCCCTGGAGAAGCGCCGAGTAAGGCGGCAATCGAGCCATCCCCTGCACTAATTACTTCCGTTCCAAAACGAAGCGTTCCCTTGCCTTCAGGCGTATCTTTAATGATTTGCACACGTTGGCCAGCTACAACCAAGCCCCAATCCTCACTTTTCGCGTTTGGCACGAATTCT
This sequence comes from Aureibacillus halotolerans, assembly GCF_004363045.1. NCBI lineage: Bacteria > Bacillati > Bacillota > Bacilli > Caryophanales > Bacillaceae > Aureibacillus > Aureibacillus halotolerans. Next base: position 37,549 of record NZ_SNYJ01000024.1, read on the forward strand.
CTTAGTTCTTCCATACGCTTTTCCTTCGATTGCATCACCTGATTAATCAGGTAAATGGTCAATGGAATGTTCTTGGCACCAGCCGCCATCATCGTTAGCAAATTATGCGGTTTAATGGACGTGAACAAATCCAGCATGGAGCCAAATTTTAAAAACTTCGGTGAAAAACCAGCAAACGGACCAAACAACAACGATTCCTTCTTATCAATCAAACGTGTGTCCAGATGTGGCACTGACATTGGTGGTGCCCCAATCGCTGCTTTGCCGTACACCTTTGCACGATGTTGCGCAACAACCTCTGGGTCCTGACAGACCATAAACAGGCCACTAACCGGAAAACCACCAATCCCTTTGCCTTCGGGAATCCCTGATTTTTGTAGCAGATGCAGGCTGCCTCCTCCGCCACCAATAAAGACAAACTTAGCAGTGTGGGTTTCAATCTTACCCGTTTCAACATTTCGCACCTTCACATTCCATGACCCGTCGCTTGTTTGAGTCAGGTCTTCAACACTCTGCTTAAATTGGATATCGACATTTGTGCTCTTTAAGTGATTAAACAAATCCCGTGTTAACGCACCAAAGTTCACATCCGTGCCAGAATTGATTTTTGTCGCCGCAATCGGTTTCGTGATTTTTCGATCCTGCATCATTAACGGAATCCAATCCTTCAGTTTTTCAGGCTCATCGGTATACTCCATACCTGGAAACAAAGGGTTTCTCGAAAGCGCTTCAAAGCGATTTTTCAAAAAAGCGACATTGGTTTCTCCTTGCACAAAGCTCATATGCGGCACTGGCATGATAAAATCACGCGGCTGCTTTAAGCGCTTGTTGCTCACAAGGTACGACCAAAATTGCTTAGATACTTGGAATTCTTCGTTGACCTTGATGGCTTTGCTGACATCAATCGATCCATCTGGCTGTTCAACCGTGTAGTTTAGTTCGCACAACGAGGAATGCCCTGTTCCCGCATTGTTCCACTCGTTTGAGCTCTCCTCACCCGGTGTTTCACGTCTCTCAAACACGGTGATGTTCCAGTCTGGCGACAATTCTTTAAGCAAAGAACCTAGCGTTGCACTCATAATGCCAGCACCTATTAATATAACGTCTGTTTTTTTATAGGTATTACTCATGTGTGATCATCCTTATGCTCTAAAAATTTGCAGAAAAATGTCTACGTATACTTCGACGTCCTGCCAAACAGGGCGCAGTTTAATCGCGAGTCTCATTCAAGGAATACTGACCCTACTCTATAGTTTACCACTAATATTCATAGATTAGAATATTCATTTAGGAAACAAATGACGGTGAGAGGTGTCAAGTCGTGGCAAGAGAACCATTTTTACATAGCGTTCTTTCTCTCTAATAACATCCGCATATACATAGGAGGAAAACTAAATGGCGGTGACCAATGTGGAACGCAAGATCACACGTATTGGAAATAGCCTTGGCATCACACTACCTCAAAGTGTTCTAGATCATCTCCAAGTAAAGCTTTTCTCTAGAAAAGGACGGCGCTGTATCGTTCAAACGTCAAAAAACTCTCGATCATGGGGCGTTGAATGAAATTGATCAGGAGTTTTTAGATGGAATACAGGATCTTTTCGACAACTACGATCAGACCTTAAAAAACTTAGTGGATCGTTAATTAGATGGTTCGTTATTTACACCACAAGGAGGTTATTTTACTTAATGCCCTTATCATTAAAAGATACAGTCCTGGAGAACAGATTGGCGTAAAAGAGCCAGCCTTACTGGATAGTGCCGTTAATCGACCACAGCAAAGGGCTTTTGGTGAAGAAGCTTACCCCACTCTTTGGCTAAAGGCAGCAGCACTGTATAGCAGCATTGCCCAGCACTATGCTTTTCACAATGCGAATAAGCGAACAGCATTTGCTGCGATGAAACAATTGATATGGGTGAACGGATACCAGTTGATGGTCCCTGAAAATGAAGCTGCAGATTTCACAGTGGAATTGGTTGTACGAAACCCATCCCTCAACGTTGAAGAAATTGGAGCGTGGATAAAGGACCATTCGAAGCAACGAGACATGGACAAATGAACAGTCCTTCCATTTGATTAAAGGGTACAAAAGGACAATAAAAGAAAACTGCGCGTCCTCTTCTGGACATCGCAGTCTTCTTTTTTATTGATACTCCTACAATCAGAGAACATCCATCCGGTTGACATTCCGAATCGATAGCAGGGAGATGGCGATGCCAATGACGGCAAACGCTATTGGAATGTACACAATGCTAGCGAGCGAAAAGGTTGGGTTGTGAGAGCTGATCAACGAGACGATCACAAGTGACGACACGATGGTCACAGGCACAGATAGGCGACGCATCCCAAAGTATAATGGCACGAGACTCGTTCCCGCCGCTGCAAAAGCGAGCGTGAGACTCGTTGAAATTTTTTCTGTTAGCATGGCCGTTGTGACGGTATGTTCAACAAAGTGGAAATACCCGTTTACGCCCCACATCACTGCTGTGACAAACAATTCGGAGAGAAGGATGGACGTTAACGTAAATGAAAACACGATCAGCAGCTTCGCAGACAGAAGCTTTTTTCGTTCAATAGGAAATAGGAATTGTAGTGCCATCGTTTTGTTCTTGTATTCTTCAATGATGAGCTTTGCCAGCAGAACAGCGGCAAAGACGATGAACACTGCTCGCACGATGGTGCCCCCAATAAAGAACAACTCCTCCATATCACGGACGACCTGACTCCCTTCCATCCTTTCCATGTACAAAATAAAGGTGAGCATGCTAACGATGAGTAGATTGGCAATGACGGCACCTTTCCAGTACCACGACACGCTATCTTTTTTTAGTTCAAGCTTTAGTACCCGAAACATCGTCCATGTCCTCCCTCGCTACATTGTCCACTTGAAGCGCCTGGTGGTAATATTCATCCAACGTTTTGTACTTTTTGCTGATGGATTCAATCTCAATGCCGTAACTTAGCAGAACTCGAGCAATTTCGCTCTGGCTTTTTACGGAACCGTAAATTCGAATGGTTCGCTCACCGATATGTTTCACATTAAACAGGTCGAGTTGATCCTCTAATACGAAGCACGCCTGTTTAACATCAGGCGTCAAGAGCTCAATAAATTCGGTGTGCTTGCTACGAATCGTATCCATTGACTTTTCTTCAAGCAGTCGTCCATTCTTCATTAAACCGACACGATCTGCGACTTGCTCCACTTCACTCAGCATATGGCTAGAAAGCAACAACGTCGTGCCGTAATCGTTTGCCAGCATCTTAAAGAGATCTCTCATCTCTCGAATGCCAGATGGATCAAGCCCGTTCATTGGCTCATCCAAGAGGAGCAGCTCGGGCTTTGTCATAATCGCTCTTGCAATCCCGAGCCGTTGCTTCATACCGAGCGAAAACGTATGCACGGGCTTATGTTTCACTGTAGTCAGCTGCACCCATTCAAGCGCAGTGTCGACAGCATTTGCCTCATGGTAGCCACTATAGGCACAACACAATTGCAAGTTTTCAAAGGCGGTTTTTCTATCATAAAAGACCGGATACTCAATCATTGTCCCTAGTCGTCTCAAAAATAGATAAGAAGACTCCAGCAGCGGTTCACCGAAAAGCTCAATCGTTCCTGTGGTCGGCTTTACGAGATTCGTAATGAGCTTCATCAGCATCGTTTTTCCGGCCCCGTTATGCCCAATCAAGCCGTAAATCTCCCCTCGCCTCAAGTCCATCGATACATTTGATATCACTTCAGTGCCGTGTAGCACCTTGGTTACTTCACGCACGTTCATTGTAAGCTGTTCCACTCTGTTCTCTCCCTTCAGCTTTAGCTTATACCGTCCCCCTGTCATTTTTCTTGCGCATTTCTTACAAAATTCTTAACTTCAGGGAGTTGATTGAACGTGCAGCGAAAGGTGGTTTTCTCATAGGGGATGCTCCGAATGACAATGTGGCCTCCCATCATTTCTACGAGTTGCTTGGTGATGCTTAACCCGAGCCCACTGCCTTCAAAGGACGCATGACGTGCATCATCCAACGTGTACATCCGGTTAAACACATTGTCTTGCTCGGTTTCAGGAATGCCCCGACCTTTGTCCCAAACTTCAATCAAGGCTTGCCCTTCATGTACGTACAGCTTTAGTCCCAGCACCTTGCCATCAGCACCGTAGCGGATTGCATTGGTCAACAAATTGCCAAGAACTCGCTGAAACGCTTCTTCATTGGCATAAATGTGGATCGGCTCATCAGTGAGATCGAGCTCAACTGCTAGCCCTTTTGATTGAACAATGGCATAGTGCTCCAACACAGCTTGCCGGCAAACCTCATTGAGATGGATACGGCTCATGGGCACGTCCACATCCCCTGCCTCTAGCTTGGAAAAATCAAAAAAAGCATTCACCTGCTTGATCAAGGTCAACGTTTTTTGATGCAGCTGGGACAGCGTGCGTTCGCGCTCATCGCGTGCCAATAAAGGCTGTTGCTCCAGCTTTTCCAGATAACCGAGCATCACCGTCAATGGCGTTTTCAAATCATGAGAAATGTTCGATAGCATTTTTCGTTGTTCGAGCCGTGTCTTGTTGGAGGCTGCCTGAACACGTTGGTTCTCATCAAGCAATGTATTAATGGCTGCTAGCAGGCGCTGGAGTTCTGTTTCGTCCGTCTGCGAGAACACCTTCTCACGCGTCTCTTGTGTAAGAATATGGTCAAGGGAAGCATGGACAGCCTTTACATCCGATTTCCATCTACGGCGGTCAAAGAACTGCTTTAGGCAAATCAAGAGCAACACACCGACAGCAACGCTAAGAAGCACCGTCGTCATGACGCCCCCATCGTGTAACCGATGCCCCACACCGTTTTGATCAACTCGGGGTTAGACGGGTCCGTTTCGACCTTTTCCCTCAACCGCCGGATGTGGACATTGATGACATTTTCATCGCCATAATAGGTATCGTTCCACGCATGCTGGTAAAGCTGCGCCTTCGTAAACACCTGCTTCGGATGTTCCATTAACAGCTGTAAAAGGGCAAATTCTTTCGCAGTCAATTTGATTGAACGTCCTTCCTTCACAGCCATAAACGCATCTACATCGAGCCGTAGCCCGCGATACTCCAAATGGCGTTTTGCCTGTCCGTCCATACGATTCGTGTATTCAGTCGCCCGTCGAATAGCGGCATTGACACGTGCCGTCAACTCAATAAACGAAAAAGGCTTGGCGATGTAATCATCTGCGCCAAAGCCTAACCCAAGCGCCTTGTCGAGCTCACTTCCCTTGGCCGATACAATCAACACCGGCACAGCACTCGACTGACGAATGGTTTTCAAAAGCTCGATACCATTGATTTCAGGCAGCATGATGTCGAGCAGCACCATTGAAAATGTGCCTTCATGGAACTTCCGCAGCCCCTCCTCACCATCCCTGGCGCACACCACGTCAAACCCTTCCCGCGTCAAATGCTCCTGCACGAGCTGAAGGATTTCCTTCTCATCCTCCACAACAAGAAGCCTATGCCCCATACAATCTCAGTCCTCTCATTCAACGTTCTGGATATATTTGCATTATAGCATGAGGAAATAAGAGACATTGCTCAATAGCTACAACTCGATTCCCTCTTAGACTGATGTCTCTAGGGCATACAAACTAGAACATAAGAAAAGCACAGGATGATCGACACTCAATCGGCCTGCGCTTTTGGGTTTTTGATTCAACCTTTACCATTCTATGATGACCTCTGAAAGACAAGAATTAGAAAGACAAAGATACTGCTTATTATTCTCTATTTACCTATCCAAGGTTTTCCTGGTGTCCTCCATTCCCATTGGAAACTAGCAGCCTTCGTTGGGGTTGAAAACTGATCAAGATAAAATTTTGCACCTGCGTCTATTTTCACATCAAAGATTTGCACCTCTAAAATTTCATCCTTGTTATCATACATCGTAACTTTCAGTTGACCTTCAAAATCAAATGTTTCATTAAAGTTCCCAACGTAGACGAAGTGATCAAAATGATAATCATCAGAAAAGGAGGAGACTTGTGCGAATAAATGCTGCATTTCAGATAAATTGTTACGTGCTTCATCGAACTCAGTAAAGTGTCGCTCCATTTTTTTAATCGCTTGCCATTGTGAATAATGATCTGAATACGTATGTAATGCGTGGATGCCTGTAAACAAAATAAAAACAGCAGCAAATGTTTTGAGCGTGTTCTTCCACACAATTCGGGGAGGGTACTTTCCCGCAATTAAACTAATCAGTGCTATTGCCGCCATAATGACAGAAAAGCATGAGATCCAAAATGGAAAAAACGCTTGTACTGGGATGGTCATCTAAACAACCCTCCTTCTTTTACGTCGATCTTGATGGTGGGAAGAAGGATACTTCTCACGGAGCTTACGCGCAATTTTATACAAAAACCAAATTAAAATAAGATATAACCCTTGCGCAATTACAGTTGAAACGGAGGCAAATGTTTCGCTAGTTGTATCTACAAACTGCGCTAAAGCAATAACACTAATGACAAATGCCATAGGGATATATAAACACGACGTCCAAAAACGACATACCTTCAAATTGTAAGTAAATGCGACATACCCGGCAGCATAAAAGAAAACGTGAAAAACGGCGAGCCAACCAGAAATCTGGAGCCAAGAGTGAAGGAAAGCCGAGCAAATTGTTGGAATCAACAAAATTGCAATAACACCAAATATTGTCGGTCTGAATTTCGTCTTTGGCGCTACCAGCTCTTCCACCACACTTTTTGCTCTTTCTTCCTCTTCTTTAATCCATTTTTGGTTAAGAGAGTCGTAAATTTCTGCGAAAGGGAGGTCAACAGGAACATTTTCTTTTTCATCTGTATTTGCAATGTTCTTCAATTCTTGTAAGTGCTCCTCTGTGGCTACAGTGCGGTTCATATAAATAGGGATATTTGTATTGTGAAACACAGTAAGCCACTGATCTATGGCTTCGTAATCTTTTAGATACACCGGAATAGAAATTCCTTGTTTCGTTTGAAGCAACAAACATGGTACTAGTCGATGAAAAGGACCTTTTTTGTAGTATCCCTCATAATAGGTGTAGTACGCGTAGGATAAATAGATCATCACATCGCAGCATTCCACATCTGACAATGCGATTGTCCCCGTATAGACTTTCCTGTCCTTGAAATCTTTCACATCATAAGTTAGTTGAGTTTCAGTTAGTACAAAATGATTTTGATGTCGGTTATACCAAAGCAACCGCTGATAATGATTAATAATGATTCGAAAGATAATGACGGTTCCAATTAAACCTACTGAAGCAAATACACCCCAACCAGTAAATCCATTCCAAAAAAGATATACCGGTAGTGTTGCAAGCCCTATACCGATAAACGCTAGAAGGATTGATCCGTAAGCATTTACAAGCCAATGCCATACAAGCATTTGGTTGTCTTTATGTTCCGCAAGTATATGATTCATGACTACCCTCCTCAATAAGTCATATCACGAGGAATAAAAAAATTCCATTTTTAACAGGTAATTGGCCCTTACCCAAAAGTCGGGGTTGACTGGCGCAACATTCGTACATCTCGCAACGAATAATTACATCGCTTTGTATAAGATCTAATCTGTTGAGGGACAAGCGAAGGTGCAAAAAGGAATCTTCTAAAAGCCAGCGGTCACTAGAGAGACTTCCGCGGCAAAGAAATCACGACGAGAGGTACTTCTGAGTCGAGCGTATGACTGCTCGTATTTATGTCATCCCCGTGTTGTGGTGATGAACCAGGTAATTAGAATAATAGACTTTACAACGTAGATGAATAACTAGCCAATACGTTGGAACCAACAAGTACTTAACTGATATAGCCACCGATTTTATTTTGTTGTAGTAAAACTCTCTTAACAAGCGATAGACCGCATTGGCTCTTTTTAATTTTCCATTGACATCCATTCAAAGAGATTATAAAATGTGAAAATGATAATCATTATCACAAATAAAAGAATTTCCCAAAAATTCCTCTTCATAGTGATTTGATCTGTACAATCATACATCTAAAATCTTACATAAAAAGGAAGGTCATGCAAAATGAACACAATACGCAGCAATGTATTACGAGCAGTTCTCCTGTTCGCTGTTTTTATGATCGCACTTGTTGGTTGTTCCTCTGAATCATCAAGCACCACCCCTGAGCCGACGCAAACAGCAAGTGATTCGGCTAGCACGGACGCACCAGAAGAAGAAACGGACGCTTCAGAGGAGGAAGGCTCTGATTACCCTATCGTCATTGAGCATGCCTTTGGCGAAACCGTGATTGAAAGCAAGCCAGAACGCGTGGCGACGGTTCAATGGGCAAACCATGATGTTGCCCTAGCACTTGGCGTCGTTCCTGTTGGCTTCTCAGCAGCGAACTTTGGCGTTCAAGATGACAGTGGCCTTTTGCCTTGGACCGCTGAAAAGCTTGATGAGCTCGGCGCAGAGACCCCTAACATTTTCCAAGATACAGATGGACTTGATTTTGAGGCTATTTCCGATTCTGATCCTGATGTTATTTTAGCTTCATACTCAGGAATTACACAGGAAGACTATGACCTTCTTACTGAAATCGCTCCAGTCGTCGCTTATCCAACAGCTCCTTGGGCGACAACATGGCGTGAACAAGTCCTTATGAACGCAAAAGGAATGGGCATGGAGGCCGAGGGCGAACAGCTCATTCAAGACACTGAAGCCCTTGTTCAAGAAAAAGCGAGCGAGTTTCCTGAGATTCAAGGGAAAAAGGTCGTTTGGGTGAACTTCTCGTCGACCGATATGTCGAAGCTACACATTTACACACCTGCAGATCCTCGTGGCGCCTTTTTGATTGAGCTAGGCTTCGAATATCCTGAAAGTGTGACATCGCAAATCACAGACCCGACGAGCTATTCGTTAAGTTTAAGTGCTGAAAATGCCGAAGCCCTTTTTGATGCAGACGTCTTAATTGGCTATGGGGATGACAGTTTATATGAGGCTGTAAAGGCTGATCCGCTGCTTGGAAAGATTCCAGCCATTCAAAGAGGTTCCGTTGTCTTTATCGGGGATGGTACACCACTAGCGGCCTCAGGCACTCCGAACCCACTTTCCATTGCCTATACGATTGACGAATACCTAGAATTGTTAGGCGAAGCTAGCAGTAAGGTCAATGAGTAAATCAGTCGCTTCTGAACAACGAAAACCGCACATTTCCCATGTGCCGAAGCACTTTAAGCTCGTTCTGACTCTTATTTCGATCCTGCTTGGCATTAGTGTGATTGCCTCATTCACCCTCGGTTCTGGTACGGTACGCTTCAATGATTTAATGGACGGTTTGTTTTATAGCAACGTCGATACGTATGAAGCCAATATCGTTCGCAAGCGCATCTCCCGCACCGTCTTCAGCTTATGTTGCGGGGCTGCGCTTGGCGTTTCTGGCGCATTGATGCAGGCCGTTACGCGCAACCCAATCGCAGACCCAAGCATCTTAGGTGTGAATACAGGTGCCTCATTGTTTGTCGTTTTCGGCATTGCGTTTCTAAACATCAGCACGTCTGGTCAGTATATCTGGCTAGCCTTAGCTGGGGCGGTGCTCACTGCCCTTTTCGTTTTTGGCATTGGCTCAATGGGGCGTGGCGGGGCTACGCCTCTTAAGCTTGTGTTGGCTGGAGCTGCGACCACCGCAGCCCTGTCTTCCCTCGTTGTCGCCATTATGATTCCGCGTTCTTACGTCATGGATCAATTTCGATTTTGGCAGGTCGGCAGTGTCGGTTCCGCCAATTGGAGCGATATGGCAACGTTTGCACCATTTTTGGTGACCGGCATTCTAGTTGGCATTCTTACTGCACCCGCACTGAATGCATTAGCCTTAGGAGATGAATTTGCGTCAGGTCTTGGGGTTCGCACCGGAACATTAAGGCTAATTGCGGCCCTAGCAGGCGTTATTTTGTGCGGAGCGACGACCGCGCTCGCAGGACCAATTGGTTTTGTCGGTCTGTTGTCCACTCACGTTATACGACTCCTCCTCGGTCCAAATCAACGCTACATTATTCCGATGTCGGCGATGTCTGGAGCCATCATTTTGACGTTATCTGATGTCAGTGGTCGGCTCATTGGTAGCCCTGGAGAACTTGAAGTCGGCGTTGTTACAGCCTTTATAGGCGCTCCTATCCTAATCATCATCGCGATGAGATCGAAAGTGCGTTCATTATGAAAAATGCTACAATTGAATTCATTCAAACAGGCAGACGTCAAAGACGCCGTAGGTGGGTGCTTGTCACAAGCGTCCTAAGTTTTTTCGCAGTCGTGCTTTGCGGCGCCATGCTTATGTTAGGAAACACCATTTATCCCGTGCAGGATGTTGTTCGAGTGCTTACTGGAGAAGAGATGAAAGGAGCCACCTTTGCCGTCAACACGATCAGGTTACCACGTATGGTGGCAGGGCTTCTTGCTGGATTTGCTTTCGGGATAGCGGGTAACACCTTCCAGACAATGCTACGAAATCCATTGGCGAACCCGAATGTCATCGGCATCACGGCTGGTTCAAGCGCAGCTGCGGTCTTTTGCATCATCATCCTCCAGGCAAGCAATACGGTTGTCTCCATTGCTTCAGTGATCGCTGGACTCATCACAGTTGTCCTGATTTATGTATTATCTAAGCGAAAGCCATTTTCGGTCGGACGTCTAATTCTTGTCGGAATTGGCATACAAGCGATGCTGAATGCCGCGATTTCCTACCTGTTATTGGTAGGCGCAGAACAAGACATTCCTTCAGCCATTCGCTGGCTTAGTGGCAGTCTCAACGGCTCTCAAATGGACGAGCTTCCACCACTCGCAATCTCTGTCCTTATCTGCGTGCCTATCATTCTTTTTCTTTCAAAGGATCTCAGTTTACTGGAGCTTGGCGAACAATCAGCCGCTTCACTCGGAGTGAATACAGACAGAACGAGAATCATACTAATTGTAAGCTCCGTTGTGATGATTGCTTTAGCAACAGCGACCACAGGCCCTATTGCGTTTGTTGCTTTTCTAGCAGGTCCGATCGCAAAACGATTGGTAGGCGTTGGTTTTTCAAATGTCCTTCCTGCTGGTCTCGTTGGTGTGAATCTTGTGTTGGCCGCAGATCTCGTCGGACAGTTTGCTTTTGAGGTCAGATATCCCGTTGGCATCATTACCGGCATTCTTGGTGCACCCTATTTGCTTTTCTTGCTAATTCGAATGAATCGAAAGGGACAGTTATAATGAAACCTACCCATGTATTCAAAGCCGAAAATATCGTCGCAGGCTATGATCATAAAACAGTGATTCACGACGTTAGCCTTGAAATTCCTAGCCATAAAATCAGTGTAATGATAGGGGCCAACGCCTGTGGGAAATCGACGCTATTGAAAACGATGGCAAAGCTTATAAAGCCGACATCTGGAGACATCACCCTTGATGGACAGCCCATCAGAAGCCTGCCACCAAAGCAATTGGCTCGCGTCTTAGGGCTGCTTCCGCAGTCCCCTATTGTTCCAGAAGGGATCTCTGTCGCCGATTTGGTGGGACGAGGAAGGTTTCCTCACCAATCCATGTTCGGGACGTGGACAAAAAAGGACACCGAGGCTGTTGCTGAAGCGCTGGACATGATGAACATTGCAGAGCTCGCCAATCTTCACATTGATGAGCTTTCCGGTGGTCAACGACAGCGCGTCTGGATCGCGATGGCATTAGCCCAGCAAACGGATATTTTATTTCTCGATGAACCAACAACCTTTTTAGACATTACCTATCAGATCGACATCCTTGATTTGCTCACAGATCTGAACCGCAAACACGGCACAACGATCGTGATGGTGCTACATGATATTAACCTGTCCGCACGGTATGCAGACTACATCTTTGCGCTCCATCAAGGCAGGTTAATGGCCGAAGGAAAACCTTCTCAGATCATAACAAGCACGTTGATTAACAACATTTTCGGGCTTGATTGTACTGTGATCGAGGACCCTGTTTCGGGCACCCCGTTTGTCGTACCTAAGGGCAGGCACCATGTGATGCAGTGACACAAATAGCGCCGACTAAAAATCGTCCACAGTTGTGTAAACGTTTCGTCGGCGCTGTTTTGTGTGCAATTGAAAATGTTGGAATGATTCACGTGGAACCATTGTGAAGAAGCTTTTGTTGAAACTTGAGATCCTTCTCATATCCTTTATTCGCCTCGATTGGACTCAATAAACGCTATCATTTCATCTCGTCTTCCAATAATAAAAGTATGCTGCGTACCATCATGCTCAATGATCTTCAGCCGGTTTGGAATAAACCCAAACGATTTTGCTTTCTCGGTGCGTGCAATTTGATGCATAGGCACCTCTAACTCTTTCTTTTGAATGTTAAATCTGTGCGGCTGGAAAAACAGCCGCTCCTCTGAAACCCTCAGCATTCCACCTACCGCTTCAATGCCTCTTTGCAAGTTTGCGCCAATGTTAAAATGAATGTTTTCCTCTTGTCTTTGTACCATACAGACCTCCAAACGTTTTATAGGAAATGGTGAAGTACGAATACTCCCTAATGACAATTTTCCCATAAGTGGAAAAGTCAAACATATATAGAGAGTTTAGAAGAAGAAATACGACGACTCATCCATCATATTGGTGCACCGGACAATAGATTCGGTATACTTTTTTGTTTGGAGTAGACTATTTAGGCTGTTATGGAGCAAAGAAAAATAAAGTTTTCACTCTTTACTATGTCACTCAACTTTCGCAGAGCAAAAAACACTTGTAATGTTTGCTGTGCCTGAGTTGAAGCAAGGTGAGATAGGTTAATTGCCATCTTGAAAACTTGTGTAAATACCTGTATTTTCAAAAGATCGTCTTTTAATAACGAAGCGGACTTCTACACCATAAATCATTTACCGCTTCGTCAAAACACTTCGCTTTCCGCGGGCACGGCTTCAGCTTCCTCGGAAAGCAAGCTTTCCTGCGGGATCTTCAGCTCGCGCTGTTCCCGCAGGAGTCTACGTATTTTGACTTCGCTAATGTTTTGTTTCTGCGGGGTTTGTTTTTATTTTGTCCCGGTCTCGTATAACGGAGAGAAAAACTTGTTTAGGCGTTTTACTTTTGCGAACAAGACAAGTAAGCGCATCGTTTCATGAAAAGTTGTATCAGCTATTGCAAATTGATGAAGCGGTGGACTCCTTTCGTAGAGACCTTGAACGCTGGCTGTGCTTGAGTGGAAGCAAGGTAAGATCCATTAATTCACTACTTCAAAACAACGCCTGCTGTATTCAGTAAATATAAAAGTGCCAATGCTCACAATCCTGTAATTCTAATAGATCCCCTCTTTCTTTGTAACGAAATGAACTCTAGTTAAATCACTAAATGAGTCCCTTTTCAATCCATATCACATCATTAAAAGATGCCAATAGCGAGACTCCCGCGGCAAAGACATCACGACGAAGTCTTTTTGAGTCGATGATGCACTTGAACCCCTTTAGGGTGAAAGCAAGCGTATGGTAGCTTGTATGTTTAAAAAGCAATCCCAACAATAAATTGTAGGTTTACTCAGTGATATCTAAGTGTGCCTGCCAGATGAAAGGTGCGAAAATGAATAATACCTACATTGTTTACGCAAAAGATAATTACCTTGTTCGTGAATACCCCGATGGTCGGATTGAGAAAGAACGAACAGTAGGTTCATGAAGAAGACATGGAGAGATGTTTGCTACTATAGAAAATGGTCATTTAATGAGTGAGGACAGATCCATGCCAAATTGGGGACTAGATTTGATACAATCAATAAAACAAAAATAGGGCTAGCCTAAGTCACAAAAATGACGTTTAGGGTAGCCCTATTTTATTTCTATATGTGGTCATGGTTTCGTATCAAATGAAGTTCGGTAGGGAAACACACTTTCATCGTTTTACCTTTATTCAAACGCACTCCCCATGTATTCTTTTAACTCAAGAATTAACTCCGGCAGCACGGCTTCTTGGTATCCCGCTACACGCAAATCACTCATCGTGCTTGCCACTTGCGAAAGCATGGGATGATGTAAGGCGTCCAGCTTTTTCAAGCGTTCGTCACTTACCTGGACTCCTGACAGCGAGTGACGATAGGACGCTTCATCCATCTTCCAAAAAGACACTTGCCCGGGATAGCGCTGAAAGAGGCGCTCTGCCATAAGCAGACCCTCTGGATCGCAGTCTCCTCCGTAAATCAGTTGTGTGCCGGTTGCCACGAGAAGATCCAACAGACGGAGCGCCGTGAGCTTAAACTGGCCATGTGTACAAACGAGGGGCGCTTCAGGTACTTCATCTAACAAACTGGCGCAAACGCCTGAATTTTCCACGATCCACACGTATGAACCATGAGCAGGACGCGCACTCGTGACGTTGTTTACTTCACGAAGAGGCATGTTCAGAACAGTATGTTGTTCACATGCCGCTGCCCACAATGGCGAAATGCCGTTGCTTGTGGAGGCTGTGATGTTTGCGACAGTGACAAAGTTGGCAATGTCATCCCGAACGAGGGAATGGGCACTTAGCACATCATTCATGTCTTCCGTGTTTGATGAACGGGATGGCGAAACGTCCAAATTCGTCTGCAACACGTGTATGAGCAATCGTCCGAGTTCATTCCCTGGATCAAAGGCATGTGGATCACCTGTAACCTTCTGACTGAACACAGGTAGGCGTGTCGGCTCATCCGGGAACATCGTGACCGCTTTCTCCAGCTTGGGTAGCCATGTGTTCAAACGTCCTTCATCTTGGAGACGATAGATCCAGTAACTGTCCGGCGCTCTTGCCAATACACGGTTAAACCAGAAATCAAGACGCGGGTAGAGGGCTTTCCAGTGCTGCCATTGCGTCTCCTGCTCAAGGAGCTTTTGCTGCTTTGCCTCTTTGATTGAGATGATAGCTTTACCATAATACCCTTCGAGCAAAGCAGACAGCGTAATCCCTTCAAACCGTGTCTGTTGCAGCTTCTTCTCAAACGACAACAAAGTGACATTTCGTTTCTGCTTCAATTCCTCGGCAGTCATACCAAAAAAGGCAGCCACTTCTCTTTGTTCATCGCCGGTCAATGCTGTCACAGGAACACTTCCACCGACACGTCCCAGCGACTCCATCTTTTTTTTAAAGAGGGAAAATAACGTCTCATATCCCGGTCTGCTCTTGAAATAGATTAGCGCCTCTTCCAACATAGTTCCATCTTGCCTCCTTACGTTTCCGCCTGGATGAACGCAGGGCTGTCCTCCTTCATTGCGAGCCTATGCCCGTTCCAATGATAATGGAGCAAGGAGACAAACTGTGCGTTTTTGGCGCGGAGAAGCTCATAGACTGACAAAGCCGACACCGTATCGTAATCGCCCCAGAGCACTTGTGAATTCATAATATAGTCGAAACCAAGCTGTTCCACCACTTCAAACATTTCGCGAATATTGTTTTCATCCACACCAGCAAACGCTTCATCTAACGAAATAATGTACGGGGCATGGTCTGATGCTTCCTGGTACCTTGAGTAACACGCGGTGAGCAATGGAATGTACATCGCCAGTGCCTTTTCTCCCCCACTGAATTTGAAAAATTGGTTATTGGAGAGCTCGCGAACAGGCTCATTCGTCCGTTGAAAGGAGAGCTCGAAAGAAAACCATTTTCGGTAGTCTAGCACTTCTTTTAACACTTGGAGAAGTGTCTGCCCTTCTCCCTGTTCTTCAATCCATTCCTTAGCTCTGTTAATTTTAGAGCGAAAGTGAGCCGTAATGCGGTCGAGATCTTCTTCTTTTAGGAGATTCGCATCTTGCTTCAGTAAGTGGACCAAGTCACGCGTGTCCATTTCCTCTTCCACATCCGCTGTTCTCGGACGCCAGCGAATAGAGAATACAATGCCAGAGGAGATGTTTCGGTTGCCCATCAGCTTGTCCATGTCTTTTGCCCATTTTTCCGCCCTTTGAATTCGGCTGCGGAGCTTCATTCCCACCGACTTAAAGAGAATCTCTTCATAGAGCGCACGATCCGCTTCGTCTAAAATATCCTTTTGCTGCTCACGATGTTCTTCTACTTTTTGTTCCACCACGTAAGGACTTACCTGCTGCCCACGCATGTCGAGCTCAACAATACGTCTGCTCGCTTTCTCTTTCCACACCTCGAGCAGCCTTTCCTGTTCCTCTGTGAGCGCCTCATTTTTCCACGTAGGCATATCAGCAGCGTGTTGAAACAGCTGCATCCTAAATTCAACAAGGGTCGTCTGCTGCTCGTAAAAAGCAGAGGTAAGCTGATTTTCAACGACGGACTTGTCTTTTTTCGCCGCTTCACCGAAGGCTTGCCCAATCGTTCTTGCGACCTGATCAACGTCGTCCCAATCCTCCTCTGGAAGGACAAATCCACGTTTGCCTTCCGCACGAACAGTGTCCGTCCAAAGCAATGCAAATTTTTGCGAGAAATCGACATCTTTTTGCTTCTGCCCAAGGGAGGTTTTTGAATAGCGTAGCTCGGTCTCCTTGCTGCTGAAATCACTTCGCTTCGTTTGTAACAATTGTTCGGTAGACGTTTTGTCAGTCATGACCTGCTTGATTTGGCGACGAATGTCGTCGGCACCCGCCTTTTGAAGCTGCTCTTCCAACTGTGTCACATTGAGGTTGATTCGCTGCACACGATCTTCCTCTTCGTTCAGCTCACCCTTCAACTCATCGACATCTTCCATCAGCTCTTCCAAACGAATGACAACATCCGCTGACCGTTGCTTCACATTTTCTAGCTGGCTCTTGAGTCGCTTCAGCTCCTGAAGCTCCCGCAGATAGATGATCATCGCCTCTTTGGCCGCTCGATACCCTGCAAAGGTCAACTCAATCTCATGGTCTTCTGTAATCGATTGAATATGTTGGTGTCGCGCTTGCACCTCTTTATCGAGCGCTCTCGACTGATTGGCAAGATCAGTAATGCGGTTGTTGAGTTGATCCAATTCAATTTGAACCTTCTCAAGCTGTCTCCAAATCTCCACTAAATCTTTTCCTGAAGGAAAGCGAGACAGATGGGACTGTAGGTGTTTGACAAGGCTAGCTGCCTCCACCTTTCTCTCATCTAAAGAACGCGCCTCGTCTACCAACAAGTCCAGATCGTTTTGAAGTGCAGCGATTTGTTGTTGCTTGTACCGTTCCCTCGCCGTTCTCCCAATAAAACGCACATGATCAAGCGGGAGTGCATGCCCTTTTTCAAGACCAATTTCGTAAGCCCCACTCTCGCTAATGGAAGTTATGCCACCCCCCTCATCTCCAATCAAGATGCTTTGCAGCACGTTGGCGACTCGTTCAACAGGCAAGGAACTGTCTGCGTGCAACGACGGTTTTAAATAATCCGCGAGAGTATGGGAAAGCAACTGCGGATTGGGGATCAAAACGCGATCATGCTCTACCGTCACTCGATCTGTCGCTGTAACCAAGGCATCAAGCATCCCCATGTCTTCAAGCGCCGCCTCGATGCGAATGCGGTGTTCTTCTGGCACATCGTCTTGAAACTCCACTGTCGCCCATAACGGCTCAAATGCAGTGCCCGTGTCTTTCAACCGGCTTCTAGAGGCACGTACAGCAGGAGAACGTTCCGGCTCTGGATCCTTTTTCTTTTTCCAAGCGTTCAGCTCTTCGGTCAACGCATTCTGCTTCAAACCGTTTTCTTTCAGAGCTACGTCCATTTCTGCGACTGTCGTTTTTTGGGCATCCACCAGCGGCTCAATTGCCTTTTGAAAAGGCTGGAGGACGTTGTTGTACTCCGCTTCCTCGAAAAGCTGGTACACATGACGCGTACTTTGACGGAACGCCTCTTCCCCTTCTTTCTGAATCTGCGGGGACGTATCCATCCATTGGCGAATGAGCTCAATTTGCTTTTCTTTTTCTGCATCAAACGTGTCTAACCAGGCCTTTTTATCGTCTTGTTTCTTCTCCATAGCGATTTGGACATCATTTAATTCCAGTCGCTTTGCTGCCGCTTTTCCTTTTTCATCTTCTAAAAGCCGCAATGCTTCTTCTGCTTCTGAGAGAAAGGCTTGGTGAGTGGATGCCTCTTGATCCCAGAGCATAAAATCAAACGCCGTGTCATTGTTGTAGGCAGCTGCATTGTTCGCATGACCAGAAAAAGACGCTTCTAACGCACTTCCTTCGAGGTCCTCAAGCTGGCGGACGGCATCGTGTTCAACAGTCGCGCCTTCTGCCTCCAAAGTGCGAATCCGTTCCTTCGCTGCAAGTTCCTGGCGTCGCTTTTCTTCTTCCTTTTGCTGCAGCTGTTTAACGCGATGTTTTCTCTCTTTGAGCTGCTGTTGTTCTTCTGCGAGCTCTTTTTCCATTTGCCATACCTTGTGTGAGCGTAAGCGATGCTCTTGCTTCTCCAGTGTTTCACGCTGCTGGTCAAGTGTTGAGATCGAAGCGGTCAGGTCGGTGATCTCTTGCTCTAAAGAAGACTGGTTGTTCGCCAGTTCTTCAAGCTCGCGTTCTTCCTTTGCAAGCCTACGCTTTGCCTTCAAAAACTCGCTGACCTGATCCGCTAGTTGACGTTGATTGTACTGTGTATACTTTTGATTAATCTTCCCAAGTGCCGACAGCTCTCGTTCCAGCTGCTCCATATGCTGCCGGGTTTCATCCATCTGTTCAATCGTATCGGACAGATGGCGTAAATCGTCATCGGTCAATGCTGGCAAAGCGGCTTCAAGAATGTCATAAATCGCAGTCGGCTTATATTCCTTAGAGAGCTTCGGGCTGCGAATTTGAATGAGCAACTTAATGAGTTCGTCAAACGCTTCCGAAGACTGAAACCCAAAAATATGACGGTTGACGAGGTTCTTGTATTCCTCCGCTGTTTGCACGACCGTACCGCCGTCAGCTATCCGGTTCTCAAGCTCGATGCGAGACAGCGGAATTTTCTTTCGTTCTCCACCTTCAGTAGTCTCATTATACAACTCGAAATGATGACCGATGCGGCGGTTATCTGTGATGACAAACCCCCAGAATTTCATCGGTTTGTGCCGTTTTGCCTGCAACCCAATGCCAGTCGTAATATACTGCTCGGTCGATTTTCGCTTATATTCAAGAAAAAGGTAGCCTGTTCGCTCGTCACGATTCACGACATCCTTCTCTCCAAGCAAGTAGTCTTCCATCCGTCGCGCTTTTGAACCGAAGGGATCAAGGCGGTCTGGCGTTTTTCTGCCGTCGAGAAGAACTGGCAGAAGGCTTTGCATTGTCACCGATTTTCCCGAACCGTTGCTTCCGCGCAACAGCAGCTTGCCATCAGCAAAATCAAACGTTTCTTCGTCGTAATACCAAAAATTGAACAAGCCCGCACGGTTCATCTGCCAACGTTGCTCTGCTCTCATTGGTGTTCCTCCTCAAAATCTTTTGGATACACGCCGTACATGCGACCGAATGCAGAATGAAGGACGACCATGCCGTAGTCCTCATCTACCTTAGCCATTTCCCAGTCAATTAACGTATTGGTGATGTCTGTCATCAGAGAGGCTTGCCCAGCCTCTCGATACGCCTTGCTCCAGCCATCACCGTAAACCTCTTTGGTTTCAATCACCCATTGCGTCGCTTCCGCCATCGGCAAACGCACATCGCCAAATTCGTTGATCATATCTTCATTCTCCTCGACCTTGCTTCGAACGACCGCAGCAAAATGCAGCAATACATCCATGATGCCCTTATTGCCTGGAAAGAGCGTATACCTTTGGGGACGGTCATGAGAAACCAACATAGCAGTGTTTTTATACGTTTCTAGAGTAAAAGGGGTATGCTCCTCGAAATCTTCACGAAGACGGTTGCGGAATTGTCGAATGTAGGCAAAATCCGCATCGTCTCCCGATGACCGATGGACCGCAGGCGAGAGCATCAGCTGACGATAGACACGTTTGCGACGTTCATCTGTACGATGTCTCTCCCATCCCTTCTCAAGCAGCGATTGAATGGAGCGAAATTGGAAGAGATTTTCTGGATAGGAACGCATAAAATACCTCGCATACACCGTGATTTCATAAAGGACATCCGTGTCTTCACTGCGGACGTACCCTTCTAGATCACCGTCTACGACTTGCAGAATGCGCAGTTCTGAGAGCATTTTTAATGCCCGGACAAGCGACTTACGATGCTGAAACAACGTCCAATCCAATGGCATCGCCCCAGGGTACATCGTGGCAATATCATCGGCAAGGTCTGACAAGAGAAATTGCTCATCCGCCGATTTTTGTTCCGCAAACGCCAGACCACAGCAAAAAATAGCATAATCCAGTGGCTCCTGAAAGGCTTGAATTCCCATCCAAGGCTTCGGGTCAACCGGCATTTTCTCCAGCTTGGCAAAATGCTGATGAACCATAAGATCGTACCCAAACTTATCAGATACATAACGCTTCACTACATGCTCCCGTTCACGTATTGTCTGGTACGCCGCTGGATCGTCTGATCGGAGAATCCAAAAATTCTCAAAAAGAAGGGCAAGAGCGTACACTGCTTTTTCATCAAATGGTTTTTCTTCCATTATGAACCTGCCCCCTCTTTAAACTTAAACACGACATCTGGGAGCTGGAGCTCACCATCCTCTGCAGTCAATAGGACGGGCGGAGCAGAGAGATCGATATGCACGACAACGTCATGTCCAAATTCGGTTTTGATTTGACGCGTTTCTTTCATCATCGCCCGGCTGAGCCAGCTAAGAAACAGCTTTCGCACAGGCGGCTCGATCGTATGCAAATCACGAAATCGAATTTCATTGCCATTGATATACCGTTCTACGATCAACCGCTCCTGCTTCCGTTGTGCGAGAAAAGCCTCTCGTTGCGCCTCTTTTTCAGCCTTGTGCTCTTCAACAGCGCCTGCCTTCGTTTTTTCCCCGTAATTGCGAATACGCGGCGTCGTTTCATGCACCGATGCTTCCGTTTCCCAGACATCCATATAAATGTTTTCCGTCACTTTCGGCTCCGCTTGAAGATGTTTCGTGTGGAACACACCAAACACCGCGGCAGAAAGGCGATGCGCCTCTTCCATAGACGTCAATCCTTCAAACCATTCCGCTAAATGAAGATAATCTTTCTTGCGGCTGCGAAAATGCTGATCTCGCTCACCTAACTGCTGAGCCGTACGAGTGACACGCCGAATCGTTTCCGCCGTACGTTCTTGGATGAGAGAAAACTCACTTTGCCTCGTCTCTGATCCGATAAACCAGTCAGCTAAATTGCGCCAGCGTTCTGCGTACTCTTGCAACACCGCTGTCTCATCCGTCTCCTCAAAGTGGACCACCTTGGCTTTATGACGAGCAACCTGCTCAAAAAAGGCCGTCGTCTCCCGAGGAGTCAACTCATTGAGGAGCGACTGAATATGCAAACCCATCCGTTGTAGTGAGCGAATAAAATCGCGCAAATAGGACGTAAAGCGATCCTTGTACACAAGAAAGGCCTCCTGCTGCATCCGTTCATTCGCCTGTTCACCGTCAATATGAGCAAAATAATCCGAGGTATTTTCCGTAATCGCCCGGAAATACATCATCACATCATCCCAACGTTGCGCACATTCCTCATCCGTAATGGTTGACGTCAGACTATCCTGCACAAGCTGCAGCTTCTCATACAACCGCTGAAACTGGGAGCGCTCTAACGATCCACCAAATTCATCGCCCTGTTGTTCCATACGAACAAGCGTCCGTTCAAACTCCACGGTGAAAGGTGTGCACTGATAGCGAAACCGTTTCTTTTTAAATTCATCAACGGTGTTGACCCGTCCTGTCTCTTGCTGCGCCTTCAAATTCCCCCATTGCACAAGCTGCTGCACATCCTGCTGTACATCATCTAAGTCATAGTGACTAAACGAAGGAAGGGTTTTCAAATATGCCTCTATGTCCTCTATGTATAGAAACTGTTTCATTCGTTCATGCTGCGTAAAACAAAACCGCAGGATAACCCGATAACTCCACGCCTTCTCTGCAGCAAGATACGTCGCTTCTCGTACACGCCTTTGTACCATTTGCTCCGTCATTCCATGTCCCCCTCAATGCTCATTAAGATGTCTTACCACATGTCTAACAGAGACATCACCGAAAGCTGTTGATTTCATCGTATCGCAAGGGTGGTTCTTGTGCAACGTGATGTATTTGGAAGCCTTTAAAGTGGCACACACTTTTCCCACTTTACCAGAAGGCCACCTATAAAACACACTCACAAAAAATGACCACAAAAATAAGCCACTAGGTGTATATCCAGTAGCTTTTCATCAAAGAAGGTTTTTAACAATGCATTTGCATCCCTTTTATTTCCTCCAAAACGTTGTACAGTCTGCCTTATCTTTTATATTGAATGCGATGATTTGCTCAAGTAACGAATAATCAAGCGGCAGCTTCCATTTGATACGAAGCAATTGCTTTGTGTGATCATAGCCCGCCTGGACAATGTCGTCAGAAAAATGATCAATGACCACTTGCTCAGGGGCAACAGACATATGATGATTGGCCATGCTAAAGCCAATAATAAATGTCCCGTGATCCGTAAACATTGGTTGGTTCCAAGCAACTCTTCTTTCTAGCTGTGGAAATGTCGTTGACACCCAAGCAAACAATTCTTCCATTCGCTCCCGCTGGTCTGGGTGGTCAACCCCTGCTAAGTATTCCTTGAACTCTTCCATTTGGTTTCCTCCTTCGCTTTATTCTTCTAAATTCATACTATCAAAAAAAGTAGAAATGAGACAGCCAGTTTGAATGAATGTGTACACAAGGTACCAATGGAATAGCCGCTCACCACCTGAGTTATCCAAAACAGAAGGATATTGTAAATAAAGTGCGAATAACCCTTAGGTTAGCGTTTTGAATGTCGAGAGGAGTGATGTGGTATGAAGAATATCCATGTTGCCATATTTATAAGGGAGCTTACGAAGCAAAACTTGGGAGGAATTTCGTATAAAAACTCACTAATGTTGCATAAATAATTTCATAAAATTCTGTTCTTTATTCATCGCGGGTAAAGCAAAAAAAGGAGAACCTGAACGAAAGGTGATCT